>NZ_JAPPVG010000001.1:0-387850 GCF_028680365.1 Pseudomonas sp. MIL19 | reverse complement strand
CGCTGAGTTCGGAATAGGACATAGGGGCAGCACCGTACCGGAAAGGTCAGGTGTTGCACTCAGTTTTCGCGGCCGCCGGGTGTTGAATTTAGGGTGTCTGCCTGTATCGGTCTCACGGTTTACCCTAAAGATAATCGAAGTGTTGACACCCTGCTGCGTCATGCAGATCAGGCGATGTATGTGGCGAAGCAGAAAGGGCCGATGTCATACCATATTTTTGATGTCATTCATGACAGTAAGGTCAAGAGTGGCTTTAAGATAATAAATAGGGTTAAAGAAGCACTTAGGCTTGGTGAGCTGTCACTGTTTTATCAGCCTAAGATTTGTCTGAATGACTGCAGTGTTGTGGGTTTTGAGGCGTTGTTGCGTTGGCATGATCCCGAAAGAGGGTTGGTGTCGCCGTTGGATTTTTTACCGCAAATCGAAAACGATAAAATAATTTGCGACATTGGTGAGTGGGCCATTGAGCAAGCAGTCGCGCAAATCAGTGAGTGGTGCGCCACTGGGCGTAACTGGTCGATCAGCGTGAATATTGCTGCACGGCACTTTCAAGAACAGAGTTTTATTGAGCGGCTAGCGTTAGTGCTGAAGAATGCGGGGCACGTTAACCCAGGGTTGCTGGATATTGAAATCGTTGAGTCGGTTGCGCTGGATAATATCGAGTATGTGAATAAATGCATTGTGGGCTGCCAAGGCCTGGGCGTGACATTCTCGATTGATGATTTTGGCACTGGCTACTCCTCACTGAACTACTTAAAACAGTTGCCCACGCAGACGCTTAAAATTGATCAGTCTTTTGTCCGGGATATGTTGGTGGATGCCGAAGACTTTTCGATTACCTCGGCTATTGTCGGGCTGGCCAAGGCATTCAATAAAGTTGTTGTGGCGGAAGGCGTTGAGACGCAAGAGCACTTTTTTGCACTGAGGAAAATGGGCTGTGACCTTGCCCAAGGTTACTTGATTGCCAAGCCTATGCCCGCGGCCGATGTAGTGCGCTGGGAAGCTGAGTATGTACAGAGCGCTCAGTATCGCGCCTTGCGGCAGGCTCATGGAGTGGCTGAGGTGGCACTGGCATAAGCACGCTTTAGTACGTGTTGTGCTGCTGGGTGATCGCCATAGCAAGGTGGCCATGGTGGATGCGGTGAGCCGATCAGTACCGGCTGTCATGCGTGTTTCAGGCACAAAAAAACCGGCGCTAAGCCGGTTTTTTTGTGTGGCAAGTTTTGCTTAGTTATTAACCAAACTAAGGAATTCGCTGCGGGTTGCGGCGTTTTCGCGGAACTCACCGAGCATCACCGAGGTGACCATGGAGGAGTTCTGCTTTTCCACGCCGCGCATCATCATGCACATGTGCTGGGCCTCGATGACCACCGCCACACCGAGGGCGCCGGTGACGTGCTGGATGGCTTCGGCGATCTGCCGGCTGAGGTTCTCCTGAATCTGCAGGCGCCGTGCGTACATATCGACGATGCGTGCGACCTTCGACAGGCCGAGCACCTTGCCATTGGGGATATAGGCGACATGAGCCTTGCCGATAAAGGGCAGCATGTGGTGCTCGCACAGCGAATACAGCTCGATGTTTTTTACCAACACCATTTCGCTGTTATCGGAGCTGAACAGTGCGCCGTTGGTGACTTCTTCAAGCGTCTGCTGATAGCCCTTGCACAGGTACTGCATGGCTTTGGCGGCGCGCTTGGGGGTGTCGAGCAGGCCTTCGCGGGATACGTCTTCGCCGAGTTGGCCGAGGATCGCGGTGTATTGCTGTTCCAGAGACATGGACACTCTCGTTGGTCTTTGCAGAGCGCGCAGGGTAGGGCGCAGGGATAAGGCTGGCAAGTGTGCCAGCCGTTAGTTGCAGGGGCTTATTCGTCGCGGCCATCCATCATGGTGCGCTTGAGCATCACATAAACCGCGCCGGTGCCGCCGTGTTTGGCCAGGCAGGAGGTAAAGCCGAGTACTTGCGGATGCTGACGCAGCCAGGTGTTGACGTGGCTTTTGATCATCGGCTTGCGGCCGTCCATGCGTACCGCTTTGCCGTGGGTGATGCGTACGCAACGCACCTCTAGCTTGTTGGCTTCAGCGATAAATTCCCACAGGGTGTCGCGGGCTTTTTCCACGGTCATGCCGTGCAGGTCGAGGCTGCCTTCAAAGCTGATCTGCCCCAGCTTGAGCTTGCGCATCTGGCCTTCTTGCACGCCATTGGCTGCCCAGTAGAGTGGGTCTTCGGCGCCGACATCAATGACAAACTGATCAGACAGGCCATCGACCTTGATCGCGTCGACGCGCGCCGTGGCGGCCTGACGCAGGGTGGCCAGTTGGGCACGGTTGGGTTTTGGCTTGCCGGTGTCTGCACGGTCATGCTTGATCGGTCTAACGCCGTGCAACTGGGCTTTGAACAGGGAGAAATCGTCGTCTTGCATTTGGTGCCTGTTACCGTTTAGTTCATGGCCGCGCCGAAACGGCAGCAGGCCCACACTTGCGCGAAGGCCGTTAGTGTAACCAACCTGCCGGTCTTCGTGCTGTGCGGATCCGCCCGGCTCAGTCGCGCTTTTTCATCAGGTGCGGTGCCATGCTCAGGTCGCTGGGGCGGCGCAGGCGGCGCCGACAACGACGCCAGAGCAGTACGCCGACACTCAGCAGCAGCAACCCGCTAACGACGAACACGCTGGCCGTGGCCGGCGACTCGTTCAGCGGGCCCAGTGCGGCAGGCTGGCCAAGCAGGGTGGCGGTGCCTGCCAGGGTCAGCAGCACGCCGAATGCGGCGAACAACGCCCCCAGCCCAGCGCCCAGGCGCAAACGCCAGTTACGGGCATTGCGCGGGCGCAGGCGGCGTGCGTCAAAACCATCGGAGAATTTCATTCCGATTTACTCATGCCAATTTCCTCAGTGGCTATCGGCGATAAGACCGGTGTGTGCTGGCGTGGTTCAACTACGTCGGCCAGCACGGGTAAGTGGCGAGTTGCCCCCGCAGCTGTCAGATCAACGCGCTGGCGTGTGGCACAACGGCGGCAAAGTTGTCGGCCAGGGCGATCATTTCGGCGCGGTGCATGTCGGCGGCACTGATGACCTGACCATCGAGGGTTGGCAGATCACGGGTGGCGCAAGCCGCATCGACTAAGGTGCAGCGGTAACCATAGTCCTTGGTGGCGCGTACCGTGGTGCTGATGCTCGAATGCGTCATAAACCCGCAGACGATCAGGTCCAGGTGGCCGAGGGCTTGCAAGCGCTCATGCAGGTCCGTGCCGTTAAAGGCGTTGGGCATGCGCTTTTCGACGACGATTTCCCCCGGAAGCGGCGCGACTTCGGGCAGGTGCAGGCCGCGGGGGCCGCGGGGGTCGAGCAGGCCGTCGGGGATGCCGAGGTGTTTAACATGCACGATGGCGCTGCCCAGGGCACGTGCGGCGGCGAGCAGCTTGGCGATTTCCTCGAGCGCGGCATCCAGTCCGGGTAATTGCAACACGCCGCTGCGGTACTCCTCTTGCGCATCAATGATCAGCAAGGTTGCATTGCTCAAGCTGGCGGGCGCATGGCTGCGGCCAGTGAGGGCGAACATCGTTTTTACGGCGGACATGGCAGGGAACTCCAGGCTGGCATGGACAGTCTGGCCATTGTCCCCTTGTGCTGCGCTGCTGTGAACCATTGCGCTCAATGATCTTGCTGGCGAGCCGGTGCAAGTGGCGAACCGGGCCTGGTTTTTACCCGCAAAGTCGCTGCGTCATGGGCTGGTTTACCCGGTATTGCGAACATTTACGGCTGTTGTTCGGCCAGGCACTTTCCATCTCGGTACTGCAGCCATGGCGCCTAGAGCATGACGCGCACTGTTCCCAGTCCGCGAGTCATGCTTCGACGCCATGGCGATTGTCAGTAAAGCCCTAGCAATTCGAACTGCAGGTACCAGATACCCAGTGAGCCGAAGAAGTTGACCAGGATGGCGGGTAAGAACTTCAGGTGCACGGCGAAGCTGTAGGTCTTGTCCAGCGACATCGCCATCACGCCGGCCGCGGAACCCACCACCGTCAGCGAGCCGCCGATGCCGACCATCAGGGCATTCAACGCCCATTGATTGAGGCCCAACTCGGGGTTTGACATCAGCGCCGCCGCTTCCACCGGCACGTTGTCCATTACCCCGGACGCCACCCCGAGCACCACGTTGACCGCCGTGGGGTGCAGCACTTCAAACAGTCGCGAGATATACGACAACCAACCGACATGGTTGAGGCACGCCACCGAAGTAATGATGCCGATAAAGAACAGTAGGGCGTTCCACTCGACCTTTTGCAGTTGATCCTGCCAAGGCAGTTCGATGCCGCGGCGCATCAGCAGCCAGGCGTACAACGCGACAATGCCCAGGCCGATGCCGATGGCGAACTCAATGCTGACTTTCAACAGGACATTGCACAGCACTGCGCCGAATACCGCGCAGAAACCGACCAATGCCAGGCCCGCACCGCCGGGCTTGAGGGCGGTTTCTGACTGGTCCGCGAGGTGGATCAACGCTTGGCCATTGAGTTTGCGCAGATAAAAGAAATGCAGGCTGGCAGCAAACAGCAGCCAGCCTATCAGCGCAGAGGGGATCAGCAGGAGCAAGCCGGCGATGCTGATTTTCCCGGCCAGCACCACCATCAGGCTGGTCGAGGTGCCGAGGAACCACACCCCGGAGTTGGAGGCGACCACGATGTTGCACAGCGAAATATGCGTGTAACGCTGGTTGGTCGAGATGCTTTTCACTGTTTTGCCGAAGATCATCGCCGTGGTGATGTTGTTGAGAAACGGCGAGAGCATGGCCGACAGCGCGCCGGTCGCCCAGAACATGCCGCGCGCGCCAAGGCCCTTGCGCATCAAGTAGCCGTTGAGCGCGGTGAAGACGTTCCGCTCATTGAGCAGCTCGACCACCATCCACATAAACGCCATAAAGGCGATCAGGCCAAACAGCTCTTCCTTGATCTCGCTTTGTGCATGCAGGAAGTACTGGAAACCGTTGGGGTCATAAAACGCGTAGTGGGCGCCGATAACGATCAGGCCGGACATCATGAACATCGCCGGCTTGAACTTATCCATCTCCAGTTGTGCTTCAAAAACAATCAGCGTCATGCCAATCAGGAATATCGCCAGCACGAGCAAGCCCGTGAGCGAGAAAGGTTCTATGACCATTTTTAGGGGTTCTTAAGAAAGGATGGGAAGGGTTAGAAATTGGTAACAAAATTATACTGATGCGCGTAAGCCATAGGCAGGTTTACTTTGTGACTGCAGCGGCTTTTATGGTCAACAATGCGTCGTGCCGTTAAACAGCCGCTGAGCCTGGGCGCGGGTAAGCGTGACAGGCTGCTAGAATGGCGGACTTTTACCAGCGGAGAGCTGCCGTGACCGACGCCATACATGCCCACCCAACCCGCCTGCGCACTGTGCGTGACTACATTCGCTGGGCGGTCAGTCGGTTTCATGGTGAGGAGCTGTTCTTCGGCCACGGCACCGACAATGCCTGGGACGAAGCGCGCCAGCTGGTGCTCGGTGCCTTGCACCTGCCGTATGAAATAGCCGATGGCTACCTCGATTGCCGCCTGGAAGACGACGAGCATGCGCACCTGCAAACGCTGCTCACGCGGCGCATCGATGAGCGTGTACCGACCCCTTACCTGCTGGGCGAGGCCTGGTTTTGCGGCTTGGCGTTTATCGTTGATGAGCGCGTGCTGATTCCGCGCTCACCGATCAGCGAATTGATCGAGCAGCATTTCTCGCCATGGCTGGCCGTAGAGCCGGCACGGATTCTCGACCTGTGCACCGGCTCGGGTTGTATCGGTATCGCCTGTGCCTACGAGTTCCCCGACGCCGAAGTGGTGTTAGGCGATCTATCGTTTGAGGCGCTGGAAGTGGCCAACCAGAATATCGAGCGGCATGGCCTGGATCAGCGTGTTTACACCGTACAGGGCGACGGTTTTGATGGGCTGCCGGGGCAGCATTTTGACTTGATCGTGTCTAACCCGCCCTACGTGGACGCTGAGGATTTTGCCGATATGCCGGCCGAGTACCAGCACGAGCCAGAGCTGGGCTTAGCCTGTGGCGATGATGGCCTGGACCTGGTGCGACGCATGCTGGCTGAAGCGGCTGACCACCTGAGCGAGAAGGGTGTGTTGATTGTTGAAGTCGGCAACAGCCAGGTGCATGTCGAAGCCCTGTATCCGGAAGTCGACTTCACCTGGCTGGAGTTTGAGCGCGGCGGTCATGGGGTATTCCTGCTCGCCGCTGCGCAATGCCGTGAGCATCAGGCGCTGTTCCGTCAGCGCCTCTAGCAGGTTGTTGCAAAACTACCTGTCTCGCCAATGGTTCAATCGCCAGCTAGCGCAGTGTTAGGTGCCGGCTAATCAAGGCGCGCAGGGCCGCTGGCTTGACCGGTTTGGGCAGGAAATCGAGGCCGGCGGCATGCACTTGGGCGATCAGTTCGGGGCGGCCGTCGGCGCTGATCACCACACCTGGTAGCGGTTCACCCAGGCGCGTGCGCAGCCAGGCCATCAGTTCGGTGCCGGTTTCACCGTCATCCAAATGAAAGTCCACCAGCGCCAATTGCGGGCGCACGTCTTCACTGAGCAGGTGTTCGCATTCCAGGCGATTACGCGCGGTCCACACCTGGCAGCCCCAGCGTGAGAGCAGGCTGTGCATGCCCGTGAGGATGCTGTCTTCGTTGTCCACGCAGAGCACCTGAATACCGGCCAGTGGCTGACCGTGATGGTCCACCTGGGCAACCGGCGCCGGGGCTTCGGCATGCTGGGCGAGCGGTACGGTGACACTGAATACGCTGCCTTTGCCTGGCCAGGAGTGCACTTGCAGGGTGTGGCCGAGCACTCGGCACAGACCATCGGCAATCGCCAGGCCCAGGCCCAGGCCTTTTTCGGCGCGGGTCTGGTGGCTGTCCAAACGTTTGAATTCTTCGAAAATCACCTTGCGCTTGTCGTCCGGGATGCCCGGGCCACGGTCCCAGACTTCCAGGCGCAGGTGCCGGCCTTGGCGGCGAACACCCAGTACCACGCGGCCCTTGGCGTAGCGGAAGGCGTTGGTCAGGAAGTTCTGCAGGATGCGCCGTAGCAGCTTGATATCGCTGTCCACCCGCAAGCGGCTGCCGCGCAGGCGGAAGTCCACGCCTTGTTCGGTGGCCAGCACCTTGAATTCTGCACCGAGGGTGTCGAACAGGTTGTTCAGCACGAAGGCATGACGATCCGGGGTGATGCGACCGTTTTCCAGGCGTGAGATGTCCAGCAGGTCGCTGATCAGGTCTTCGGCCGAGCGCAGCGAGCTGTCCAGGTGGCGCACCAACTCCCGAGCGTCTTCGGGGAGTACGTCGTCCTGGTGAGACAGGGCCGCGGAGAATAGCCGTGCCGCGTTCAGCGGCTGCATCAAGTCATGGCTGACCGCGGCGAGAAAGCGAGTTTTCGACTGGTTGGCGCTTTCGGCCACGCCCTTGGCTTCGGTCAGTGCCTGATTTAGTTGCGAGAGTTCATAGGTGCGTTCGCTGACCCGTTGTTCGAGGCCTTCATTGGCGGCCTTGAGCGCGCGCTCGGCTTCACGGAACTCGGTGATGTCGGTAAAGCTCATGACAAAGCCACCGCCGGGCATTGGGTTGCCGATCAATTCAATGAACTGGCCGTTGGGGAACAGGCGCTCGGAGGTGTGCGCGGTGCCCTGGCGCATCCAGTGCAGACGCTTGCTGACATGTTCGTCGATATCGCCGGGGCCGAGCAGGCCGCGTTCGGCGTTAAAACGGATCAGTTCAGCCACCGGCCGCCCGACATAGACCAGGCCTTCGGGGTAGTTGAACAGCTGGATATAGCGGTTGTTCCAGGCCACCAGGCGCAGTGATTGATCGACAACGCTGATGCCCTGGGTGATGTTCTCGATCGCGCCTTGCAGCAGTGCACGGTTGAACTGCAGCACTTCGGAGGCTTCATCGACGATGCGTACTACGTCTTCGACCTGCATCTCGCGGCCTTCGATGGCTGCCTTGACCACCGCACGGGTCGACGACGCACCCAGTACGCCGGCCAGTAGGCGTTCGGTGTGGGCGATCCAGTCACTGTTGGCGGTCTGGCTGGGGTCGAAGCCTTTGCCCTGGCGGTAGGCAAAACGCATAAAGCTCTGGCGCGCACGGTCTTCGCCGACAAAGCGGTTGGCCAACAGCAGCAAATCGCCGACCTGCACAGCCAGCATGCTACGGCTACTCGGCTTATTGCCCAGGTCATGGCCAATAAAGCGCCCGGCCTGCCAGTACTCCGCTACCCGCGCGCGGGAAAAGTAGGACACCCAGGCAAACAGCAGGAAGTTACCGGCAAGCGACAACACCACGCCGCGGGTCAGTGGGTCGACCTGAAAACCAATCGGGCCATAGAGCAGGGTTTGGATACCCGGCAACACATCCACGGGCCAGCCGAGGCTGCGGGCGAGCAACGGCATCACCAGGGTGTAGAACCAGATCAGTGCGCCAAAAAACAGCCCGGCAAATACACCCTGACGGTTAGCCTGTTTCCACACCAGCGCGCCAAACATTGCCGGGGCCAACTGGCCGATGGCGGCAAACGACACCTGGCCGATGGTGGCTAGGCTGGCGTTGGAGCCCAGCAGGCGATAGCACACGTAAGCCAGCAGCAGGATTAGCACGATGCTGACGCGGCGCGCGGTGAGCATCCAGTGGCGGAAGGCTTCGAAGGGCCGTTCGGTGTTTTGCCGGCGCAATAGCCAGGGCAGCAGCATGTCGTTGGAGATCATGGTCGACAGTGCCACCGAGGCCACGATGACCATGCCGGTGGCGGCCGACGCACCGCCGATGAAGGCCAGCAGGGCCAGAGCCGGGTGGGCCTCGGCCAGCGGCAGGCTGATAACGAAGGAGTCCGGGGTAACCCCGGCCGGCAGCAGCATCTGTCCTGCCAGGGCAATCGGCACTACAAACAGCGCGGCCAACATGAGGTAAGCGGGAAACACCCAGCGCGCCAGTTTCAGGTCTTTGGGTTCGATGTTTTCCACCACGGCCACATGGAACTGCCGCGGCAGGCAGATGATGGCGATCATCGCTAGCCCGGTCTGCATCATCATCGCCGGCCAGTTCACTGTTTCTGCCCAGAAACTCTCCAGGGCGGGGCTGGCATTGGCCTGGCTGAACAGATCGGCAAAGCCGTTGTACAGGCCATAGGTGACAAAGCCACCGACCGCGAGGAAGGCCAGCAGCTTGACCAGCGACTCGAAAGCAATCGCCAGGACCATGCCGCGGTGGTGCTCGGTGACATCCAGGTTGCGCGTGCCGAACAATATTGTGAACAGCGCCAGAACCAGTGACACGATTAGCGCGGTGTCCTGAGCGCCTGTACCGTTGGCGCCCGCGCCCGCTCCACTGAGCAGGTTAACGCCGAGCACGATGCCTTTGAGCTGCAGGGCGATATAGGGCAACACCCCGACCAGGCAAACCAGCGCCACCACCACCGCCAGTGCTTGGGATTTGCCGTAGCGTGCGGCAATAAAGTCGGCAATCGAGGTGATGTTTTCCTGTTTGCTGATCATCACCATCTTCTGCAGCACCCAGGGTGCGAAAACCAGAATGATGATGGGGCCGAGGTAAATCGGCAGAAACGACCAAAGCTGCTCGGCGGCCTGGCCGACCGCGCCAAAAAATGTCCAGCTGGTGCAGTACACCGCCAGTGACAAGCTGTAGACCCAGGCCCGCACACGCGGCGGCATGGGCGCAGCGCGGCGGTCGCCGTAGAACGCGATGGCGAACAGAATGGCCATATAGATCAGCGCAACCGCGGCGATCAGTCCGCTGGACAAGGTCATGCATACTCCAAAAACAAACGAGAGGGGCGCTGCGCTCGCAATGGGCAGCGCTAGAGCCGCCAAAGCCTAACGCATCAGCGCCCTAGACAGATTATGGGCTGCAGTTTCGCAGCAAAATTACGATGCGTCAGGCACGACCAAGGTCGCACGCGCACAGCTCGTATGACTGTTGTGGATTGTGCACACTGGCACGCGCTGTTAGCGTGTCGCGTCTGCGACGCTGTCCGAGGAGGGACCCTATGTTCAAGCCGCAACTGATTACCCTGCAACGTGGTGGATTGCGCATCGAACCCATGGTCGATGCTGATATTCCGGCGTTGGTGAGCCTGGCCGAAGCCAATCGTGCAGAACTGGTGCATATGAATGGCACTCAGCGTCTGGACTGGTACCGCGAAGGCTTGCTTGAACAGCGCGAAGGGCGCGCCTTGCCCTTTGTCATCCGCCTGGATGATCAGCTGGTCGGTACCACCCGTTTTGCTGATTTTGTCAGCAGCCTGCCGGCCGCAGAAATCGGCTGGACCTGGTTGGACAGCAGCCAGCACGGCACGGGCCTCAATACCCTGATCAAATACCTGATGCTCAAGCATGCCTTCGAGAGTTGGCGCATGGTGCGTGTGCAGCTTAAAACTGCGGCCAGTAACCTGCGTTCGCAACGCGCCATCGAAAAGCTCGGTGCGCTGCGTGAAGGCGTGCTGCGCAACCACCGTCGCTTGGCCGATGGTCGTTTGGACGACACCGTGTTGTACAGCATCACTGACCATGACTGGCCCGTGGTCAAGCAACAGCTGGAGGCGCGTTTCAGCGGTTGATGGATGGCGCAGGTGGGCACCGAACAAACACGGTTTTGGCAGTCACGCGAGTTGGCTGGCGTGGAGTTGCTGCATGCGCAGTTTGTCGAGCAGCGTTTTTCACCCCATGTGCATGAAGGGTTTGTCTTCACTGTGATCGAGCAGGGCGCCCAACGCTTTCGCCACCGCGGCAGTGAGCATCTGGCGCCTGCTGGCAGTATGGTGCTGATTAACCCGGATGAGCTGCACACCGGCTCCAAGGCCCATGAGCAGGGCTGGCACTATCGCGGCTTCTATCCGGACAACGCGCAGGTGTGCGGTGTGCTGGCGGAGCTGGAGTTAGGTCGGCAGGGCATGCCGTCGTTTGCCCTTAGTGTGTTGCATGATCCGCAGCTGCATCGCCAATTTGGCAATCTGCATCAGTTACTGGATAGCCAGGCCTCCGCGTTGCAGCTGCAAACTGCCTGGCGTGAAGCGATTCTGCGGCTGTTTCAGCGCCATGCACGCTTGCCTGAAGGCTTGCAGCCGGGTGATGAGCCGCGCGCGGTGAGTCGCGCCAAAGAACTACTGGCCAGTCAGTTGGCGGCGCCGCCGTCACTGGAGCAATTGGCGCAGGCCGTGGGGTTATCACCGTTCCATTTCGCCCGGGTGTTTCGCCGTGCCACGGGCCTACCGCCGCACAGCTGGCTGATGCAGCGCCGGCTGGAGCAGGCGCGCGCGTTGTTGCGCGATGGCTGCACGCCGCTGAATGTGGCGATGCAGTTGGGCTTTGCTGACCAGAGCCACCTAAGCCGCCAGTTCAAACAAGCTTACGGCGTTGCACCGGGGCAATATCGCCAGGCCCGCGCCATTCGCTAGCGCGTGGCCATCCAAATCAGCAATCCCGCCTGAAACATGCAGAAGGCCACCAGGCAGGTGATGGTGAAACGTAAACTGCCGTCCTCGCGTTTAAACAGCTCGATGCGCTCGGTCAGTTTGCGCACCTTCACATCCAGCTCATGTAGGTTCTGATCGGCTTGCTGCAGCATGCCGGCGGCGTCCAGTAGCTTGATGATTTGCACTTTTTCCGACTGCCAGTCGCCATGCAGCGAACTGACCCGTGGTGCGCTGCACTGTGCCTTGATGTTTAACGGGTCGAGGTACTCAACAGTAAAACCCTGAGCCTTGAGGCAATGATCGCGGCGGGCGCGAGCTTCATCGCTGAAGGCGCTCTGGCTCGGCAGTTGTGTGCTTTCCACTTGGTAGTGGGCGAAGTGCTGCCGCGCCCAGGCAATCCCCTGGGCCAGTAGAAACCGCCCCAGGCCACGGTTTTCAGGCTCTACGCTGAGGCCTTTGTCCGGGCCAAAGCGCACCACCCGTTGCTCATGGTCAGCCCACACGTCGAGGATGTTCTGTTCCGGGCGTACCCGTTGCCCGGGCAGTTGCAGGGTCAAGCGCAGCAGACTTTGCTGCTTACTCTGGCGCTCGACGCGGCCCAGCTGGATAAAACGCAGCGGCCGCACGCCGGTGTGGCGGTCGGTGGGCAAGGGGGCCAGGCGCAATAACAGAAAGTGCTCAGGTGCCAGCTCTGCCCAAGGGTGAGCTGGCTCAGCGACTTCCTCAGAGGCTGCGTCGGTATCCGTTTGCGGCGCGGGGCTGGTGGTCATAAACAGCGGTCCTGTACGCGACGCTGAAACAGTTAGCGCCTGTTTGAGCGCTATCGGCCGTTAGTCGGCTAACTAGAGGCTGGCATTTTGCCGCTGCGCTGAATAAACCGGGCGATCTGCTCGCTCAGCCCGTGCGCCAAGGGTAAGCGAGGATTGTTATAACTGGCCAGTTGCGCGGGTAAATCCAGCGCGCTGATACGCAGCAGATGGTTCATCCCAGGGATGATCAGCAGTTCAGCATCAGGCGTGGCGGCCTTCAGGGCGTGGGCATCGGCGACGCTGACTTGAATGTCATGGCTGCCTTGCACGATCAGTGCGGGAATCTGCAGGCGTGCAAAGGCCTGGCCAGGGTTCTGTTGCAGCAGCGAGATCAAGTAAGGCTGCACGCTGGGGCGAAACAGCACCTGCAACGGCTTGGGTACCTGCGGGGTGAGTTGCCCGGCTAACAAACGGTCGAGGAGCTGATTACTTTGTGCAAGCAACGGCGGAGGAAGACGCGCCGCCAACTGCTCGCGCAACAGTTGGTCAATCGGCCGCGAGCTGCCGGCGATTGCTACGAGGGCGTCGGCGTGGGCTTGTTCGGCGGCTAGGCTGGCAATCAGCGCGCCTTCGCTGTGACCGATCAGAATCAGCCGGTCAAATGCCGGGTTGGCCTTGAGCAACTGCGCCCAGGCCACTGCATCGCTGACATAACGCTCGACACTGAGGTTGCGCTCATCCGGCGTGGCGGCGCGGCTGGCGGCGACCCCGCGCTTGTCGTAGCGCAGGCTGGCGATGCCTTGTTTAGCCAGGCTCTGCGCTAGGCGCTTGAGGCTGTCGCTCTGGCCGCCTTCGGGGTTGTTGCCGTCACGGTCGGTGGGGCCGGAACCGGCGATCAGCAACGCTACCGCTACGGGTGTGGGGCCGCTTGGCGTGAGCAAGGTGCCGTGCAGCGTGCCCTCGGCTGTTTGCAGGTGCAGCGGTTGCTGCACGCTGCTGTGTGAAGCGCTATTGGCAGCGGCTTGAGCCAGGGGCGGGAGTAGGCAAAGGGTCAATAGAAGCGCTCGCAACATGGGTAACAACTGCCAGAGGGGGAACTGTTGGACGGTTATACGCGCTGAAGGTTCGAGGATGAACTGTGCGAACGCCACGGGTATACTCGCCGCCTTTATTCACGTGGGCGCTGCGCGAGTTGGCGTAGGCTCTGAGCTGATTTTCGCGGAGCGTTTTGCACATGTCCGGCAATACCTACGGCAAGCTGTTCACTGTCACCACCGCTGGCGAAAGCCATGGCCCGGCGTTGGTCGCCATTGTCGATGGCTGCCCGCCGGGGCTGGAGATTAGCCTGGAAGACCTGCAGCGCGACCTCGATCGACGCAAGCCGGGCACCAGCCGCCACACCACCCAGCGCCAGGAAGACGACGAGGTGGAAATCCTCGCCGGGGTGTTCGAGGGCAAAACCACCGGTTGCTCGATCGGCCTGCTGATCCGCAATACCGACCAGAAGTCCAAGGACTACTCGGCGATCAAGGATTCCTTCCGTCCGGCCCACGCCGATTACACCTATCACCACAAATATGGCATCCGTGACTACCGTGGTGGCGGCCGTAGCTCCGCGCGGGAAACCGCCATGCGCGTGGCCGCCGGTGCCATCGCCAAAAAGTACCTGGCCACCCAGGGCATTGTGATCCGCGGCTATATGAGCCAGCTGGGGCCAATCGAAATCCCGTTCAAAACGTGGGACAGCGTCGAGCAGAACGCCTTCTTCTGCCCTGACCCCGATAAAGTGCCGGAGCTGGAAGCCTATATGGACCAGCTGCGCCGTGATCAGGACTCGGTTGGGGCGAAGATCACCGTGGTCGCCGAAGGCGTAATGCCCGGCCTGGGCGAGCCAATTTTCGACCGTCTGGACGCCGAACTGGCCCATGCGCTGATGAGCATCAACGCGGTCAAGGGTGTGGAAATTGGTGCAGGTTTCTCCAGCGTGGCGCAGCGCGGCACCGAACACCGCGATGAAATGACGCCAGAGGGTTTCCTCTCCAACAACGCTGGCGGCATTTTGGGTGGGCTCTCCAGTGGCCAGCCGATTGTCGCGCACCTGGCGCTGAAGCCAACGTCGAGCATCACCACACCAGGCCGCTCGATTGATGTTGATGGCAACCCAGTGGATATCATCACCAAGGGCCGTCACGACCCCTGCGTAGGCATCCGCGCCACACCCATCGCTGAGGCGATGATGGCCATCGTGCTGATGGACCACCTGCTGCGTCATCGTGGGCAGAATGCAGATGTGCAGGTCAGCACGCCGGTGCTGCCACAGCTGTGATCAGCCGCGTAGGTTGGCTTGAGCGCAGCGATAGCCAACATTGCGGCCCCTGGGTATCGCTCTGCTTAACCCAAGCTACGGCTAGTTCATGAACAGCGCATTGCCTTACTGGCGCCTATCCGGCTTTTACTTCTTCTATTTCTCGCTGCTCGGCGCCACCGCGCCGTTTCTCGCGTTGTATTTCGACCACCTGGGGTTTTCCGCAGCACGCATCGGCGAGCTGATCGCCATTCCTATGCTGATGCGCTGCATTGCGCCGAATATCTGGGGCTGGCTGGGTGACTACACTGGCCGGCGCCTGGCCATCGTGCGTTTTGGCGCACTCTGCACGCTGCTGTGTTTTGCCGGCATCTTTATCAGCCAGAGCTATGCCTGGCTGGCGTTGATCATGGCGCTGCATGCGTTCTTCTGGCATGCGGTGCTGCCGCAGTTTGAGGTCATCACCTTTGCCCACCTCAAAGAGCAGGCCGCGCGCTACAGCCAGATTCGCCTGTGGGGCAGCATCGGCTTTATTGTCGCGGTGGTGGGCCTGGGCAAACTGTTCGAGCTGCTTAGCCTGGACGCCTATCCCTGGGCGCTGATTTTGATCATGGCTGGCATCGTGCTGAGCAGCTGGTGGGTGCCCAATGCGCAGCCGCAGATGCGGCCCAATACTCAGGAGCAGGGCGGCTTCCTGCAGCAGCTAAGGCGACCGGGGACTCTAGCCTTCTACCTCAGCGCTGGCTTGATGCAGCTGAGCAACGGTCCGTACTACACCTTTCTTAGCCTGCACCTGGAAGCGCTGGGGTACTCGCGCGGAGTGATTGGCCAACTGTGGGCGCTGGGCGTGCTGGCCGAGATTGTGTTGTTTATGGTCATGGCCCGGTTGCTTGCGCGCTATTCAATAAGGACCGTGCTGCTGGCGAGTTTTCTGATTACCGCGCTGCGCTGGTTGCTGCTGGGTAATCTGGCCGGGCATCTGCCAGTGCTGCTGTTCGCCCAATTGATGCACGCGGCGACCTTTGGTGCGTTTCATGCGGCAGCCATGCATTTTGTGCAACGCAGTTTTGCCGATCGCCAGCAAGGCCAGGGCCAGGCGCTGTATGCCGCGCTGGCCGGTGTCGGTGGTGCCTTGGGCGCACTGTATTCCGGCTACAGCTGGCACAGCCTAGGTGCGGCCTGGACCTTTGCCATCGCCAGCCTGATTGCCCTGTGCGCCACTGTGATCACCGCGCGCTTTATGCATGATGAGCGTCCGTAACCCTATTCACTGAATTCAAGGCTTGAATTGAGCCCTTTCTGATCGTACGAGAGCCCTGCCCATGAGCTGCCTGACCGTCTACCACCAGTCCGCCCCCGCGCATCCGAACAAGCTGCTGAGCCATGCCGAAGACATTGCCAGCACCCTGGCCACTGTCGGCGTGCAGTTCAGCCAAGTGCCTTTGCAGGAGCCGGTGATTGCCGGTACGGCCAGCGCTGAGCTGATGGCGGCCAATCGCGCGCAAATCGATCAGCTGCTGACTGCGCATGGCTATGCCAGTGCCGAGATACTGAGCTTGTGTGATGAGCGCGGCGAGGGCAGCGAGTTGGCCCGCGCGCTTAGACAGGAAAAGGCCTGCCAGCCCGCTCATCTGCACTATTACTTGGCGGGGCGCGGCCTGCTGGCGCTGCATATCGGTGAGTATGTCTACGGCCTGCTGTGTGAGAAGGGCGACTTGGTACAACTCCCCGCTGGTACTGCGCACTGGTTTGATGTTGGCGAGCATCCGCGCTTCGCCGTGTTGCGCCTGTTCGACAGCGCCCAGGTGCCGGTTTTTAGCGCGGTAGAGGGTGATTTCGCCGCTGCATTTGCCGGCCTGGATGACTGCTAACAGGTCAAGCATCTGAACTCTTCTGCCGAACGTCTATCCTAGGTAAGCGATCCCTTCGCATAGGAGCGACACCATATGGGTTCAATGTTTAACGGTTTACTGGGGTTGGTCATTCTGGCGCTGGATATCTGGGCGATTCTCAGCGTGATCAAAAGCAACGCCGAAACGGGCATCAAGGTGTTGTGGATATTACTCATCGTCTTGCTGCCGGTGATCGGCCTGATCATCTGGGCGTTGATGGGGCCGCGTGGCACGGTCAAGTTCTAATGCCGTGGCGCTCTGGTGCGTGGCTGTTGGTGTTGTGCCTGCTGGGCAGTGCCGCTCAGGCCGACGATGAGCAGGCCTGGACGGCGCTGCGTGAAGGCCGCGCCGTTTTGTTGATGCGTCACGCTACCGCGCCCGGCACCGGTGACCCTGCGAATTTTCAGTTGGGTGACTGCCGTACCCAACGCAACCTCAATCAGGCCGGTCGCGAGCAGGCGCAGCGCTGGGGGCAATTGCTGCAACGTCAGTGGATTAAACCGCGGCTGCTCAGCAGCCGCTGGTGCCGCGCTCAGGATACCGCTCGGGAAATGGGCATTGCTGCAGTCGAAGCGTTGCCCGCCCTGGATTCGTTCTTTCAAACCCTCACCACTGCCCGAGAGCAGACGGCTGCGCTGATCGAACAGATCAATGCGCAAGCCCGTGGCGCACCGATGGTGCTGGTCTCCCATCAAGTCAATATCACGGCCTTGACCGGTATCTATCCGGCGTCTGGCGAAGGACTGATTCTGGCGTTACCGCTAGAAGCTCCGGCGCGTGTGCTGGCGCGTATTCAGCCCTGAACTATCGTGCGTTAAATACTCAGCAGCCGCTGTTCCGGTAGCTGCGCACCTTCTAGTTTGAGCAACAGTGCTTTGCGCGGCAAACCGCCGGCATAACCCGTGAGGCTGCCGTCGCGGCCGATTACTCGGTGGCAGGGAATGATGATGGCAATCGGGTTCGCGCCATTGGCAGCACCCACCGCGCGAAATGCTGTGGGCCTTGCGATCTCGGCGGCGAGGGCGCTGTAACTGCTGGTCTGCCCGAAGGGAATGCGCAGCAGCGCCTGCCACACGGCGAGCTGAAAAGCCGTGCCTTGCGGCGCTAAGCGCAGCTCGAAGCGCTGCCGGCTCCCGGCGAAGTACTCATCCAGTTGCTTGCACACTTCATCCAGTTCACCGGTGGCGCTGCGCCAATCCTCAGCAATACGCCAGGGCTTGCCGTCGATATCCATCAGCAGTTGCTGCAAGCCGCGTTCATCAGCGGCCAGTAGCAGGCGGCCGATAGGGCTGTCGTGGTAGCGGTAGAACATCGGTCAGCCCTCGCGTGAGTGGTGCCATCTGTGCGCGGTGCATAGGCGCGTTTAAGGCGGTTATGCGCTTGAGCCCAGTGTCTGCCGATATTGCCCGGGCGTCAGGCCTTTCCAGCGTTTGAAGGCGTGCAGGAAGTTCGACACTTCGCTGTAGCCGAGGCGTTCGGCAATGTCTTCCTGGCTCAGGCTGGCAATGGCCAGTAGCTCTTCGGCCAAGGCTTGGCGCACTTCCTCCTGCAGTTGGCGAAAGCTGCTGCACTGGTCTTCCAGGCGACGGCGCAGGGTGCGGCTGCTGATATTCAGCTCACTGGCGATCACTTCCATATCGGCCAGCCGTCCCGGGGTACTCAGCAGACGATCGCGGATCTGCCCGGCCAGGCCACTGCGCACTCGGCGTTTGGCCAGCAGCGCCTGGCACTGCAGCTCGCAGAGCTGGGCGCTGTGCGGATTGGCGCGGGGCAGGGGCAGGTCGAGCAGGTGGCGGGGGAAACTGATGCGGTTGTGCGCGCAGGCGAATTCCGGCAGCAGGCCGAATTGTTCGCTAAATCGCGCCGGGTCGGCCGGTGCTGACTGGCTCAGTTGCACGCTGCTCAGGGGCACCTTAGCGCCGGTCAGCTCGCGTTGAATGACCATCACCGCGACGGCGTCACGTAGCAACAGAAAATCGCGCACGCTGTCTGGCAGGTGGCTGCCATCCAGCTCCAGGTGCGCCTGGCTGGTATCTTCGCGCAAGGTGATGCGGTTAAAGGCAAAGGTCAGGTCCAGATAACGCAGGCCCAGTTCAGCCGCCTGGCGGAAGGTCTGGCTGCTGAGCAGGGCGTAGCCCCAGATACCGTAGGTGGTCAGCTGATAGCGCAAGCCAGCCTGTAGGCCCAGGTCATCCTGGCCGGGCAGGGCGTCGATCAGGTTGCGGATCAGTTGCAGTTCCTGCGCGCCTTCGATTTCGCTGTGCAGCTCGGCCAGTTGCAAGGGGCTGAGGCCGGTATTCAGGAGGCAGCGCTCGACACTCAGGCCGTGGTCGAGGCCCAGCTGGGTCAGCAGTTGTGCGCTGGTGATGCTGCGCTTTGGCAGGGTGTAGGAGACGGCTGACATGCAGTTGTCCGGTGGCTTGTCCGAAAGTCACAATCGATTGGCCGACTATGCCATAACTGATGAGGCGGCAGGCAAGTAGCATTCAGCTACCGCTACTGACAGCGATTGGGGAATAACAATGCATAACAACACCCAACGTCCGGCCCCCTTGCGCGTGCTAATTATCGGCAGCGGCTTTGGTGGCCTGGGCATGGCCATTCAATTGCAGAAGGCTGGTATTGAGGACTTTCTGCTGCTGGAAAAAGCCGCAGAAGTCGGCGGCACCTGGCGTGACAACAGCTATCCCGGTGCGGCGTGCGATGTGCCGTCGCACCTGTACTCGTTTTCTTTCGAACCGAAAACCGACTGGAGCCGCAAGTTCGCGCCCCAGGCGGAAATTCACGCGTACATGCTGCACTGCGTAACCAAGTATCAGTTGCGCCCGCGCATTCGCTGCAATGCCGAGGTGGCTTCGGCGGCATTTGATGCGGCAGCGGCGCTGTGGCGAGTGACCCTGAGCAATGGCGAAGAACTCTGCGCCGAGGTGCTGATCAGCGCCTGTGGCCAGCTCAATCAGCCGGCCTATCCGGCGCTGCCGGGGGTTGAGCAGTTTACCGGTGAGGCCTTTCACTCAGCGCGCTGGCGGCATGATCTGGACCTGACCGGCAAGCGTGTGTCGGTGATCGGTACCGGTGCCTCGGCGATCCAGTTTGTCCCGCAGCTCCAGCCTAAGGTGGCCGAAATCAAGCTGTTCCAACGCTCGCCGGCTTATGTGCTGGCCAAGCCCGATCGCGCCTACAAAACCTGGGAGTTGGCGCTGATGCGTAAGCTACCCTGGCTGCAGCGCATCGATCGTGGCCTCAAGTACCTGCAATATGAGATGCGCGGCCTGGCGTTTATCAGCCTACCGTGGCTGATGAAGCTGATGCGCTTCACCTTTGACCGGCATTTAAACCAGCAGATCAGTGACCCGCAGTTGCGTGCGCAGTTGCAGCCGGATTACCCCATGGGCTGTAAGCGCATCCTGATTAGCAATGATTACTTCCCGGCCCTGGCAAAGCCCAATGTGACGGTGATTAGCGAGGCGATCAGCCGCGTGACTGAGACCGCTATTGTTACCGCCGATGGCCGCGAACACCCCTGCGATGTGCTGATTTACGGCACCGGCTTTGCCGCCACGGATTTTCTTGCACCGATGCAAATTACCGGGCTTGCTGGGCTGGAGCTGAACCAGGCCTGGCGCGATGGCGCCGAAGCCTACAAGGGCATCAGCGTCAGCGGTTTCCCCAACCTGTTTATCCTTTATGGGCCCAATACCAACCTGGGGCATAACTCGATCATCTACATGCTGGAAAGCCAGTTCCGTTACGTGCTTGGTTGCATTGATGTGCTGCGCCAGCAGGATGTGCGTTATCTCAACGTCAAGGCAGCGGTACAGCAGCACTACAACCAGCAGATCCAGGCCAGCTCGCATCGCACGATATGGGAACAGGGCTGCTCAAGCTGGTACAAAACTGCCTCCGGCAAAAGCACCAACAACTGGCCGGGCTACACCTTTACCTACCGCCAGCAGACCCGCGCCCCGGAGATAAACGACTATGACCTCACCCGCTGAATTCACCGCGCCAGCGGCCGATCAGGCGCTTTTGCGCAGTGTGCTGCGTACCAGCCTACGCGTGCTGTTCCGTGGTTTGGTGCGGCCACCCATGCCAATTGCCGGGCAGCGTGCGGTGCTGCGTGTGCTTACTGCGTTCAGCCCGACGCCGCGCGGTATCACCCGCAGCCCTGGCACCCTGGGCGGGCGAGCCTGCGAATGGCACAGGCCGCAAAGCGGGCAATGGCCTCGCCCGCAAAAGGGCCGTGGCACGGTGCTGCTCTACCTGCATGGTGGGGCGTATCTGATTGGCGGTGCGAATACCCACCGGGCGATTTGTTCCAACCTGGCTAGGCTCGGGCAAATGGAGGTGTGCGCGCTGGATTACCGCCTAGCACCCGAGCATCCATACCCGGCCGCCCGCGATGATGCCCTGGCGGCGTTCCGGGCGCTGATTGAGCAGGGTTACGCACCCGCGCAAATCGTTATCGGCGGCGACTCGGCCGGTGGCAACCTGAGCTTGATCAGCAGCCTGCGCCTGCACGACCTGGGCTTGCCGCAACCTGCGGCACTGCTGTGTTTCTCCCCGGTCACGGACTTTACCGGCACCCAGTTGCATGAGCCGCCGGCGGGTGATCCGCTGATCCACCCCAAGTGGATCGAGCAAGCGTTGGCGCTTTATTGCCCGGCCGATGTGGCGCATGACGATCCAGGCCTGTCGCCGCAGTTTGCCGATCTACATGGCCTGCCACCGGTGCTGATTCAGGTGGGAGAAGATGAAATTCTGCGCAACGACAGCCTGCGCTTTGCCGACAAGGCCAAGGCCGCAGGGGTGGATGTGTGCCTGCAGCGCTATCCGGGGCTGTGGCATGTGTTTCAGGCCCACGCCGGCATGCTCAAGGCGGCTGACTTCGCCTTGGCCGAAGTGGTGAGCTTTTTGCGAGCGCGAGGTTGCTGATGCACAACATTCTGATTACGGGGGCGGCGTCTGGCATCGGTGCCGCCACCGCGCGCTTGTTTCACCAGCAGGGCTGGCAAGTGGGCCTGCTCGACATCAACCCTCAGGCGCTGGCCGCGCTTGCCGCCGAGTTGGGTGACGTTTGGCATGCGCAACTGGATGTGACGGATGCCGCAGCGGTCAAGGTCGCCTTGGCGGACTTTTGCGCGTTGCACGCAGGGCAACTGCGCCTGCTGTTTAACAGCGCTGGGGTTTTGCAGTGTGGCCATTTCGAGGAAATTGAACTGGCCGAGCATGCGCGCATCTTGCAGATCAATGTGCAGGGCACGCTGAACATGACGCATGCGGCGTTCCCTTACCTGCAAGCCACACCGCAGGCCCAGGTGATCAACATGGGTTCTGCTTCCGGGCTGTATGGCGTGCCGCACCTGGCCAGTTATTCGGCGTCCAAGTTCGCCATTCGCGGCCTGACCGAGGCGCTGGAGCTGGAGTGGGCCAAGTACGACATTCGCGTTGGCGACCTGATGCCGCCCTTTGTCAGCACGCCGATGCTCAATAATCAGCGCTTCCAGGCACCGGTGCTGCGCCGCCTGGGCGTTAAGCTTGAGGCGCACGCTGTGGCGCAGGCGGCCTGGGCGCAGGCGCAGAGCAATAACGTACACCGGCCGATCAGCCTACAGTTCAAGCTTTTGTACGGCTCGGGCCAGCTAACGCCGGCCTGGCTGACGCGGCGCATCATGGCTTGGCTAAGCCGGGAGTGAATAGGTCAGCGTATTTTTAGCTGGGCAAACGCCGCACGATAGGGCTAGTCTGCACTTAACGCTTCTGACTTGTTCACCCTGAACAAGCCTGCGTTGACCAGCCCTGGTTTCAGGTCTGGCTTATGACCTATCAAGCAGCGTGATCGCTTGATTCTCGGGCGGCACTGCCACTGGTGCCGCGACATCGCTGAAGCTCAAGCGGTAGCAATGGGAAAGCGTTTAACAGGTTCTCGCACTGCAGTATCGACACCTTGTTGGTTCTTTAGCGTCCTGTAAATTTATCCATCGCCTGAGGAGTTCACTTCATGAGCACAGCCTTGCATGACGATGTTAGCAATGGGGTTCTACGGCGGATGAAGGAAGGTGGCTTTGACTTTGCCAGCTTCCATCCCATCGAGTTCTATGCCCTTTTTCCGGATGAGGCGCGAGCCCGCCAGGCCACCCGTAAATTCCGTGGTGAGTCGTTACACGCCTTGGTGACCGAACGCGATGACGGCGTTTGGCACCTGCAAGTCAGTAAAGTGATGTTTGCCACCTGCTACGGGATTGATGACTTTGAACATGACCTTGGGTCAGTCGTCATCCCCCTTGGCGGTAAGCTGGATGGTTGGGGCGTAACCCAGGAGGTCAGACAGCCCTGAGCGCCATACACCGGACAGCCATACGCTGGCCGGTGTCATTTCTACCTCGCTAACTCACGCCTCAACTAATCGCCCCTCGACCCCAGCCTGCGCTTTGCTTCAGACTTGGCCCATGACCGATATCCTGATTTTTACCCATGTTGATTACTGCCCACCGGCCCACCTCGGCAAGGTGCTGGAGCAGGCTGGCCATGCCTTTACGGTGCTGCGTGCTGATCTTGGCGAACTGGAGGGCATCGACCTTGACCGCCCCAAAGCCGTGGCCATTATGGGCGGGCCGATGAGCGTGAATGATCCGCTGCCCTGGATCGCCACTGAAGTGGCGGCGCTGCAGCATTTAATCCGCCGCGATATCCCGCTGATCGGTCACTGCCTGGGCGGCCAGTTGTTGGCCAAGGCTCTGGGCGCGCAAATTCAGCGTATGCCCTATACCGAAAGTGGCTGGCAGCCGCTGAGGCGGCTCGATCAGGCCGCACCCAGCCCGTGGCTGGCGCACTTACCCGACAGCTTTACGGTGTTTCAGTGGCATGGCGACAGTTTCGCCATCCCGGCCGGTGCGCAGCCGTTGCTCAGCAGCCCCTGGTGCAGCAATCAGGCGTTTGCCTGGGGCGATAAAGTGCTGGCCCTGCAAGGCCACCCGGAAATGGACGAAGCTTTAGTGCGCCAATGGCTAGACGATTGGCACCACCTGCTAGATGACACCCAGCCAAGCCAGCAGAGCAGGGCGCAGATGCTTGAAGATCTGCCGGCTAAGATCGCTGAACTGAATCGCGTGGCCGAAGGCTTCTATCGCCACTGGCTGCATTTGGCCGGTTTGTAGGTCGCCGCCATAAAATGGCGCGGCCTGTCATGGGCAAGCCAGTGACGCGTCTCATCTTGGTGCGTAATGATTGCAGGATTTATTTAACCTATTGAAATGTAAGCCATTTCACTAGTGGCGCGGGCTTTGCAATGTTGACTCCATGACCGGCTGACAAGGAGTACGGCATGGGCCGCACCTTTTATGATGAGATGTACGACGCGAGTGGTGCAGTCCGCCCGCACTATCAGGCCTTTTCCCGTTGGCTGGCGGACACCCCGGAGGAACTGCTGGCCCAGCGCCGCCGTGAAGCTGACCTGCTGTTCCACCGCGCAGGGATCACCTTCACCCTTTATGGTGATGATCAGGGCACTGAGCGCCTGATTCCATTCGATATCATCCCGCGCAGTATTCCGGCCAGCGAATGGCGCATGGTCGAGCGCGGCTGCATCCAGCGCGTGCAGGCGCTGAATATGTTCCTTGGCGACCTCTACCACGATCAGCGCATCATCAAGGCTGGCATCGTGCCGGCCGAGCAGGTGCTGGCCAACGAGGGTTACCAGATCGCCATGCAGGGCCTCAACCTGCACCGCGATCTGTACGCACACATCGCCGGGGTCGATCTGGTGCGTGATGGCGACGGCAGCTACTACGTGCTGGAAGACAACCTGCGCACCCCCAGCGGCGTCAGCTACATGCTCGAAGACCGCAAGATGATGATGCGCCTGTTCCCCGAGCTGTTCGCCGCCCAGCGCGTGGCGCCGGTCGATCACTACCCCAGCTTGCTCCTCGATACGCTGAAATCCTCCAGCCCGCTGGATAACCCTAATGTCGTGGTGCTGACGCCGGGGCGCTTTAACAGCACGTACTTTGAGCATGCCTTCCTTTCCCGCGAGATGGGCGTGGAGTTGGTCGAGGGCGCAGACCTGTTTGTGCGCGACGACAAGCTCTTTATGCGCACCACCTCCGGGGCCGTCCAGGTGGATGTGATCTACCGCCGCCTCGACGATGCCTTCCTCGACCCACTGGCGTTCAACCCGGGCTCTATGCTCGGTGTACCCGGCTTGCTGGCCTGTTACCGCAGCGGCAACGTGGTGCTGGCCAATGCCGTCGGCACCGGTGTGGCGGACGATAAATCGGTCTACCCCTATGTCGACGACATGATCCGCTTCTACCTGAGTGAAGAGCCGATCCTGAAAAACGTGCCGACCTTTCAGTGCCGCAAACCGGCCGAGCTGTCCCACGTGCTGGCCAATCTGGAACAGTTGGTGGTCAAGGAAACCCAGGGTTCCGGCGGCTATGGCATGTTGGTGGGGCCGGCGGCCAGCAAGGCCGAGATCGCAGAATTTCGCACGCGGCTGATCGCCCGCCCAGAAGCCTATATCGCCCAGCCGACGCTGTGCCTGTCGACCTGCCCGACCTTTGTTGAGCGTGGTATTGCACCGCGGCATATCGACCTGCGCCCGTTCGTGCTGTCGGGCAAGGAAACCCGTATCGTCCCTGGCGGCCTGACCCGCGTGGCGCTGCGCGAAGGCTCGCTGGTGGTCAATTCGTCCCAAGGGGGCGGTACCAAAGACACCTGGGTCGTGGAGGATTCATCATGCTGAGTCGAACGGCCTCTGACCTGTACTGGATGTCGCGCTACCTGGAGCGTGCGGAGAACCTGGCGCGCATGCTGGATGTCAGCTACTCGCTGTCATTGATGCCGCAAGACGGTCGCGGTGATGGCTTGGAAGAACTGGCCTTGCCGCTGCTGATTACCGGCACCCTGGATGAATACCTGACGCGCCATGGCCCGATGCATGCCGAGCGCATGCTGAATTTCTTCGCGTTGGATGCGAGTAATCCGGGGAGCATTTATTGCTGCCTGCAGGCCGCACGCAGCAACGCTCATGCGGTGCGCGGGCGGATCACCGCCGACATGTGGGAAAACATCAACGCCACCTGGCTGGAGATTCGCGGCATTGCCGAACAGGGCCTGGGCCGTTACGGCATCAGCCGCTTCTGTGAGTGGGTCAAGGAGCGCTCGCACCTATTCCGCGGCGCCACTTTCGGCACGATTATGCGTGGCGACCCGTACCGTTTTATCCGGCTGGGCACCTTTATCGAACGCGCCGATAACACGCTGCGTCTGATCGATGCGCGCTATGAAATGCTCGGCGAAGACATCGACGAAATCGACGGCCGCCCAGCGCGTAGCTACTACCAGTGGACCGCGCTATTGCGCGCCTTGTCGTCATTCGAGGCGTTTGCCGAGATCTACCGTGGCTCGCCTGATACGTGCAAAGTCTCCGAGCTCTTGCTGCTGCGCGCCGACATCCCGCGCTCGCTGCGCGCCTGCATGGACGAGCTCAACCTGATGCTCGCCAGCCTGCCCGGCGACAACGGCCGCCCAGCCCAGCGCCTGGCCGCCGAACTGGAAGCACGGCTGCGCTACACCAGCATCGAAGAAGTGCTCGACGAGGGCCTGCACGCCTGGCTCACCGATTTCATCCTGCTGGTTCGCCAGTTAGGTCAAGCCATCCAAAGCTCCTACCTGGAGGTCGCATGAGACTGTCAATCAGCCACGACACTACCTATCGCTATGAAGATCAGGTACGCAACAGCATCCAGTATTTGCGCATGACCCCGCACGACAGTGAGCGCCAACACGTAATCAGCTGGGCATTAAGTTTGCCGCGCCCGGTGCGTGCGCAGATCGACCCCTACGGCAACATCCTGCACGTGCTGACCCTGGATGAACCGCACGAGTCCATCGTCATCGGTGCCCGTGGCCAGGTGGAAATTGATGAGTCGCGCGAAGCCGAGCACGAAAGCCAGTCGGCTTGGCCGTTTCTGCGCTTTACCCGCCTGACCGAAGCCGACGCCGCACTGCGCGAGTTCGCCCAGTTGCAAAGCCACAGCCGCGCTGACCGCAGCGGCCTGATCGACCTGATGTACGCGCTGAATGCGCACATAAGCTACCAGCCCGGCACCACCGCCGTGGAAACCAGCGCCAGCGAGGCCTTCGCCGGCGGCAGGGGCGTCTGCCAGGACCACGCCCACGCTTTTCTCGCCTGCGCGCGCAGCCTGGGTGTTCCGGCGCGTTATGTGTCGGGTTATCTGTTCACCGACAGCGAAGATCACCTAGCCAGCCACGCCTGGGCCGAAGCCTGGCTGGATGGCGCCTGGTACAGCTTTGACGTAACCAACTGCCTGGCCAAGCCAGAGCGGCATTTGAAGTTAGCCGTCGGCCTGGATTATCTGGACGCCTGCCCGGTACGCGGCATGCGCCGCGGTGGCGGCATCGAGCAAATGCAGGCGCAGGTGGATGTAGCGCCGTTGCTGCAGGTGCAGCAGCAGTAGGCGCGCTGCGCTAGCTTCGCAGGATGGGGTAGGGTGGGTTAGTGGCGCTGGATCCGAGATTAATTGTTCAGCTCGGAGCATGAGCGCCACTTAACCCACCGAGCGGTGGTCGCGGTTGTGGCTGTGGGCACTTCTAGTTCCTTAGTCCGTAGTCCGTAGGATGGGTTGAGCACAGCGATACCCATGCTGCTGATGTGATAGATGCAGCGCAGCGCGACTCGTCCATCCACGCGTTGATGCATAACGCCAGTTTTGTAGGAGGGGCTTTAGCCGCGATTTTTGCTGCTTTTGATGCTTTCTGTTCAGGTTCTGCGACAAGTTCATTGGCGTGGTGATTTCTGATTTTAGTTTCGCCCCTTACGAGCGAGTCTCTTTATCCAGTCGCGGAAAAAGTAACCAAAAACGCTTGCCCCAACATCCGGCCCTGCCTGCGGCAGGGTTCGTTCACGCCATCGTTGCTCTAGGGGCCCGCCCGGATGCGGCCCACCGACGAAGGGCCATCCCTGGCCCATCGCGGCTCTCGCGGCATCCATGCCGCTCAACGCCATCCACAACGATTCTGTTCACCCTCTTGAAGGGGCGTTTGGCGTCGTCTGCACGTTTTGTGTGGCTGAATCAAAAGCAACGCCTGCCACCACTGCGGTTTGATGGGTATCGCGTTGCTCAACCCATCCTACGGCCAAGGGTTTTAAGCATTTCGGTTTCTAAACACATATCTCAGATGCGCGCGCAAAATCCCCGTCAGGAGGCCGAGTGGAGGTGTTGCGTAGGGGGACGAGCCGCATGGATGCGGCGAGAGGCGTAATGGGCCAGGGACGGTCCATGTACGCCGGCCCCCGGATGCAGGGGCGCATTCTCTTTGGTTACTTTCTCTTGTGCGAAGCAAGAGAAAGTAACTCGCCGTAAAGGCGAAAGCGTAGGTTCAGTCGACCAAGATGTTTTGTGAAACAGTGCTAATGAATAAGCAAAGTGTTCGCGGCTCTCCATGAAGCCATCAAGGCTTCACTTTCCTCCCGACCATATGCCCCAAATACTCAACCAACTCGCCCAGCGCCTTGTCACTCAAAACCTCAACCGCAAACCCCGGCATCTTGCCTTGCGGCCAGCGGCGCAAACTCTGTGGGTCGCGGATGTAGCGGGTTAGAAAGTCGCCGCTGAAATACTCGGTCGGGTTATGCGGAATATTCAGGTCGGGGCCGAATTGCGAGTCGCCGGCACCGTTCAGGCGATGGCATGCCATACAGTTCTTCTGGTACTGGGCAAAACCCGCCTGCACCGCCGGGCTGGCGTCTGCCGCTGGCAGCAGTTGCGGAAAGCGTTGCGCCACCGGGGCTAATTTGCGAATGGCGGCCAATTGGAACGGCCACTGTTCCGGGCTTATCTGGCTGGCGGCTGGGTTTTGCCAGACTAGGTAAAACGGCCCGGCGCTGGATTTGCCTTTACCCAGGGGCGGCCAGGGTTGCGCCGGGTCTTCAATAGCCAGCCAGGCTTGGCTGCCGGTTTTGCTCAGCACAGGCGCAGCAGACAGCTCGGCGGCAAAGCCGTCGCTGGCCACCAGTTGCAGGTGATCACCCGGTTGCACGCCTTTCAGCAGCGCTGTCAGCGGCACGGCGCGGTAGTGCATACGGCGTTTGTAACTGACGTCGTTGTCGATCTCGACGCTTTGCGTCTGTGGGTGGGCGAGCAGTTGGGCGGTGCTCAGGCGCTGGCTGCCGTTGCCTAACTCCAGGGTCAGTTCGGCGGCGTGCAGCTGGCTAAAGGGCAGCAGGCTGAGCAGGGCAATGCAGGCGATGCGGGTGTTCAATCCTGAGACTCCAGGGCGAATTTAAGCTCCTCATAGCCGCCGGCGTTGATCAGGTTGCTGTAGCCCATGGCGCGCAGGCTTTCTTCGGCAATGCCGGAGCGACGACCGCTTTGGCAGTAGAGGACGATTGGGGTGTCTTTGTCCGGGGCGAGGGCGCTGATCTGGCTGGCAATCTGTTCATGGCCCATGCGTTCGGCGTTTGGCAAAGCACCGGCGGCGAATTCTTCGGCCGTGCGTACATCAATAAGCAGCGTGTCGGGGGATTGCAGGGCGGTGACGGCGGCATTGAGTTCAGCTTCGCCGGCCATAAGCGGTAGGCTAATTAGCAGGCAGAGAGTGGCGAGTAGGCGACGCATGGTGTGCTCCTTGGGGTGATTGCGGTCACCCTAGCACAGGCGCTGATCTTCCCGCTTTGCGGCGATTGTGCTGCCCTGCCAGCGCACTCCACTGTGGCGGGCAGGGCAGCACACGAGTGGCTGACCGCGCTTCAATAACAGGCAATGAAGCGGTGCGATTTCCAGCGTTAACTAATCAAACGGGTCAGGTTGGGAAGGATCAGAATCACGGTGGTGGCAAAAACGATCATGCCTGCTTGGCGCATCTTCACGGGATTGAACATGGCGATTGGCCTTGTTGTTTTTTGCGGCGGGTAGTCGCTGGCCTGCTAATTGTGCGGGTGCGACGCCTCACCTCATGTTGAGCATTAAAACCGTCCCGGCAAAACCCGGCGACGATGCCTTCAACCGCCTGCACTGCATTTCAGGCGGCTTGATTCAACTGTAGGGGCGCCTAAGCACTTGCCATAGACGCCTTGATTACTAAGGCCGGTGGGTTAGGTGCTGGTGGTTATGACCGTAGTGTTGCCACCCGCATTCGAGCCTTGAGTTAGACGCTGTTTTGCCCATTCGCTCAGCAATTGACCGTTGGTCTGAGCTGAGCGGTCAATAGCCCTGAGCGCTTCGGTCATTGAGCCTGTCTGCGCGCGGCGTATGGTGACTGCACTCAACAAAAATAGGCGCGGGTAACACCTGCGCCATCAGCCACCCTCCATTGGAGGTCTGAGGACGCCATGACCGAAGCATTTATTTTCGATGCCGTGCGCACGCCCCGCGGCAAGGGTAAGAAGGACGGCGCGCTGTACAGCGTTAAGCCTGTCGACCTGATCGCCGGCCTGCTCAAGGCGCTGCAAGCGCGCAATAATCTGGATACCAGCCAGGTCGACGACATCGTGCTCGGCTGCGTGACGCCGGTGGGTGATCAGGGTGCTGACATCGCCAAGACGGCCGCCATGGTTGCCGATTGGGATGTCAGTGTGTCGGGCGTGCAGCTCAACCGTTTCTGCGCCTCGGGCCTGGAAGCAGTGAACCTCGGCGCGATGAAGGTGCGTTCCGGCTTTGAGGACTTGGTGGTGGTCGGCGGCGTCGAGTCGATGTCGCGCATCCCGATGGGTTCCGATGGCGGTGCCTGGGTGATGGACCCGGCGACCAATATGCACACCCATTTCACCCCCCAGGGTATTGGCGCCGATCTGATCGCCACCCTTGAAGGGTTCAGCCGCACGGATGTCGACAGCTTTGCCCTGCGCTCGCAACAGAAGGCCGCTCGCGCCAGCAAGGACGGTTCGTTCAACAAGTCGCTGATTCCGGTGGCCGACCAGAACGGCATCGTGCTGCTCGATCACGACGAATTTATCCGTGGCGAGTCCACCCTCGAGGGCCTGGGCAAGCTCAAGCCGAGCTTCGAGATGATGGGCCAGATGGGCTTCGACAGCACCGCGCTGCGCGTCTACAGCCATGTTGAGCAGATCAATCACGTTCACACCCCGGGCAACAGCTCGGGCATCGTCGATGGCTCGGCCTTGATGCTGATTGGCTCCGAAGTCAAGGGCAAGGAACTGGGCTTGAAGCCGCGTGCGCGCATCGTCGCCACCGCCGTGACCAGCACCGACCCGACCATCATGCTCACCGGCCCAGCGCCGGCGACGCGCAAGGCGTTGGCCAAGGCCGGGCTGAATATTGCTGATATCGACCTGTTTGAAGTCAACGAAGCGTTCGCTTCGGTGGTGATGAAGTTTATGAAAGAGATGGGCGTCAGCGAAGACAAGGTCAACGTCAACGGCGGCTCCATCGCCATGGGCCACCCGCTGGGTGCGACCGGTTGCGCCATCCTCGGCACCCTGCTCGACGAGTTGGAGAAGCGCCAGCTGCGCTATGGCCTGGCCACCCTCTGCGTGGGTGGCGGTATGGGCATTGCCACGATTATTGAAAGAGTTTGAGGTGGAGATAAGAAAAATGACTGACGCCATCCGTTACGAAAAAGGCCAGGACAATATCGTCGTTCTGACCATGGACATGCCCGGCCAGAGCGCCAACACCATGAACGCGGTGTACCGCGAGGCCATGGGCAAGATCGTCGAGCGCCTGGAAGCTGAGAAGGACTCCATCGCTGGGGTGATTGTCACTTCGGCGAAGAAGACTTTTTTTGCCGGCGGCGACTTGGGGGAGCTGATCAAAGTCACCAAGGCTGACGCGCAAGCCTTCTACGGCATGATCCTCAACATCAAAGGCCAACTGCGCCGCCTGGAAACCCTCGGCAAACCGGTGGTCGCGGCGATCAATGGTGCGGCTCTGGGCGGTGGCTGGGAAATTGCCCTGGCCTGCCACCACCGTATCGCCCTGGACAGCTCCAGTGTGCAACTGGGCCTGCCGGAAGTGACACTTGGCCTGCTGCCGGGCGGTGGCGGGGTGGTGCGTATGGTGCGCCTGCTCGGCCTGGAAAAAGCTCTGCCGTATTTGGCCGAAGGTAAGAAGGTTCGTCCGGAGGCCGCGCTTAAAGCGGGTTTGATTCATGAGTTGGCTTCCGACAAGGATGATCTGCTGGCCAAGGCCCGCGCCTGGATTGCGGCCAACCCGGCGCCCAAGCAGCCTTGGGATGTGGCTGGTTACAAGATTCCGGGGGGTACGCCGTCGAGCCCGAACGTGGCGCAGATGCTGGCGATCGCTCCGAGCGTGCTGCGTGATAAAACCAAGGGCTGCTTCCCCGCGCCGGAGAAGATCATGTGTGCCGCCGTCGAGGGCGCGCAGGTCGATTTCGATACTGCGCAGATCATCGAAGCGCGCTACTTCACTGAGCTGACCACCGGCCAGGTGGCGAAGAATATGATTGGCACCTTCTGGTTCCAGCTCAATGAAATCAACGCCGGCGGCTCGCGCCCGCAAGGCTTCGCGCCCTACGTGACCAAGAGGGTCGGCGTGCTCGGCGCTGGCATGATGGGCGCCGGTATTGCCTATGTGTCGGCTGTTGCCGGGATCGAGGTGGTGCTCAAGGACATCTCCATCGAAGCCGCCGAGAAAGGTAAGGCCTACTCGGCCAAGCTGCTGGAGAAGAAAGTCGGCCGTGGCCAGATGAGCGCCGAGAAACGCGATGGCATCCTGGCGCGAATCAAACCGACGATCAGCGATGCCGATTTCGAAGGCTGCGACCTGATCATCGAAGCGGTGTTCGAGGACCGTGACCTCAAGGCCAATGTCACCGCCGCGGCCGAGCGTGCGGCGTTGAGCGACGCGGTGATTGCCTCCAATACCTCGACTCTGCCGATCACCGGTCTGGCCACTGCTGTACAGAACCAAGATAAATTTATCGGGCTGCATTTCTTCAGCCCGGTGGACAAGATGCCGCTGGTGGAAATCATCAAAGGCGAGCAGACCAGCGACGAGACCCTGGCGCGTGGTTTTGACTACGTCATGCAGATCAAGAAGACCCCGATCGTGGTTAACGACAGCCGCGGCTTCTTCACCTCGCGGGTGTTCGGCACCTTCACCAACGAAGGCTTGGCCATGCTGGGCGAAGGCGTGAGTGCGGCGATGATCGAGAACGAAGCACGAAAGGCCGGCATGCCGGTCGGCCCGTTGGCGATCAGCGATGAAGTGTCGATGAGCCTGATGAATCATATTCGTCAGCAAACCATCAAGGATCTGGCCGAAGAGGGTAAACAAATCCCCGAGCATCCGGCCTTTGCGGTGATCGACATGATGCTTAACGAGTACAAGCGGCCTGGTAAGGCGGCGGGTGCGGGCTTTTACGACTATCCGGCCGGTGGCAAGAAGCACCTGTGGCCTGAGCTAAAAGCGCGTTTCGAGAAGCGCGATGCGCAGATCTCTCAGGTCGATGTACGTGATCGCATCCTGTTTATCCAGGCCATCGAAACCGTGCGTTGTGTGGAAGAGGGCGTACTCAAATCGGTTGCTGATGCCAATATCGGTTCGATCTTCGGTATCGGTTTTGCCGCCTGGACCGGCGGTGCGTTGCAGTTTATCAACCAGTACGGCGTGCAGGACTTCGTCGCCCGCGCCGAGTACCTGGCTGAACAATACGGCGAGCGCTTCCTGCCGCCGGCGTTGCTGTTGGAAAAGGCGGCTAAAGGCGCGCACTTCTAGCCATGGTGGCCCCAATGCGAGCGCTTTATGGCGGCCCCTAGAGGTGAACCTGTTGAAGAGTATCCGGTCGCCTGAAGCGGTCAGGGGGGAATGAAAATCCCTGGGAGCAATATGCGCCCAGGGAGCGTGATGGTTATGGAAATAAACAGCGAGGTAAAAGCCTTGGCCGAGTTAAATCATGATCGGCCAATATGATATTGATTAATTGTGGGCGTAATTATGCGCAGTATGAGTTTGCACAGCTAACGTGCCGGCGAGATTAAGCGGGAGAGGTGGTCGAGAGATGGGTGATAAAGAATCAGTTGTTGTAACGGCTATTAGTGTTGTGTGGTGAACATCCCTGTTCCTGCGTTTTAAATTAACGCATGCTCAGGGCGAAGTTGTTCTGCAACCAACTTTGGTGATGCGCATCGCTGCGGTCTATCGACCACTTGGTTAGGCTCAGCATGGCTAGCGTAGCGCCGACGATCATCAGCGGGTAAGCCGTCATGAGTTCGCTCAGCGAGTATTTCCACGCGAGCGGGTGACCCACGCCGAGCAGGGCGGCGTAGAACCAAGACACCCCCGACAGCGCGCCGGTAAAGATCGCCAGGTTGCGCATGCTCAATGGTAGCTTGAGTAGCGAACCGGCCTGCTGCAGAGCCGGCAGCACGGTATTGTGTAGCACCATGCCGTTAATGGTCAGCAGTATCACAACGGTGATCTTGGCTTGTAGCTTGGGGTTGAGGAAGTACTGCAGGCCGGCGCTGGATGCGTCCATCGCGATAATGCCGATGCCGCTAACCCACAGGACGATAAGCGAAAGACCCTCTGCGTTCTTCAAGTGCTCAAGGTGTTCGTTGCACTGTTTGACGCCTCGACCTTTGAATAATTGCTTGAGCATGGCTAGGTCACTGGTTAGTACCAGGCCCACTGCAACGCAGCAGGCGATCAGGTGAACGTAAACGACCCCTAGGCGCATCAGGGTCATAACTTCTTTTTGTTGCAAAGTTGCAATGAGGAAGGTGTAAAAATCCATGGGTGCCTCTTATTGTTTAATTACTAATTAAATAGTGCATGTGGGGTGGGTTTTATAGGTTGGCACATGCGCGAGTTAATATTTAATAGTGTGCTTGTCAGTGTTCTGCTCGTAGGTGTTGAAACATGACCCCTTTTGTCCGGGCACTAAGGAAACTCTGAAGAAGACTTCCTGATTTTGGCAAAATGCCCGGATTCCACCCGCCGAGTTTTCCAATGAAGCAGATGACCTTCGCCGACGCCGAGTACGCCGGTAAGCGCAAGCAGACCCGCAAAGAGCTGTTCCTGATCGAGATGGATCGGGTGGTGCCGTGGAAGGGTTTGATTGCCTTGATCGATCCGCATTACCCCAAGGGTGAGGGCGGCCGGCCAGCCTATCCACTGATGGCAATGCTGCGGGTTCATCTGATGCAAAACTGGTTCGGCTACAGCGACCCGGCGATGGAAGAAGCGCTGTACGAGACGACCATCCTACGCCAGTTTGCCGGGTTGAGCCTGGAGCGCATTCCGGACGAAACCACCATCCTCAACTTCCGCCGGCTGCTGGAGAAACACGAACTAGCTACCGGCATCCTGGCCGTGATCAATGGCTACCTTGGTGACCGAGGCTTGTCATTGCGGCAAGGCACCATCGTCGATGCCACGCTGATCAATGCGCCGAGTTCGACTAAGAACAAGGACGGCAAGCGTGACCCGGAAATGCACCAGACCAAGAAGGGCAACCAGTATTACTTTGGCATGAAGGCCCACATCGGCGTCGATGACGAGTCGGGTTTAGTGCACGGCGTGGTTGGCACGGCAGCCAATGTTGCAGACGTTACCCAGGTCGACAAGTTGCTGCATGGCAAAGAAAACATGGTCGGTGCCGACGCAGGTTACACCGGCGTAGAAAAACGCCCAGAACATGAGGGTCGGGAGGTGATCTGGCAGATCGCTGCCCGCCGCAGTACATATAAGAAGCTGAGTAAGCGCAGCGCGCTGTACAAAGCCAAGCGCAAAATCGAGAAGGCCAAGGCCCAGGTGCGTGCCAAGGTCGAACACCCGTTCCGGGTGATCAAGCGTCAGTTTGGTTATGTGAAGACGCGGTTCCGTGGCCTGGCCAAGAACACGGCGCAACTGGTGACGCTGTTTGCGTTATCAAATCTGTGGATGGCACGCAGACATTTACTGATGAATGCAGGAGAGATGCGCCCGTAATATGGGCAATAGCCGCCGCGAGGTGCTCGCGGCGGTTAGAAATACAGAAATTAGCGGGTGATCTGGTCGTTTTTGATCGGTTTGCCGCTTTCAAAATAGGCAAGTGCTGAAGTCAGCCTGAAATACAGGGCTTTTTCAGACCATCCCTAACCAAGTGCTGGCACACTCTCTTGTGGCCAAGAATCTTCCTGATTCAGCGGGGGGCTAGTACCTCGTGGATGGCACCACGTGGCCAGACTTTGGGGGTGAATGTAGGAGCGATGACTGAGATGGGTAGTTCAATTTTTGACCAGCCGTTCGTCAGCTCTGGCGTCTTTAGTGCCAATAAGCTACGGACTGATTTATGGCGCAGAAGCCCGTTCTTGTCGCATTTTTAGCTGTTCTTACGAGGGGTTACTAAAACGACGTGCGGTATAAAGGGTCGGTCGCTTGCAGCGAATTGCATTTTGCGTCACAGACGTCTTGTCCATGAGGAGGATGGCTGTAGGATAGCCCGCTGCCTAGGGAAGCTATTCCTTTGCGCAGAGCTGTATGTTAAGAAGCCGCACTCAATATTGCCCTCGGCGTTCACCTCAGGAAACCTCATGTCGCTGCGTATCTGCATCCTGGAAACCGATGTTCTTCGCCCTGAATTGGTCGACCAATACGACAGCTACGGTCGTATGTTCGAGCAGTTGTTTGCCCGACAGCCGATTGCTGCCGAGTTCAAGGTGTACAACGTGATGGAGGGGCACTACCCGCCAGACAGCGAGCGCTACGATGCCTATTTGGTGACGGGCAGCAAGGCAGATTCCTTCGGAAGCGAGGCCTGGATCCAAACGCTAAAAACCTACCTGCTGGAGCGCTACCGCCGTGGCGACAAGCTGTTGGGCGTGTGTTTCGGTCATCAGATTCTCGCCCTGCTGCTCGGCGGCAAGACTGAACGCGCCGTACAGGGCTGGGGCGTGGGCATTCACCAGTACCGCATGGCCAACAAACCGGGCTGGATGAGCCCCGACCTGGAAGACCTGACCCTGCTTATCAGTCATCAGGACCAAGTCACCAAGCTGCCAGAAAACGCCACATTGCTGGCCAGTAGTGAGTTCTGCCCGATTGCTTCTTACTGCATTGGCGATCAGGTGCTGTGCTTCCAGGGCCACCCCGAGTTTGTCCATGACTACTCGCGCGCGCTGCTCGACTTGCGCCAACAGCATATCGGTGAGGCGGCCTACACCAAGGGTGTCGACAGCCTGCAGCATGACCACCAAGGCCACACCGTGGCTGAGTGGATGATGCGTTTTGTTGCGCAGGGCCGTGCCGGTCTGGCGGAGTAAGTCGCTGTTGCAAAAAAAGCCCGGTCAATGACCGGGCTTTTTTATTGCTGACGCTTAGGCTGGGCTGATCTGCTGATCCATGGCCTCAATGCACTGCTGCATCTGCCTCTGGCAGGTTTCGATCAGCTGCGGCAGGTCGTCCTGGCTCAGGCCGGCGGTGGGAATGGCTGGTAGTGAGCGGATCATGATCTCGCCGCTGTTCCAGCGGTTAAGCTGCAAGTGGTTGACGTAGGTGCTGACGCACACGGGGATGATCGGCACGCCGGCGGCAATTGCCATCTGAAAGGCCCCCTTCTTGAAGGGCAGCAAGCCTTTACCCAAATTACGCGTGCCTTCGGCGAACACCCAGATTGAGGTGTCTTTATGCTTGAGGGTGTCGGTAGTCGTGAGCATGGATTTTTTCGCGCGAACGGCATTGCCACGATCGAGCAGTACGTTGCCTGCCAGCCAGTACAGCTGGCCAAAGAACGGCACCCACTTCAGGCTTTTCTTGCCGATGCTGACGGTGCGCTCGGGCACCACACGGCCAAGCACGTACAGGTCATAGTTGGACTGGTGGTTGGCGATAATCACGCAGGAGCGCTGGTGGTCGAGCAGCGGCTGCACATCGGTCTTGAGCTTCCAGCCCAGCAGCCACTGCGCCGGAATGCTGTAGAGGCGCGCACAGAGGCGGCTGTTGTCCGGGTTGAACGGCCGACAAATGCCGATTAATAACCCCAGGATGCCGGCGAGGATAAAGTGCACGCCCATCGCCAGCATGCGCAGTAGAAAAAGCATTTGGTACGCCCGTCATAGGAAAAAGGCGCGAAGTGTACGGGCGTACACTGTTTTCGGCAATTGATGCTGATAAGAGGTCGTTACAAGGTTTTTAGCGGCATTAAGCGACGTTTAAGCCGCGTAAAGGATGGATGTACTGCGGGGTGCCTGATGGCGTTTCGTGGGTACGTCACTAAACACAAAGCCCGGCGTTTGGCCGGGCTTTGCGGTGCGGCACAGAGTGGTTTACACCAACTGCTTCTTATCCAGCTCAACAGCGTTGTCCAGCGCGTCGAGTAGCGCTTTGCGCACCTTCAGCTTGGTGTTCTTGTGCGCGGTCATGTTGATCTTCTTCATCTGCTGGGCAACAGCCCGCGCCGTGGCCTGCAGTTCGTCGGCCGGCACGACCTTGTCGAGGAAACCGGCATCCACAGCGCTTTGCGGGTCGAACATCTCACCGTTGATCACCGAGCGGTGGAAGACCGATTTACGCAGGCGGTCGCGGGCCAATTCGATGCCTGCGTGGTGCATGGTCATGCCGATCAGTACTTCATTAAGCCCGATGGTGAATGCCCCTTCGGTGCCGATGCGGTAGTCGGACGACAGCAGGATAAATGCACCCTTGGCCACCGCATGGCCCGGGCAGGCGACGATGATCGGGAAGGGGTGGGCCAGCATGCGCCGCGCCAGGGTCGAACCGGCGGCAACCAAGTCGATCGCATTCTGAGGGCCGGAGGTCATCACCTTGAGGTCGTAACCACCGGAAAGGATGCCCGGTTGGCCTGTGATGATGACGATGGCCTTGTCTTGTACGGCGCGATCCAGAGCGGCATTAAACGCCGTGATCACATCCGGGGAAATAGCATTCACCTTGCCATTGCACAGGGTCAGGGTGGCAATGCCATCGTCGAGTTGGTAGCTGATCAGGTCGCTCATGGTGGGTTCCTTGTGCTGAAGTGTCGCAGACGTTACCCACCCACATCGGTCAGGTAAAGCACGATGACTGACTGGCTGGTCAGTGATTACCGGCGACTCGGGCTATGGCGGCGATCAAGATCGCCAATTGGGCTACCCGGTTTACTCGCAATTAAGCTCACTCCTCTATAAGGAGTGATCGACATGCCTGGTTTAATCAGACGTATTAAGTACTGGCGCGCTGCATTGGCGTTGCTGCTGTTGGTCAGCATGCTCTGGCTTGCGAGTGATCAGCACAGCCAAAGCCCGCTTGGTGTGCTGGGACTGTTCGGCTTCGGCCTGTTTATCTCCCTGGGATTTATCCTGTTCGGCCAGCAGCGATTCGAACCGAGTACCGCCAATCCCGCCGCCGACGACCAGCACTTGGCTTAAGCGCATGAATTTTTTGAAAAAATATTTTGCCTTTGGCGGGCTCTTCGGCTACATTTGCGCGCCTCGACAGACAGCAATGGCCGTCGAGACCCGGTGAAGTGTCCGAGCGGTTGAAGGAGCACGCCTGGAAAGTGTGTATACGAGAAATCGTATCGTGGGTTCGAATCCCACCTTCACCGCCAGACATTGAAAACCCCAGAGAGAGCAGTCTTTCTGGGGTTTTTTCGTTTCAGGCCCCGCATGTCTCCGCCCGATTGGTACAGCGGAGTGGTACAGATGACTGTCATGGCCCAACCTTGGAAGCACCCTGTAAGTGGCATTTTTTACTTCCGTCGCGATGTCCCCGAGAGTATTCGTGGAGTCATGTCTAGCCCGCTCACCGCTGGGCGCTTGTTAGACTGCGTGTCTGACGGTTGGGGTTGGGCATGAAGGCGACTTGGGACATTTTCTGCAGCGTTGTCGATAACTACGGCGATATCGGAGTGACCTGGCGGCTCGCGCGGCAGTTGGCGGCCGAGCATGGCCTGACGGTGCGGCTGTGGGTGGATGATTTGGCGGCTTTTGTACGCCTCTGCCCACAAGCGGATAGCCAGGTGCTGAGGCAGGTACAGCAGGGCGTTGAGGTGTGTCTGTGGCCCGTCGATTGGCAAGCGGTCGAGCCGGCGGATGTGGTGATCGAGGCGTTCGCCTGTGAATTGCCGGCGGCTTATATTGCAGCGATGGCGGGGCGTGAGCAGAAAGTCCTCTGGCTTAACCTGGAGTACCTGAGCGCCGAGGACTGGGTGGAGGGTTGCCATGGTTTGCCCTCGATGCAGTCCAACGGTTTGTCGAAGTTTTTCTTCTTTCCAGGGTTTACCCCAGGCAGCGGTGGTTTACTGCGTGAGCGTGGGCTGCTGGCGCTGCGTCGAGCATTTCAGGCGGACGAGCGTGCGCGCGATGAGTTTCTGCGCGGCCTGGGTGTTGAATCGCTGGCTGGTGCGCTGCTGATTTCGCTGTTCGCCTATGAAAATGCCGCCTTGGGCAGTTGGCTGGAGGTGTTGGCAGCAGGGCCGCAGCGGATTCAGCTGTTAGTGCCTGAAGGGCGCATTTTGAGCAGTTTGCAGGGCTGGTTGGGCAGCCCCGCATTGCAGGTCGGTGAAGCTTATCAGCGTGGCCAGCTGCATATCCAAGTGCTGCCGTTTATCTCGCAGGATCAGTACGACCGCTTGTTGTGGAGTTGCGACTTCAATGCGGTGCGCGGTGAGGATTCGTTTATTCGCGCGCAATGGGCCGGGCGGCCGCTGCTTTGGCATATTTATGAGCAGGCTGATGGCGCGCACCTGGAAAAGCTCAACGCATTTTTAGCGCTCTATAAAGAAGGCTTGTCAGCCGAGGCGCAAGTAGCCCTAACCCGTCTATGGGGTGCCTGGAATAGCAACGGGCCGATGGGCGAATGTTGGACGCAGCTGCTGAAAAATTGGCCAGAGCAGGTTGCACACGCCGAACAGTGGTCTCTAGAACGGGCCTCGCAGGCCGATCTTGCTGAGGCGCTGGTGCAGTTTTACCTAAATTGGCTATGATACGCGGCCAAGAATTTTGTAATTCCATCCAAACCCGGATATTCGTATGAAAACCGCACAAGAAATGAAGCCCAACAGTGTGGCCCTGATCGACGGCCAACCTTGGCTGATCCAGAAGGCCGAATTCACCAAGTCCGGTCGTAACAGCGCCATCGTTAAAATGAAGTTGAAGAACCTGCTGACCGGTTCCTCGACTGAAACCGTGTACAAGGCTGATGACAAGCTTGAGCCGGTTATCTTGGATCGCGTAAACGTAACTTACTCGTACTACAGCGAGCCGAACTACGTCTTTATGGACGAAGAGTTCAACCAGTACGAGCTGAACAAAGACGATCTGGAAAGCATCATGCCGTACATCGTCGATGGCATGACCGACGTCTGCGAAGCCGTCTTCTTCGAAGGCAAAGTGGTTTCGGTTGACCTGCCGACCACCATCGTTCGCCAGATCACTTACACCGAAGGTTCCGCTCGCGGTGACACTTCCGGCAAGGTGATGAAGCCAGCTAAGCTGAGTAACGGTACTGAAGTTAAGGTTGCGGATTTCTGCAACATTGATGACTGGATCGAGATCGACACCCGTACCGGCGAGTACAAATCCCGCGCTAAAGCCCCGGTCTAAGACTGGCTTTAACGGCGAGAAGAAAACCCGACCTAGCATCGGGTTTTTTATGGCCAGCCATTCATGGCGGCCACCCTTTGGGTCGTCGCTGCGCGACGCTAAAAATGATTCCGGATCATTTTTTCTGCCTGCGATTTAGGGGCAGCCCTTAACTGCGCTGTAAGCCGCTTTGCAGGGCCAGGTCCCAGGGCGCTATTGGGCCAAAACGCGCTTTGAGAAACTCCAATAGCAAGCGGCTGCGCGAGTCGGTTTCGCGCTCCAGACGCAGGGCATAGATACCGCTGGGCTCGGGTGCGGGTAAGCCGTTTTCGCAGAACAACGGCAGTAATTCGCCGCGCACTAGGTAGTCGCTGATCAGCCAGGTTGGTAGGTGGGCGATGCCCAAACCGGCGAGGGCGCTAAACAGTAGAGCTTCGGCGTTGTTGGCGGTCATGCGCAGGCGTTTGGGGCGGCACAGCTGCAGCTTGCCGTGCTGCTCGAAGCGCCAGGCGTATGGCGGGGCCAGGCTATCCCAGTCGAGGCCGTCATGTTCCAGCAACTCTGCAGGTGTGCGCGGTACACCGCGTTGTGCCAGGTACGCGGGGCTGGCACAAACAACCCGCACCATCGGTGATAGCGCGGTGGCAACCAGGCGCGTATCGGCCAGCGGACCAATGCGCAGCACCAGATCGACCTCGCCCAAGTGCGTGCCGTGCAGGTCGACGAAGCTGTCGATCAGGCGCAGTTGTACATCCAGCCCGGGATAGGCGACGAGAAACTCTGCAATTGCCGGCGCGAGATGTCGGCGACCGAACGGCGCGGGTGCGTCGATGCGGATCAACCCTTCGGGCGCGCTGCTCAGCGACACTGCCTCGGCGCGGGCCAGGTGCAGCTCGGCAAGAATGCGCTTGGCGCGCTCGGCAAACGCCAGGCCGGCGGAGGTGGCGCGCACGGCATGCGTGCTGCGGCTAAACAACTGGCTGCCCAGCGAGCGCTCCAGCGTATCAATGCGCCGCGCCACCGCAGAAGGGGTGAGTGGATGGCGACGGGCGGCGGCGGAAAAACTGCCCGTTTCCAGCACATCGAGAAACAGGCTGAGCTGGTCGGTTAGGTTGTCAGGGTTCATGCGTTGCTTCTGCTGTGCGTTAAGGGCATAGCCATTTTGCGTTGCTATGCGTTTCGCGGCCAGTAGCGAATGACTAAGGTGTGCAACATCTTTGTGGAGACTGCCGATGACCGTGCTTGATTTTGCTCTGAACCTGCTGCTCGGGTTGGTTCTCGGTACCTTGGGTGGCCTGTTTGGGATCGGCGGCGGCTTGATCGCCATTCCGGCGTTGGGCGTGTTGTTTGGCTTGGATCAACAACTGGCTCAAGGCACCGCGCTGGTGATGGTGGTGCCTAATGTGTTGCTGGCCTTATGGCGCTATCACCAACGCACGCGTATCGAGTGGCGGCATGCGTTGGCGCTGGCGACCAGCAGTTTGGCCTTTGCCCTGCTGGGTGCGGGTTGGGCTGTCACCTTGGATGCGGATTTGATGCGTCAAGGGTTCGTGATCTTCCTAGTGCTACTGGCGGCTTACAACGTCTCTCGCTTGCTCAGTAAACCGCCCGCGTTGTCGGCGGGGCTGCGTTATCCCTGGCCCTGGTTGACGCTGCTAGGCAGTGGTGCAGGTTTGCTTGGCGGTTTATTCGGGGTTGGCGGTGCGGTGTTGGCGACGCCAGTATTGACCCTGGTATTTGGTGCCAGCCAAGTGATGGCGCAGGGCCTGTCTCTGACCCTGGCTGCGCCGAGTACTGCTGTTACCTTGGCGACCTATGCTGCGCATGGTCATGTCGACTGGGTATTGGGAGCGCCCCTGGCGATTGGTGGTTTGCTGAGTATTAGTTGGGGCGTGAAACTGGCCCATGCTTTGCCCGAGCGCGTGCTCCGCGGGTTGTTTGCCGGCTTTCTGCTGCTGTGCGCGCTGCTGCTGGGGCTTAAAGCCTGAAACCCTCGGCAATCTGCTCGGCCAGGGTTTCAGTCACTTGGGTTTGCGTATTGCTGTTGCGCAGCAGGACGATGCTGGCCGAGGGTAGGGCGGGCATGCCCTCGTCCTCGCCAATAATCTGCATATCTGGGGTGATCAGGCTTTGCAGCTGTGCGGTAATGGCCAAGCCGGCGCTGACCGCGGCCATGATCGCCGACAGGCTTGGACTGGTGTAAGCGATGCGGAAATCACGCCCCAGCGCCTCCAGGCCATTGCAGGCCCAGGAACGGCAAAAGCACTGCGAGTTGAACATCGCCAGGGGCAGGGTTTCCAGTTCATGCAGGTTGGCGTCGCGGGCCTGCGCCCAAACCAGATGTTCCTGGCGCAACAATTGACCGATCTCGGTGCCCGGTTCGCGGGTGACGATTGTCAGGTCGAGGTCCTGGCGTTGCAGTAACTGGAAGGACGGCTCGCAGTGCAGTTCTACCTGCACCAGCGGATAGGACTGGGCGAAGCGCACCAAAATGCCCTGCATAAAGCGCATCACATAATCATCGGGTGTGCCGATGCGTACGGTGCCGACCATATGCGGCTCGCGCATGCTGTTCATCACCTCGGCATGCAGTTTCAAAATGCGCCTGGCATAGCTCAGCAGTAGCTGACCCTCGGCGGTCAGGCTGAACTGGCGACCATCGCGAACAAACAGCGGGCGCTGCATCACGTCTTCTTCCAGGCGCTTCATCTGCATGCTGACGGCCGACTGGGTGCGGTTGACCATTTCCGCGGCGCGGGTAAAGCCGCCTTGGTCTGCAATCGCGACAAAGGTACGCAGCAGTTCACTGTCGATGCTGGGATAGCTGGCCATACATCAATCTCCGAGATGTATTGCATAAGAAACATTCGTTGGATTGATCATAAGCCCAGCGCGAGACTGTCGCCAACCCCACGAGGAGGGCGTCAAGATGAAAGGTCAAAAAGCTTATGCGCTAGTCGGTAGTGATCGTCTACAGGGCCGCCGGCCGCTTGAAATACTGCGTGCAGTCGGTCGTCAGTTATACCGTTGGTGGCAGTTGTCTGAGCAGCGGCGGCGTTTGGCCATGCTCGATGAAGCGGCATTGAAGGACCTCGGGCTGAGCCGCAGTGATGCCATGCAGGAGAGCGAGCGCCCATTCTGGGATGACCCACTGGGGCGCTAACGGTTGGCCTTGGTGCGTTGAGGCTGAATGCATGCTCAGGGCCGCGGTTATTCACAGAGTGAATACATTGAAAGGAGGGCGTCGATGTCCATTTATCAACTCGCGCAGTTGAATATCGCCAGCATGAAGGCGCCGTTGGAGTCGCCGAGCATGACTGACTTTGTCGCCAATCTGCAGTGCATTAATGCGCTGGCTGAAGCCTCGCCAGGCTATGTATGGCGATTACAGGACGAGGCGGCGATGCCACCGCATTGCGCCCGTTTGGCGACGATGTACTGGTGAACCTCTCGGTCTGGCGTGATGTGCAGGCGCTGAGCGATTACGTGTACAAGTCCGCGCATACCGAGATGCTCAAGCGCCGCCAGGAGTGGTTCAGCAAGGTCATTGCGGCGCATATGGTGCTGTGGTGGGTGCCGGCGGGGCATCGTCCATCAATGGTCGAAGCGGCCGCGCGTTTGGCGCTGCTGCGCGACCAAGGGGCGAGCGCAGACGCGTTCAGTTTTCGTCAGGCCTTTGCGGCGCCCAATGCGCCTGTGGCTCAGTCTGTCGAATAACCGCAACTCATATCTTTTGCGTGCTGCTTGAACCGTGAGCGAGGCTGGCGGATCACCGGGGCGGCAAGCGCGCTGCGCATCCGCTACAATGCGCGCCGAATTTGTCATGCCCGAGAGCCCGCCCATGTCCGCTTGCCAAACCCCGATCATCGTTGCCCTGGATTTTCCGACCCGTGATGCCGCGCTGGCATTGGCTGATCAGCTCGATCCTGCGCTGTGCCGGGTTAAGGTCGGCAAGGAACTGTTCACCCGTTGCGGGCCGGAGATCGTCAATGTGCTGGCCGGCAAGGGCTTCGAGGTGTTCCTCGACCTGAAATTCCACGACATCCCCAATACCACGGCCATGGCCGTCAAGGCGGCGGCCGAGATGGGCGTATGGATGGTCAATGTGCATTGCTCGGGCGGTCTGCGCATGATGGCGGCTTGTCGCGAAACCTTGGATAAGCTCGCCGGCGCCAAGCCGCTGCTGATCGGCGTGACCGTGCTGACCAGCATGGAGCGTGAAGATTTGGCGGGCGTTGGCCTGGATGTTGAGCCGCAGGCCCAGGTGTTGCGGCTTGCCGGGCTGGCTGCGCAAGCCGGATTGGATGGCTTGGTGTGCTCGGCCCAAGAAGCGCAGGCGCTAAAGGCGGCTCATCCGGCGTTGCAGTTGGTGACCCCGGGGATTCGTCCAGCCGGCAGCGCTCAGGATGATCAGCGGCGTATTCTGACCCCGCGTCAGGCATTGGATGTGGGCTCGGATTACCTAGTGATTGGCCGCCCAATCAGCCAAGCCGCTGACCCGGCGCAGGCCTTGGCCGCTGTTGTCGCCGAGCTGGCCTGAGGCATTGCTGTGCGGCAGAAGATCTAATGCGCCTGCCGCGCTGAAGCCACGTTCAAGCTCTACTCACTCATCGCGTTTTGACTAACCAGGTTCTCTCTATGCATCCCGCCGCCGAAGATTCGCCACTGGGTAAATCCAGCGAATACATCGCTACCTATACGCCCGCGTTGTTGTTCCCCATTCCGCGTGCGGCTAAATGGGCCGAGCTGGGGCTGAGCGCTGAAACGCTGCCGTATCAGGGCGTGGATTTCTGGAACTGCTTCGAGCTGTCCTGGTTGCTGCCGTCGGGCAAACCGGTGGTGGCCATGGGGGAGTTCGCGATTCCTGCCGACTCGCCGAATATCATCGAGTCGAAATCATTCAAGCTGTACCTCAACTCGCTGAACCAGTCGGTATTCAACACGGCTGACGAACTTGTGGTCGTGCTGGTGAAGGACCTTTCGGCGGCGGCGGGCAAGCCAGTGGGCGTGCGAGTGCGCAGCCTGGCCGAGGTAACGGCTGACGGTGTGGCCGCTGCGCCCGGCATCTGCATTGATGAGCTGGACGTGAGCATCAGCAACTATGCGCAGCCGCAGCCTGAGTTGCTGCGCTGTGACGCGGCGCAGGTGGTTGAAGAAAGCCTGCACAGCCATCTGCTCAAGTCCAACTGTCCGGTCACCGGTCAGCCGGATTGGGGCACGCTGGTGGTGCAATACCGTGGCCTGGCGCTGGATCACGCCAGCTTGTTGGCCTACTTGGTGAGCTTTCGCCAACATGCGGATTTTCACGAGCAATGCGTTGAGCGGATCTTTCTCGACCTGCAACGCTTGCTCAAGCCCGAGCATTTGACGGTGTATGCGCGTTACGTGCGCCGCGGTGGGTTGGATATCAACCCCTATCGCAGTACTAGGCCTATCAGCCCGAATAATCAGCGTTTGGCGCGCCAGTAACGCAAACCCCAGCCGTTGAGCTGGGGTTTTTCTGGGTGTTGTTCTCGGCAGTTTTGCCTCGTCTCGCTGCGCTTGCGAGGTACGCCCCGCGCGTGCCGATAAGGCTTAAATACCCATATTAGCCAGGCTCTGCACGATATTGCGCAGGGTGCCCGCAATGGTCGGGTGGCTGGCTTCGAAGCGCTCTACCGCCAGGTTAACCCCGTCGATCAGCGTCGCATCCGGCGCGGCGGCGGCCTGGCGGGCCAGTTGTAGTTCAATTTCCTGCGTAAGCACAAACAGCTCGGCGCGTTCTTCTTCAGTGAGTGGTGGTTGTTCGACCAGTTGGTCGCGCAGGTCTTGCAGTTGTTGCTGCAGGCGGCTTGCAGGCATGGAACTCTCCCTTTATTGATCGACAGATGGGCTGACCTTGCACCAAGGCGAAAGGTTCTGCATGACGTCAGGGTAATCCAAGCTCGCGGGCTTTGCTTGCTTTGGGTCAAGTGCATGCATTGGCCAGTGGGCAAGCTGCGATGGGTTTAAGGCTTTTCGCCTTTTTGGCGGCGCAGGCTAAGGTCCGCAAGGCAGGCGGGCAGGTCGCTCAGTTGGTCAATCACCGAGTGCACGCCAAGCCGGTAAAGGCTCAGGGTGGCCTGGCTGCGCAATCGATCACGTTCGTCGATGGTTAGGCGCTGCCAGTCTGCCAGCGCTACTCCGCACAGCGGGCCGCTGATGGCCAGGCCAATGGTCCAGATGCCGGCATTAAGCGCCGCCTGTAACAAACGTGGTTCGCCACTGACCAGCACGCAGCCTTCAAGCTGGTTCACCTGCAGCTCCAGCAGGCTAAGCCAAATTGCGTCCGGTGCTGGCCATGGGCGGTAACTGCGGCTAGGTGTGCCGCGTAGCCAGGCCGGTAATACGCTGGCCAGGCAAGTGCTGGCATCGGGTGGCATTTCATCCAACCAGGCGCAGGGCACGCCTTGCTGTCGCAATTGCTCCAGCAAGGGTAAGGCTGCGTGCGTGGCTTGTGCATGCTCGCGCGCGGTCTCGCAAAGGGCTTGTTGGTAAGCCAGGCGTTCCTCGGGCAGGGCTTGGCGCCCCAGTACCTGTTCAAGGCTCTGGGGATTAGGTGCATTGGGATAAAGGCGTTGCAGGGCCAGCGCAATGCTGCGTGCGCCAAAATCAACCAGGCAGCCGGAGAGGCTAAATAATAGGGCGTTGAACGCGGGCGAGGCGGCAGGGGTTTGCATGAGCCTTCCTTGAAAAGGACTAGTGCAGGCTATTCCTCGCAGGTTACAGGCAGATGAACAGATTGTTTTCGTGCAGTGTCGCGGCCATTCGGCGCGGTGTAAGGCCTTGCCAGGACGGTTTTCCAGGTACTTGTTCGTCCGCTATGCTGCCCCTTTAGCGAGCTGTGGTCTTATACTGCGCCACCTGATTTGGCCGCCTGTGGCAGCCTGAGTATTTCCAAGGAGTGACTGTGATGCGTGTGACCGGTGCGAGTTGGATTAAACGATTGAGCCTATTGGTTGCCTGTACCGGCGTGCTATCGCTGCCTGCACTGGCGCAAGCCAACGACGAAGACCCTTGGCAGGGCTACAACCGTTTTATGTTCCGCATCAACGATAACGTTGATATGTATACCCTCAAGCCTCTGGCTAAAGGCTACCAGGCAGTTACGCCGCAATTTCTTGAAGATGGCGTGCATAACGTCTTCAGCAACATCGGTGATGTCGGCAATCTGGCCAACAACCTGCTGCAAGGTAAGTTGCACGACGCAGGGGTTGATACGGGGCGGCTGATTTTCAACACCACGTTCGGTCTACTGGGCTTCTTCGATGTGGGAAGCGCCATGGGCCTGCAGCGCAGCGATGAGGATTTTGGTCAGACCCTAGGCGTGTGGGGCTTGGGTAGCGGTCCTTATGTCGTACTGCCGTTGCTCGGGCCGAGCACAGTGCGCGACGCATTCGGCAAATTGCCGGATGGTGCATTGGCTGCCAATGGCTATATCAATCATGTGCCGACGCGAAATGTAGTGCTGGGCGTTGATGCCGTCGATACACGCGCGCAACTGCTGTCGGTCGAGCGTTTGGTCAGTGGCGACAGGTACATATTTGTCCGTAACGCTTACCTGCAAAATCGTGAGTTCAGGGTGCGTGACGGTCAGGTCGAAGACGATTTTTAAATCGATTGTTCTGAAAATCAAAAAGGCGACTTCAATAGTCGCCTTTTTTCTTGCCTGCAATGGCCTTAGTTCATTGAAATGATCGCTAAGCCAAGCGCCTGGCGTCCATCGTCCATCGCGCTTACGCGAACCACCTCGGCTTGCGCATCCAGGCCGCGTAGGGCGTTGTGGTCTGAGGCAATATGGATACGCACCTTGTCGCCGATGCTGACCGCGCTTTCAGCTTCCAGCTGCATGCCAGTACTGGACAGATCGAGGCACAGTGCGGGAATGTCCTTGCCGTCATGGTGCAGCGTGACGGGCGCTTCGAGCCGCATGCGGATGTAATCGCGTTTTTCACTGTAATCACGATCATTTTGGCTCATGGGCATTTTCCTCATGTGATTAGGGCTGTCCTACTGTTCTTATAACCTTGGCCTATTTGAGGTGTAAAGGCGTGTTTCGACGGCCGGCGTGCGCTTGAATCGCTTAGCGGATGGGAGTACCGTCTGCGCCTTGAAGCAAGCCGAGTTCGCGCGTCCAGGCTTTTGCCTGAACGTACCAAGCCAACCCTACCCGGCGCAGTTTGCCTGGATACCTCATGCACACAACCAGTGCCACGCTGCTGATAATCGATGACGACGACGTAGTGCGTGCGAGCCTCGCCGCCTACCTGGAAGACAGTGGTTTTCATGTGCTCCAGGCCGCCAACGGTTTGCAGGGGCTGGAAGTCTTTCATGCCGAGTCCCCAGATTTAGTGATCTGCGATCTGCGCATGCCACAAGTCGACGGTCTCGAATTGATCCGCCGTATTAATGCTCTGCACGTGGAAACCCCGGTTATCGTGGTGTCCGGGGCCGGCGTGATGAGTGATGCTGTTGAGGCTTTGCGTCTAGGGGCTGCCGATTACCTGATCAAGCCCCTGGCTGATCTCGCCGTGCTTGAGCATTCCGTTCACCGGGCGTTGGATCGTGCCAATTTGCGCCTGGAAAACCAGCGCTACCGTAACGAGCTGGAAACCGCCAACCGTGAGCTGCAAGCCAGCTTGCATTTGTTGCAGGAAGACCAGAACGCCGGTCGCCAGGTACAGATGAACATGCTGCCAGTGACGCCTTGGCAGGCTGACGGCTTGAATTTTGCGCACCAGATCATTCCTTCTCTTTATCTGTCTGGCGACTTTGTCGACTATTTCCGCGTTGATGACAGTCGTATCGCCTTCTACCTGGCTGACGTGTCAGGGCATGGTGCGTCTTCAGCATTTATCACCGTGCTGCTGAAGTTTATGACCACCCGTTTGCTCTACGAGTCGCGCCGTACCGGCAGCCTGCCGGACTTCAAGCCGTCCGAGGTGCTTGGCCATATCAATCGCGGCTTGATCAACTGCAGCCTCGGTAAGCATGTGACCATGCTCGGCGGTGTGATCGACCAGACCAACAACAGGCTGACCTACAGCATTGGCGGACATCTGCCGCTCCCGGTGTTGTACAGCGAAGGTCAGGCTCGCTATTTGGAGGGGCGTGGCTTACCGGTCGGGTTATTTGTCGATGCCCAATACAACGATCTGGAGCTGGAATTGCCGGAGACCTTTAGTTTGACGCTGCTTTCCGATGGCATCCTGGATCTGCTGCCGGGTGATACCTTAAAAGACAAGGAAACCCTGTTGCCGCAATTGATCAGTACTGCAGGCGGTACCCTGGATGGCCTACGCAAGGCTTTTGGGCTGGCCAATCTAGGGGATATGCCGGATGATATCGCCTTGCTGGTGTTAAGCAGGAACCTTGCATGAGCCTTGGGATGAGCCCCGGTAGAATTCAGTTTGCAGAGCAGGATGGCACCTTCATCTTGAAGTTTGTCGGCGAAGTGCGCCTGACGCTCTGTTCCGCCTTGGATTCGACCATCGAGAAGATTTTTACAGCGCTGAATTTCTCAGCCATCGTGATTGATCTCACTGAGACGCGCAGTATCGACAGCACGACGCTCGGATTGTTGGCCAAGTTGTCGATTTTGTCGCGGCAGAAAGTGGGTCTACTGCCGACTGTAGTAACCACCCATCCCGATATCACTCGGTTGCTGCAATCTATGGGTTTTGATCAGGTGTTCAATATCGTTGATACACCGCTGCCATGCCCGGATTGCCTGGATGATTTGCCGTCGCAGGATCAGTCCGAAGAGTTGGTGCGCGCCAAAGTGCTTGAGGCGCACCGCATTCTGATGGGCTTAAACGAGTCCAATCGCGAAGCCTTCCACGACTTGGTCAGTGCGCTTGAGCATCACTGATTGGCCGGGTTAAACAAACGGGGCGCTATTAAGCGCCCCGTTTGCATTTAGACCTGACTGCTCAGTAGCTTTTCCAGTTTCTCCTGGTCGCGGGCGAACAGACGAATGCCTTCGGCCAGCTTTTCGGTGCCCATGGCATCTTCATTCATGGCCCAGCGGAATTGGCTCTCACTCAGGCTTTGTTTGGCCTGGGCCGGTTGGCCTGAATTGAGTTTGCGTTGCAGTGGATTTAGGTCATCGGCCAGCTGCTGCAGCAGTTCCGGGCTGATGGTCAGGCGGTCGCAGCCGGCCAGTTGTTCGATCTGGCCGATATTGCGGAAGCTCGCGCCCATCACCACGGTTTGGTAAGTGTTGGCCTTATAATAGTTGTAGATGCGCGTGACTGACTGCACGCCAGGGTCTTCGGCGCCGACAAAATCACGACCTTCGGCCTTCTTGTACCAGTCATAAATACGCCCTACAAAAGGCGAAATCAAAAACACGCCAGCATCGGCGCAAGCCTGCGCTTGGGCGAAGCCGAATAGCAGCGTCAGGTTGCATTGAATACCGGCTTTTTCCAGTTGCTCGGCGGCGCGGATACCTTCCCAGGTCGAGGCGATCTTGATCAGCACGCGCTCGCGGCCGATGCCAGCCTCTTCATACAAACCGATCAAGCGTTCGGCGCGGCGAAGCGTGGCTTGAGTGTCGAAGGACAGGCGCGCATCCACCTCGGTGGAAATCCGCCCAGGAATGACCTTGAGAATTTCGCCACCCACCGCCACGCCAAAATGGTCGCAGGCCATGCCCAGGTCGCCTTTACTGGCGGTAACGGCGCTTTTTAGCAGCTCGCTGTAGCCGGGCATGGTTGCGGCTTTCAGCAGCAGGGAAGGGTTGGTGGTGGCATCAACCGGCTTTAGGCGGGCGATGGCATCAAGGTCGCCGGTATCGGCGACCACGGTGGTGAACTGCTTGAGTTGATCCAGCTTGGAAGTCATGACACAGCCTTGTCGTTGCAGATGAGCCGACCTTACCCGAGTCAGCGACCTTGCAGCAATTGCGCCGCTTGATCGAACAGCGCCAGCGGCTCACTGGTTTTATGAATATCCACCGAGAGCAGTTGGCGAAAGCGTCGCGCGCCGTTAAAGCCCTGGGCCAGGCCGAGCATATGGCGGGTGATGTGGTGCATGCTGCCGCCTTCGGCGAGATGCGCTGCGATGTAGTCGCGCATGCTGTGCATAGCTTCGAAGCGGCTCATCACGGCGCGATTGGAGCCAAATAGCAGTTGGTCTACCTGGGCCAGCAGGTAAGGGTTGTGGTACGCCTCGCGGCCTAGCATCACGCCGTCAAAGGTTTGCAAGTGCTGCTGGCAATCCTCTAGGGTCTTAATGCCGCCGTTGAGGATGATCTCCAGTTCCGGAAAGTCCTGCTTGAGCTGTGCGGCCACGTCATAACGCAGTGGTGGTACTTCGCGGTTTTCCTTGGGCGATAGCCCTTCGAGAATGGCGATACGCGCATGCACGGTAAAGCTGCGGCAGCCTGCATCGCGAACTGTACCGACAAAATCACACAGCTCGGCATAGCTGTCGCGGCCGTTGATACCGATGCGGTGTTTCACTGTTACAGGGATCTCGACGGTATCCTGCATCGCCTTAACGCAATCAGCCACCAGTTGTGGATGACCCATCAGGCAGGCGCCGATCATGTTGTTCTGCACCCGGTCACTGGGGCAGCCGACGTTCAAGTTGACCTCGTTATAACCTGTCTCTTGTGCCAGCTTGGCGCAGGCCGCCAGATCGGCTGGCACGCTGCCACCCAGCTGCAATGCCAGCGGATACTCGGCGGCGCTATGACGCAGAAAACGCGCCGTATCGCCATGCAAGATTGCACCCGTGGTGACCATCTCGGTGTATAGCAAGGCGTGATGCGACAGCTGGCGTAGGAAGAAGCGGCAATGGCGATCAGTCCAGTCCATCATCGGCGCTACTGAGAAGCGGCGGGACACTGGAGGCGGCGTGGTTTCTGGGGTTAAGCCTTGTAGCATGGGTGTCTCCGGTGTGCGTGTTTCTGACGTGTTTTCGGGGGTTTGCGGGCATTTTTAAAAGTCGGGTGGTACGCTGTACCACCTAAATGCTTGCATGTACCACCGGCAAACAGGATGTACCACCATGGCAACGATCAGACCGCGAAAGAGGGCTGACGGCACGATCAGTTACACCGCTCAGATTCGAATCAAAAAAGATGGGGTGCAAGTTTACACAGAGAGCCAAACCTTCGCGCGCAAGAAGGCGGCTGAGGCATGGGTGAAGCGTCGCGAGACTGAGCTAAGTGAGCCGGGTGCAATCGAGCGCGCCAAGAGGGGCGGTGTGCTGCTCAGGGATGTAATCGATAAGTACTTGGCAGAGGTCGGCCAGGCTCAGCCGCTTGGGCGGACGAAGGAGTACACACTGCGTGCGGTAATGGCTTCGTACCTGGGTGATATTACGCCAGCGCAGATGACCAGCCAGGTGCTGGTTGACTTTGCGCTATGGCGAATGAGCTCTGAGGGTGGTGGTGTTCAGCCGCAAACTGCCGGTAATGATCTAGCTCATCTTGGAGCAGTTCTATCAGTCGCCCGCCCAGCTTGGGGGTATGACGTGCCTGCCGGCGCTATGACCGATGCTCGGATGGTACTCAATAAGCTGGGTTACAAAATGAAAAGCCGTGAGCGCGAGCGGCGGCCGACCCCGGCTGAGCTGGCTCTGTTGCTCGAGCGATTCTGTGATGTTTTGAAAGCACGTCCGTTGTCGGTGCACATGCCCAAGGTCGTTCTTTTTGCGTTGTTCTCCACTCGGCGGCAGGACGAGATCGTTCGGATTCGCTGGGCAGATCTGGATGAAACACGGCAGGCGGTACTTGTCCGGGATATGAAAAACCCAGGGGACAAGTGGGGCAACGATGTGTGGTGTCATCTGCCTCCAGAGGCCTGGGCCTTAGTGCAAAGCATGCCTCGGGTCTATGAGGAGATTTTCCCGTACACCGGTGACGCGATACAGGGCGCATGGGCGCGGGCGATTGAGAGGACGCAGATCGAGGATCTTCACTTCCATGACCTGAGGCACGGTGGCGTGAGCAGGCTGTTTGAAATGGACTGGGATATTCCTCGGGTGGCGAGTGTTTCTGGCCACCGGGACTGGAACTCACTTCGGCGCTACACCCACCTGCATGGGCGTGGGGATTCTTTCGCAGGTTGGGAGTGGCTTCCGAAGGTGTTGGCGATGCCAGTGAGCTTTGGCGCGGCTGTGGCCAAGCGTAAGAAACAGCCAGGCTCATAACTGTTTGCACTCTTTGATTGCTGCAGCGCGCTGCTCGTCTAGATAGTTTGCGAGGTCTTGCAGATGGATGCCTTTGGCAGACTTCTGGCTGCTTTCAAGTCGGGTGATCGGGATTTTGATCTGTCCGGCCAGTGCTTTGCGCTGGAACATATCTGGGGTGAGGTGGGTGAAATAATCCCGACAGACCTGTTCGAGCGGGATAATCGCTTGGCCGTTGTACTGGGCCATCAGCAAAAATGTTGTGTTCATCGCTGATATCCTTTCACAACTTTTTGCGCTGCGGGTACTGCTCGTACAGGATCGGTTTCTTTGCCCGGGAAGCTAGTCGCGCATTTAACGGTCTCAGGCTGATGTTCTCTACTCATGGGTGCTTTTTGCTCAACAGTGCTGGGTGATTCATCGTGAGCAGTTTTTGCCTTTAAAGGGGGCGAGTTCCGTACCCATGAGGGGTCAGTGTTGGCGCTGATGGAAAATTGACCCACCCTGCCGATTGAAATTTGACCCAGGGCGGATTGCTGATTTTGTTACCAGCAACTGTGGATAAGTCTACCAGCGCAGCTGCTGTTGCCCCCACTCCTTCGCTAGCCCAGTTCAGTTGTTTAAGACCTGCCACACGCAGCCATGTAGCAGGCCGTCGTCGCCATGAAATCAGAACGGCTCATCGTCCTCCGGTTCTTGGCCGCCCTTACGCTTTCGCTCCCGTGATTTGATCTTGGCCTGGGCCGCCAAGCTACTGTGTTGCAGGCGATAGGACTCGTTACCGGTTTCGACGATGTGGCAGTGGTGGGTCAGCCGATCCAGCAGGGCGGTGGTCATCTTGGCGTCGCCGAACACGCTCGACCATTCGGCGAAGCTCAGGTTGGTGGTGATCACCACGCTGGTGTGTTCGTACAGCTTGGACAGCAGGTGAAACAGCAACGCACCGCCAGCCTGGCTGAACGGCAGATAACCCAGTTCGTCGAGGATGACCAGATCCATGCGCAGCAGTGCCTGGGCGATCCGCCCGGCTTTGCCGTCGTGTTTTTCGCGCTCCAGCAGATTGACCAGATCGACCGTGGAGTAGAAGCGCACGCGCTTGCCATGCCGGGTGATGCCGGACACGGCCAGCGCGGTGGCTAGGTGGGTTTTACCGGTGCCTGGCCCACCGATCAGCACCACGTTCTGCGCGGTGTCGGTAAAGGCCAGGCTGGCCAGCTCGCTGATCAGGCGTGCGTCGGCGCTAGAGGCGTTGAAATCGAAGCTGGCCAGATCGCGGTGCATCGGCAGCTTGGCCATGTTCATCTGGTGGCTCACCGAGCGCATGGCGCGATCTGTGTGCTCTTGTTCCAGCAGGTGTTCGAGCAGCCACTTGGACGAGGCTGTGTTCGACTCACCCTGTGCAGTTAACTCCGCCCAGGCCGTGGCCATGCCGTGCAGGCGCAGCTCCTTGAGTTCCGCCATCAAATCACGCATGACCGACCTCCTCGGCCTGGCCACGCAGGCGGTCGTAGCGCGCCGTGTTAGCGACGGGGGCTTCCTTGAGCGACAAGTGGGTTTCGACGCTGGGTGGTGGTTCGGATGCTGTCAGCCGTGCCACGACATTGAGGATGTGTTCGGCGCTCAGGCTGCCGCTCTCCAGTACCAGCTCAACGGCTACCAGCACGGCATCGAGTCCGGCGACCGGTACGGCAGCCAGGACTTGCGCCATGATCCGGTCACCGCCGGCATGACGCCCCAGACCGTGCTTAAGCTGACGCAGCGGCGCCGGCAGATCAGCAAAGGGCGCGCCGTTGCGCAGCGCACCGGGCTTGCGTTCGATCAGCGGGAGGTAGTGCTGCCAGTCATAGCTGACCTGGTCGCGATCCAGCAAGCGGACATGGCTGGCGATCAGCGCGTCGTCAGCCACCACCTCGATTCGCGTCGGATACAAACGGCTGCTGACCCACTTACCCGCGTACTCACACGGCACCGAGTAGCGGTTGCGCCCGACGCTGACCAGGCAGGTGCTGGAGACCCGCGCAGGCCGCTCGACGTAACCGTCGAATGGCGCTGGCACAGGCATCAGTTCAGCGCGCTCCAACTCCAGCACTTCGGCCACACTCAGCCCGCTGTATTGAGGGTGCGTCAGCTCGTTCCAAAGCGCGCGGCAGCGCTGGCCCAGCCAGGCATTGAGTTCCTCGAAGGAGTGAAACTGGCAGTCCTGGGCGTCTAGCCAGATACGCCTGCGGCTGTCTTGCACGTTCTTTTCAACGATGCCCTTTTCCCAACCAGCGGCGACGTTGCAGAAGTCCGGATCGAACAGGTAATGCGCGCACATCACCGCAAAGCGCGCATTCACCGCCCGGCCTTTGCCCTTATTGACCTTGTCGACGGCGGTCTTCATGTTGTCGTAGATGCCCCGGCGCGGCACGCCGCCCAAGGAGCCGAACGAGCGTGTATGGGCGTCAAATAACATCTCATGGCCCTGGCTCGGATACGCCACAAGCCAGAACGCACGGCTGGCACACAGCTTCAGATGTGCCACCTGCATACGCCGGTAAATGCCGCCGACCAGCAAGCCTTCCTCGCTCCAGTCAAACTGAAACGCCTCGCCAAGAGCAAAGGTCAGCGGCACAAAGGCCTGCGACGCCTTGCCCTGTCCCCCTCGCCAGGCACGGATAAACGCGGTGAGCTGGCTGTAGCCACCGTCATAACCTTCGGCTTTGATTTGCGCCAACAGCGCCTTGGCACTGCGCCGCTGTTGCTTGGGCCGCAGCGAATCGGCTTTTAGCGCCTGCTCCAGCGTGGCGTGAAAAGGGCTGAGTTTGTTGAAGATCGCGCGGCGTTGGTAGACCGGCGGCTTGGCCTCAGGTGCTCTGACCCACTTGCGAATCGTGTTGCGCGCCAACCCGGTGCGCTTGGCTATCTCATGCAGCGACAGCTTGTCGCGGAAATACATCCGGCGGATTTTGCCCATCATTTCCATACTGATCACCCTGTGTTCTCCTGCTCAAAAATTGAGCAGAAGCAGTTGAACACCTGGGTCAGTTTTCAGTCGGCAGAACAGCCTCTACTGGGTCAGTTTTCGGTCAGCGGCAACACCATCAAGCTCGGTACGAGCTGCCAGCGCAAGGCTTTGAAGTGTTCACGCTTTCGTGCTTTTTTCTTTTCTGATCGGCTAAGCAGGTTGTCGAGGTGTCCACGCCAGCGTGCAGGATTTTCGCCTGTACGAAAGCCGCGGGCTTTGGCAGCGTCCAGTATCTGTTCTATCTGTCCGCGCACCTCGTCAGCCGTACGGCTTTTCGTCGTCCAGATGGGCTGCAGGACTTTCAAAACTTGCGCAGTGTCGATGTCCTCAGCAGGCAACTTGCCTATCTGCTTGAATGCGTACAACTCCAACTTGCGCATCCAGCCTTTACGCCACTTTTCTGACCATGCTCCGCCATGCGCTGCGGAATACTCCGCTGCCAATACTTCGAATTTGATCTCCCTGGCTTCTCTGGCGCGTTGTGCTTCGCGCAGTGCTGCTCGTTCAATATCGCGCGCGGCAAGAGGGTCAATGCCGTCTATGAGTTGCCTGTGTTTGGAGCTTGCCTCGAGGCGTGCATTCTTAAGGCTTATTTCAGGGTAGGGCCCTAAACCCATCTCCCTCCGTCGGCCGTCAAGCTGGAAGCGCAGTAGCCAAGATTTGCGCCCGGTAGCTTTCACGATCAGGCGCAATCCATCGCCGTCCTCGTATGTACCAGGCTCAATTAAATTCTCAACCTGTTTGGGATTTAGCTTGCCCATGGCTTCCTCGGCGCAGATTTCTGTCCCCCCACTTGACCCCCCACTTTGTCGTCGGATGGGGTCGAATTGGATTGGACGTCTTTAGAGCTATATTTGGCTGTAGCCCTTGATTTATATAGGTTACCAGGCGTTTTGTCGGATGGGGTAGGATTGTTTCAGACAATAAAAAAGCCGGCTTGTGGCCGGCTTTTAGGGGACGGTCTCGGCTTATTTTTGGTAAGCAGCGACTGCCTTAAGAATTAGATCGCGGGCTTCATCAGCGCCGCCCCAGCCTTCAACCTTAACCCATTTGCCTTTTTCGAGGTCTTTGTAGTTCTCAAAGAAGTGCTTGATCTGCTCGATCAGCAGGGGTGGCAGGTCGGTGTATTCCTGAACGTCTTTGTACAGCACGGTCAGTTTGTCGTGTGGCACGGCAACCAGTTTGGCGTCGCCGCCAGCTTCGTCGCTCATGTGCAGCACGCCAACCGGACGAGCGCGGATGACCGAACCTGGGGCCACTGGGTATGGGGTCACAACCAGCACGTCGAGGGGGTCGCCGTCGTCAGCCAGGGTATGCGGGATAAACCCGTAGTTGGCCGGGTAGAACATCGGGGTGGCCATGAAACGGTCGACCATCAAGCAATCGATGTCGTGATCGATTTCGTATTTGATCGGCGCGTGGTTGGCCGGAATCTCGATGGCAACGTAGATGTCGTTCGGCAGGTCTTTACCGGCCGGGATCTTGCTGTAGCTCATGGGGCGACTCCCGAGGGGTGGGCCAAAAAAGTGGCGCGATTATAGGCATATTCCCTAGGCGTTGCTACGCCGGCTTATCTAGCCATTAGTCGCGAGTGCGCTGTCTTTGGTGTTGGCGGGGTAAGCCGAATGGCGCTGCTGAAGTTGTTGCAGTCGCGCCAGCGGGTCCTGGCGGTAGAACAGGGCCAGTTGCGCGTAGACCGCAGGGAAGGATTCGGCGAGCTGGTCGGGGGCGCTGAAGAAGTACTCGCTGGTGACTGCAAAGAACTCCGCTGGGTTTTCTGCTGCGTAAGGGTCGATGGCGGTTTCGCGCCCTGGGTTGGCATCCAGTTCGGCGTTCAACTGGTCGAAGGCGCTCTGCATGGCGTTGGTCCATGCTTCAATATGCATGCTGTTATGCAGCGGTGGCAGGCCGTTGGCGTCGCCATTGAGCATGTCCAGTTTATGCGCTAACTCATGGATCACCAGGTTGTAGCCATCCCACTGGCCGCTGGCCTGCACGCCTGGCCAGGCCAGAATCACCGGGCCATGCAACCAGGCTTCGCCGCTGTGCGCACCGTCCCATTCATGCACCACGCCGCTGGCATCGCGGTGGCGCTGTGGGCTGACGAAGTCGTCTGGGTAAATCACGATTTCATGGAAACCCTGGTACCAGTTGAGGTCCGCCAAGTGCAGCAGGGGGAGCTCGGCCTGCACTGCCAGTAGCAGGCGGGCGTGGGCGTCCAGTTCGAGGCTGGGCAGTGGGCTGAGGTGCTTGTGTTGCAAGAACAGCACTGCCCGTTCGCGCAGGCGTTGCTGTTCGGCAGCGTCCAGGCCGTCGAGGATCGGCAGTTGTCGCATGATGGCGTCCCACTGAGCGCTGCTCACGGGATGACGGGCAAGGAGGCGCTGGCGACGCCAGGCACGTAGCGACCACATGGGTTCTGCTCAGGCTCTAGGAAGCGGCCACCATAAGCTCGGCGGCGGCGCTGGGCAAGTCGGCACAAAGGCTGCACTGACAAACCTATCCGCGACCTGGGAGGGCTGCCAATGTCGATTGAGCGTCTCGATCATCCCGCCATCAAACTGCTCTGCGGCAATGGTCTTGACCTGCCGGGGCAGGCTGCACGGACGCGCGCGATCTGCTTGCCAGGGCGCGAAGGGCGGCCGCCGGTGCTCGTGGTTGCGCTGCTTTGGGTGCGAGAGTGCCCCGATGTGGTGCGCACGCTTGAGGCTTACCTCGACGGTCTACTGGCCGATTGCACGTGCACGCCCTCGAGTTGGAGCGAAGCCCAGGCCGCGCGGCAGGTGCTGGCCGGGTTTAACCAGCAACTGTTTCGTCAGCGCCAGGGCGGCCGCCACCTGGCTCAGATAAATGCCGGGCTGTTGCTGATGCAGAACGCCGAGGCGCAGTTTCTCCAGGCCGGGGCCATCGGGTTATTACGTTATCAGCAGGGCGGCGTACATCGGTTGGTCGGCGTTGAGGGGCTGCAGCTTGGCGCGCAGCCTGAGCTGGCGCTGGTGCAGCACAGCTTGGTGCTCAGCCCGGGCGAGTTATTGCTGCTGGCGCCGCAGCCATTATTGGATGTGGCGGATCTGCAGGGCTTTCGTCGTATGGACGAGCCGCTGCCTGAGTTAATTGCGCCCTTGTTACAGGCGCCAGGCGCGGCGGCTTTAGTGCGCCTCGTCGACGCTGACAATACGCCGGTACTGGCCCCGCCTGCGCCCTGGCCGGTGGTGGTCAATGCGCAACCCGGGCAGCAACTTGATGGCTGGACACTGCTCTCGGCTTGTCCGTTCGGGCCGCCAGGGCGGGTGTTTCGCGCGACGGACCCGCGAGGGCGTGAGGCCATGTTGTGGCTGGCCGAGCAGGCGGCGGATGAAGTCTTTCGGCAGCGCGAGTGGGCGCTGCGGCGCAGTCCGGTGGCCAGCTTGCCGCAGGTGATGTCCGCGCATCAGCCGCGAAGCCATGCCTTCTTGCTGTTTGAGCCGGTCAGCAAGGGCATGCGTAGCCTGGTCGATTGGTTGGCGGCGCATGGGGCGTTAGACGGTGTGACGGTTCTGGCTTTGCTCGATCAGCTGATTGTTGCTGTGCGTGGTTTGCAGCGACGCGGCATGCAGGGCCTGTGGTTGGACCCACGCAGTATCCTGGTGGATGACGCTGGGCGCGTAGTGTTGCTGCCTGAATATGCCGCGTTGTTGCCGGGTGTTCCGCCGCAACCCCTGCCTGAGCAGGCGGTGCCCTTGGCGCCAGAGGCGCGTAGCGGGCAGGCGCTGGATGGCCGCGCCGACCAATTTGCCCTGGCGGCACTGGCTTACTGGCTAATTGGACGGCGTTGGCCCGAAGCGGCGCAGGTGGATGCTGACCACACCAGCCGTTATGTGCCGTTGGCGCAGTTCAATGTGCGTGTGCCGGCAGGGTGGGATGGAGTGCTGGCGCGGGCCTTGGCGCCCAAACCGCAGGCGCGCTTTGAGGCCCTGTCGGCGTTTCAGTATGCGTTGCAGCAACCGTTGCGGCAGCAGCTCACGGCTGCGTCACGGCCACGGCATTATAGGCAGCCTTGGCATCTGGCGGCGCTCAGCTTGCTGGTGGTGCAGTTGGTTGTGGGCTTATGGCTAAGCCTTGAAGGCTGATGCGCTGAGCCAGCGCGAGTGGCGCGCCGCTGGCTCAGTTGCAGGCTTAGGGCGCGGTGAAGTCTTCGGTGATCGGCAGGACAAAGCTCTTGAACTCGGTGTCTTCCTTGAAACCAATGGATTCGTAAAGCTTGTGCGCGACTTCGTTGTCGACGCTGGAGGCGACGCGCAAGCGCACGGCATTGGTTTTGAAGGCCATTTGCTTGGCCGTCTGGATCAGGCGATCCGCCACCAGCTGGCGGCGCGCGTCCTGGCAAACGTAGATGTCGTTGAGAATCCACACGCGCTTGAGCGACAGCGAGGAGAAGCTCGAATAGAGCTGGCAGAAGCCGAGAATCTTGTCTTCATCATCGGCCATGGCCAGATAGATCACTGACTCTTTGCGGCTGATGCGGTTTTCCAGAAATTTCCGTGAGGAGTCAGGGTAAGGCAACTGGCCAAAGTGTTCGCGGTAATTGACGAACAGCGGAGTCAGTTGATCCAGATGCTCCAGGGTCGCTTGGACGATGCGCATGGTGAGCCTCTACTTCAGTCGTGTGGATGGCTTCGGCAACACGGCAGCGCTGCCTGCGAACGCTCCCGATGCTGCCTAAAGCTTTTTGAAAGTGCAATCCAAACAAGCGTTTGGTTGTAATCACCGCCCCGCTAGGCGTATGGCGTGCACAAGGCAGTCGACGGTGGATTGCCTTAGGAGGGGTTTTAGCCGCGATGCTTCAGCATTTCAGGCTAGTCGCGGCTAAAGCCCCTCCCACATAAGCCTGGTACTGCAGCGCCTGATTAGGGCGGCCTAGCCCAGCAAGAAGTTTCCGCGTTGCTCCCCCCCCGCCAGCAGTGGTACCTCGGCCTCATCCTTGAGGTTGACCCCAGACAGCTGGCGACGGCACGCCTCGCGCATCAGGTAGAGCAGGCGATGGCTGGCCATGGCGTAGCTCAGGCCCTCCAGGCGCACGTTGGAGATGCAGTTACGGTAAGCGTCGGTAAGACCGACCTTGGGTGCATAGGTGAAGTACAGACCTAGGCTGTCCGGTGAGCTAAGCCCCGGGCGTTCGCCGATCAGGATCACCACCATCTTTGCGCCGAGTCGTTCGGCCACTTCATCGGCCACAGCCACCCGGCCCTGGGTCACCATGACGACAGGGGCCATGCGCCAGTTTTCGGCCTGCGCCTGTTCGCTTATGCGTTCGAGCATGGGCAGTGCATGACGGTGCACGGCCAGGGCAGAGAGGCCGTCCGCCACGACGATGGCCAGGTCGTAACCGTCCGGGTTGTTCTCGCGGTGCTGGCCCAGCAGCTCGGCGGACTCGTGACTCAGGCGTCTGCCCAGGTCTGGGCGCTGCAGGTAGGTGTCGCGGTCCTTGGCGGCGCTGTGCAGCAATAGGCTTTGTCGATGTTGATGGGCCAGGCCTGAGGCAAGTGCGGCGTGATCGAACGGCAGGTGCACGGCATCACGGGCCTGGGCGTGGGCGTACTGGAAGTCCAGCTGCGCGCGGGTCGGCAGGCTGGTGCCGGCGCGACCCAAGGCGATGCGCGCCGGCGTGAGGTTACGCAATTGCTGCCAGGGATTTTCGCTAGCACCGCTGAGTGGGCTGTCATCGTACATACGCGGTTCCTCGGTTAACCAAGCTGCGCCAGCGCCTGACGGAACGCCGGCGGTAGGCTGTTGCCCAGGCGCGGGCGGCCATCGGCTTGGGTGAAAATGCCCATGCGCTGCAGCCAGGCTTCGAATTCGGGGGCCGGTTTCAGCCCCAGGCTCTGGCGGGCGTACAGCGCGTCGTGGAAGGAGGTGGTCTGGTAGTTGAGCATCACGTCATCGGAGCCGGGGATGCCCATGATGAAGTTGATCCCGGCCACCCCGAGCAGGGTCAGCAGCACGTCCATGTCGTCCTGATCGGCTTCGGCGTGGTTGGTGTAGCAGATGTCGCAGCCCATCGGCAGGCCCAGCAGCTTGCCGCAGAAGTGGTCTTCCAGGCCGGCGCGGATGATCTGCTTGCCGTTATACAGGTACTCCGGGCCGATAAAACCGACCACGGTATTCACCAGAAACGGCTTGAAATGCCGCGCCACTGCATAGGCACGGGTCTCGCAGGTTTGCTGGTCGAGGCCATGGTGGGCACCGGCGGACAGCGCGCTGCCCTGACCGGTTTCGAAATACATCAGGTTGTCGCCCAGGGTGCCGCGCTTGAGGCTCAGGCCGGCGTCGTAGCCTTCCTGCAGGATATTCAGGCTGACACCAAAGCTGGCGTTGGCCGCTTCGGTGCCGGCAATCGACTGGAACACCAAATCCAGCGGTACGCCCCGGTTAATCGCCTCGATTGAGGTGGTGACGTGGGTCAGCACGCAGGCTTGGGTGGGGATTTCATAGCGCTGAATGATGCCGTCGAGCATGCGCAGCATCTCGCAGATCGATTGGGTGCTGTCTGTGGCGGGGTTGATGCCGATCATGGCGTCGCCATTGCCGTACAGCAGGCCGTCGAGAATGCTCGCGGCGATACCCGCAGGTTCGTCGGTCGGGTGGTTGGGTTGCAGGCGGGTGGACATACGCCCGCGCAGGCCAATGGTGTTGCGAAAACGGCTGACCACGCGGATTTTCTGCGCCACCAGCACCAGGTCCTGCACGCGCATGATCTTCGACACCGCCGCGGCCATTTCCGGCGTCAGGCCTGGGGCTAGGGCGCGCAGGCTGGCTTCATCGGCGTGGTCACCGAGCAGCCAGTCACGAAAATCGCCGACGTTCAGGTGGCTGACCGGGGCGAACGCGGCGGCGTCATGGCTGTCGATAATCAGCCGGGTGACTTCATCATCTTCATAGGGGATCAATGCTTCGTGGAGAAACTGCTTGAGCGGAATATCGGCGAGGGTCATCTGCGCGGCGACCCGTTCGCCAGCATTGCTCGCGGCCACGCCGGCGAGAAAATCACCGGAGCGCGCCGGGCTGGCTTTGGCCATCACCTCGGCAAGGCTGTCGAAGCGGTAGGTTTCACCGCCAACGCTGTGGCTGTATGCGGGCATTGAGTTCCCCTTGAGGGCTTGGCTGCGCCAAAGCGGTGCTGCAGTTGTCATCTATGCACTGGAATAAACAAGGCTGTCGATGGCAGGGCAGAAATTAAACAACGACGAGCGTCTTGGCCAAGGTTCAGCAACCCCTGTGCCAGAAGCTGACGCAGGGGCTGGGCCTCTGCTGGGCGGCGGCGCTGTGCTAACCTGCGGCCAGTTTTTCGCGCGCCTATTCACCGGTTTTTGAGGGCACCTTCAAGGTACATCATGCATATTCATATTCTCGGCATCTGCGGCACGTTTATGGGCTCGCTGGCCGTCTTGGCCAAAGAACTTGGCCACCGTGTGACCGGTTCAGACGCCAACGTTTACCCGCCCATGAGCACCCAGCTGCAAGCCCAGGGCATCGAACTGACCCAGGGCTATGACGCCGCGCAACTCGACCCTGCGCCCGATTTGGTGGTGATCGGCAATGCCCTATCGCGCGGCAACCCGGCGGTGGAATATGTGCTGAACAAAGGCCTGCCTTACGTCAGCGGCCCGCAATGGTTGGCTGATCATGTGCTGCAAGGCCGTTGGGTGCTGGCCGTGGCCGGTACCCACGGCAAAACCAGCAGTTCAAGCATGCTCGCTTGGGTGTTGGAACATGCCGGCATGAGCCCAGGCTTTTTGATTGGCGGCGTGCCGCAGAACTTCGGTATTTCTGCGCGCTTAGGCGGTACGCCGTTCTTTGTAGTCGAAGCCGATGAGTACGACAGCGCGTTTTTCGACAAGCGCAGTAAGTTCGTGCACTACCGGCCGCGCACCGCGATTCTGAATAACCTGGAGTTCGATCACGCCGACATCTTCCCTGATCTGCCGGCCATCGAGCGGCAGTTCCACCATCTGGTACGCACCATTCCCGGTGAAGGGCTGATCATTCATCCCACCACTGAACCGGCGCTTAAGCGCGTGATCGAAATGGGCTGCTGGACGCCGGTTGCCACCACCGGCGATGGCGGGCAATGGCAGGCCAATCTGCTGAGCGCTGACGGCTCGCGTTTCGAGGTGATTTTCGAGGGTAAAACCGCCGGCACAGTGGACTGGCAACTGACCGGCCAACATAACGTCGCAAATGCCCTGGCGGTGCTGGCGGCGGCGCGCCATGTCGGTGTTGTGCCGGAGCTGGGTATCGTGGCGCTGTGTAGCTTTATCAACGCCAAACGGCGCATGGAGAAGGTTGCCGAAGTCAACGGTGTGACCATCTTCGATGACTTCGCTCACCACCCCACGGCGATTGCCACCACTCTGGATGGCCTGCGCAAGCGCATCGGCGATGCCAAGTTGATTGCCATCGTCGAGCCGCGCTCCAACTCGATGAAGCTCGGCGCGCACCGCGACGGTTTGCCCGAGTCCGTGGTGCAGGCCGATTCGGTATATTGGTACGCGCCGCCGAACTTGGGCTGGGATTTGGCCGGTACGGTGGCCACTTCAACGGTGCCGACTCAGGTGTGCGATTCGCTGGAAGCGATCATTGCCGGGGTAAAAGCGGAAGCCGCGCCGGGTACTCAGATTGTGGTGATGAGCAACGGCGGCTTCGGCGGCCTGCATGGCAAGTTAGCTACGGCCCTGGCTGAGTAGGGTGGGCTGAGGCGCGCAGCGACGCTATCCATCGGATTGAAGTCGATGGGTAGCGCTTCGCTCTACCCATCCTACGGTGCGGTCAATAAGTGCGTAGCCCGGATGCAGTCCGGCTACGTGGTTGCTGTGCGGCTAGTCGCGCAGTCGTTTCCCCAAAAATCGAGGAGCTTCGATGAGCGGTCCAGAACGAATTACTTTGGCCATGACCGGTGCCTCCGGCGCGCAGTACGGTTTGCGCCTGCTCGATTGCCTGGTGCGGGAAGACCGCGAGGTGCACTTTCTGATTTCCAAGGCCGCGCAGTTGGTGATGGCCACCGAAACCGATGTCAGCCTGCCGAGTAAACCGCAGGCCATGCAGGCGTTTCTCAACGAATACACCGGCGCGTTGCCGGGGCAGATTCGTGTGTACGGTAAGGAAGACTGGATGGCCCCGGCGGCCTCCGGCTCCGGTGCGCCCTCGGCGATGGTGGTGGTGCCGTGCAGCACCGGCTCGCTGTCAGCGATTGCCAATGGCGCCTGCAATAACCTGATTGAGCGCGCGGCGGATGTGGTGTTGAAGGAGCGTCGTCAGCTGATTCTGGTGCCGCGTGAGGCGCCGTTCTCCAGCATTCATCTGGAAAACATGCTCAAGCTGTCGAACATGGGCGCGACGATCCTGCCAGCCGCGCCGGGCTTTTATCACCAGCCGCAGACCATTGATGACCTGATCGACTTTGTCGTGGCGCGCATTCTCAATTGTTTGGGTGTGCCGCAGGACATGCTGCCGCGCTGGGGCGAACACCATCAGACCACCCCGGATGAATAAGCCACTGGCGCGTGCCACCGTCGCTGTGCTGTTGGGGCTGACCCTTAGCGGTTGCGCCACTGTGCGCACTCTGGACGCGGCCAAACCGGGCGCGCCAGTGGTGTACGCCGGTACGCGCCTGGATTGGTATGCGCTGCAAGGAGGCTGCTGCGCCACTGATCGCTTCGGTGCTGAAGCGCCGGCTTACCCGGCAGTTGATCTGCCGGTCAGTGCCTTGCTCGATACCCTGTTGCTGCCGTTGTCCTTGGCCACCGCCATTGGCCTTAACCTGGGCATCAGCGGCGGCTTGTAAGGGGCGTTTAGCTGTCCAGCTGGCAGGCTCGGGGCATGGCCTGCTGCAGGCCGTAGCGGCCTTTTTCATCACGGCTTACGCGGCCCATAGCGGTATCCGGGTCGTGGGTAAAAACCAGGCGACCGCCGCGTGTATACAGGTCGGCCAGCAGGGCTTCTTTCTCTTCAATCAAGCCTTCGGGGAAGCGGTCATAACCCATGGTGATCGGCAGGTGCACCCACGGTGCGCCGGGGATCAGGTCGGCGGGGAACACCACCGGGCCATCGGGCATGGCGACTTCGGGGATCAACTGGCCGGGGGTGTGGCCGTCGCTCCAGTGCAGGCGCCAGTCCGCGCCCAATAGCTCACAATTCTCGGTTTCATCGACCAGGTGCAGGCGGCCGCTGGCTTCGAGCAGCTCCAGCAACTCCGGGATATAGGATGCGCGGTCGCGGGCATGGGGCTGGTAGGCGCGCTGCCATTGGCGCCTGCCGGTGATGAACTGCGCATTGGGGAATAGCAAGCGGGCCGGTTGGTCGTCTTCCCAGGCTGCGAGCAAGCCGCCGGCATGGTCAAAATGCAGGTGGGTGAGCACCACGATGTCGATGTCGGCATCACTCAGGCCCGCCGCAGCAAGGCTGTCGAGCAGCACATGACGCTCTTCCTGCACGCCGAAGCGCTGTTTCATTTCGGGGCTGAAAAACGCGCCGATGCCGGTTTCAACCAGGATGTTGCGGCCCTCCTCTTGCACCAGCAGGGCGCGGCAACCGAGGTCGATGCGGTTCAGTTCGTCCGGTTTCATCCAGCGTTGCCACAGGGCTTTCGGCGCATTGCCGAACATGGCGCCGCCGTCGAGTTTTTGGCTGTTACCGGTCAGGGTAGTCAGGGTGCGCATGGCTATCTCTTGTTGTTGTGTGGGCTTGCAGTCAGGGTGCATGGCGCGGTCGCCCGGCGCCATTGCACCTTGGTTGGACGGGCTTAACGCTCGATGGCCAGCGCCACGCCTTGGCCGCCACCTATGCACAGGGTGGCCAGGCCTTTGTGAGCGTCGCGGCGGATCATCTCATGGATCAGGCTGACCAGAATCCGGCAGCCCGACGCGCCGATCGGGTGGCCGAGGGCGATGGCGCCGCCGTTGACGTTGACCTTGGCGCTGTCCCACTGCAGCTCGCGGCCGACCGCAATGGCTTGGGCGGCGAAGGCTTCATTGGCTTCGATCAGGTCGAGTTGCTCCAGGCTCCAGTTGGCTTTCTCCAGGACGCGGCAGGTGGCGAACACCGGGCCGATGCCCATAGTCGCCGGGTCGACGCCGGCACTGGCATGGGCCTTGATCCGCGCCAGCACCGGCAGGTTCAGCTCGGCGGCTTTAGTGGCGCTCATCAGCAGCACAGCGGCCGCGCCGTCGTTGAGGGTGGAGGCATTGCCAGCGGTGACGCTGCCGTCACGTTTGAAGGCCGGGCGCAGTTTGCCCAGGGCTTCCAGGGTGCTGCTGGGGCGCGGTTGTTCATCGGTGGCGACGATCAGGCTGTCACCTTTGCGTTGGGGGATCTCAATCGGGGTGATTTCGTTGGCAAAGCGCCCGGCTTCAATGGCGGCGCAGGCGCGCAGCTGCGAGTGCGCGGCGAAGGCATCCTGCTCGGAGCGGCTGATGCCGTACTGCTCGGCCAGGTTCTCGGCGGTGATGCCCATGTGGTAGTCGTTGAAGGCATCCCACAGGCCGTCGTGGATCATCGTGTCGACTAACTGGCCGTGGCCCATGCGCAGGCCATTGCGTGAGCCGTTCAGCACGTGTGGCGACTGGCTCATGTTTTCCTGGCCGCCGGCGATGATCACCTCGGCGTCGCCACAGCGAATCGCCTGGGCCGCCATGATCACGGCCTTGAGGCCGGAGCCGCAGACTTTGTTCAGGGTCAGCGCGGGTACGGTGTGCGGCAGGCCGGCTTTGAGTGTGCTCTGGCGGGCCGGATTCTGCCCGGCACCGGCGGTCAGTACCTGGCCGAGTATCACTTCGTCGACTTGTTCGGCGGGCAGGCCGGTGTCGGCGAGCAGGCGGCGGATAACGGCAGCGCCCAGATCAACAGCGCTCACGCTGCTCAATGCGCCCTGAAAGGCACCGATAGCGGTGCGGGTGGCGGCGACTATAACGACTTCTTGCATGTGCTTCCTCGTGCTGCCGGGGCAGCCAGTGGCTCGAATAAAAAAACGCGACGCCCTTAATGGACGCCGCGCAAACGCTCAACCGGTGTTCGCAGTTCCCGCCAGGCAGGGGCGGGTTGGCGTCAGAATTGCTCGGCGCGCAGGCCGTACAGTGCGTCGCTGCCTGCGCGAATGCTGGCTTCCAGGGTCAGGATGCGCGGCAGCAGGCGGGCGAAGTAGAACTCGGCGGTGGCCAGTTTGGCGCTGTAAAACGCTTCGTCTTCGCTGCACTTGGCCTGCGCCACGGCGGCCATGCGCGCCCACATCCAGGCGTAGGCGGTGTAGCCGAACAGGTGCAGGTACTCCACCGACGCTGCGCCGGTTTCGTGCGGGTTGCCCGCGGCACGTTCCTGCAGCCAGCTGCTGGTGCGCTCCAGGCGCTCAACGGCATCCAGCAGAGCGGCGGCATACGGCGCGTCGGGCTGCTCGGCGAAGCGGCGAATCTCGGCGGTGAACTGGCGCAGCGCCACGCCGCCGTTGGCGATGATCTTGCGCCCGAGCAGGTCGAGGGCCTGAATACCGTTGGTGCCTTCGTAGATTTGCGCGATGCGCACGTCACGCACCAGTTGCTCCTGGCCCCATTCGCGGATGTAACCGTGGCCGCCGAACACCTGTTGGCCATGGATGCAGCTGTCCAATCCCGTGTCGGTAAAGAACGCTTTGGCCACTGGTGTGAGCAAGGCCACCAGGGTTTCGGCTGTTTGGCGCTCGCTGTTGTCGTCGCTGAATTTGCTCAGATCGAGCTGTTGGCCGACATAGCAGGCAAACGCGCGGCCGCCTTCGGTGAGGGCTTTCATGGTCAGCAGCATGCGCCGCACATCGGCGTGCACGATGATCGGGTCGGCGGCTTTGTCCTGGGCTTCTGGGCCAGTGGCGGCGCGGCTTTGCAGGCGCTCGCGGGCGTAGTCGCGGGCCGCCTGGTAAGACGCCTCGGCGCAGCCAATGCCTTGGATGCCGATGGACAAGCGCTCGTAGTTCATCATGGTGAACATCGCCGCCAGGCCTTTGTTCGGCTCGCCGATCAGGTAACCGGTTGCACCGTCGAAGTTCATCACGCAGGTGGCCGAGGCCTTGATGCCCATCTTGTGTTCGATCGAGCCACAGCTCACGGCGTTGCGCGCGGCCAGGCTGCCGTCGGCATTGACCAGCACTTTGGGCACCAGAAACAGCGAGATGCCGCGTGCGCCAGCCGGGGCGTCGGGGAGTTTGGCCAGTACCAGGTGGATGATGTTTTCGGTGAGGTCCTGCTCGCCGCCGGTGATAAAGATCTTGCTGCCGCTGATCTGGTAGCTGCCATCGGCTTGCGGTTCGGCCTTGGTGCGGATGATGCCCAGGTCAGTGCCGGCATGGGCTTCGGTCAGGCACATGGAACCGGCCCAGCGGCCTTCGTACATCGGCGGCAGGTAGGTGTTTTTCAGCTCTTCACTGGCGTGCGCGTCGATGGCCAGACACGCGCCGGAACTCAGCGCCGAATACAGAGCGAAGCTGGAGCCTGCGGCGTAGAGCATCTCTTCAAATGCCACGGCGAGCATCTTGGGCATGCCCATGCCGCCGTAGGTTGGGTTACCGGACAGGCCGACCCAGCCGCCTTCAATGTAGGTGGCATAGGCTTCTTTGAAGCCTGCCGGGGTGCGTACATCGCCTGCAATCCATTGCGCGCCTTCTTCATCACCGCTGCGGTTGAGCGGGGCGATCAGGCCGGCCGTGACCTTGGCGGCTTCTTCCAGAATGGCATCGGCAGTCTCGGCGTCGACGGTTTCAGCCAGTGCCGGCAGGCGAGCCCATAGGCTCGGGGTGTCGAACACTTCATGGAGGACAAAGCGCAGGTCGCGCAGCGGGGCGTTGTACTCAGGCATCGGCAGTTTCTCGCACAGATGCCGCGCAGAGCGCGGCGATTAAAACGCCCCTGGCGTTATTGCACCCGGGGCGTTGCAGGAATAGGCAACACGGCCCGCCGCGCGGCGGGCCGGGTACGGTTACTCGGCCTCGGCTGGGCCTTTGACGGTGTTTTTAGTGGTGAATTTGAGCAGGTGTGTGCGCTCAACCAGGATGTACAGCGCCGCACCTGCAGCCAGGCCCCAGCCTGCGCCGTAGACGGCCAGTACCACACCCATGGTGCCGGCCACGCCGCGTTCGGTGTTGTTGCTCAGCTGCTCAAAACCAACCATCAGGCAGATGTAGCCGGTGAGGATCAGGGTCAGCGACAGGGCAATCGGCAGTACCGGCTGGAAGAAACTCACCAGCGGCAGGGCGAACAGGGCGATAAACCCGGTGATCCAGAACGTGCCCGCGCCGCTATAGATCGAGTCCATGGCTTTGCGGCCGTACTTGTAACGCTCAGCCATGGTGGCCGCGACGGCAGTCCACAGCGGCCCAGCCAAGCCCGGATACGGAGCGAAGAAGGCATGCAGGGCGTTACGCAGGGCGGTGACCAAATGCACGCGGTCGATGTTGTTCTCGATCACTTCGTCAGTGCGCAGTTCATCGGCGCGCTGCATCAGCGACTGGCCGACGATGATGTCGCCAAACGCGATGACATAAGCGATAACCGCAGTCGGCACGGCCAGCAGGAACACATCCAAACCGGGGAAGCCAACGCTGAACGGCAGGTAGTTCCACATCTCGGCGAAGGCCGGCGCGGTGATGCCGAACTTCACATCGGGCATCTTGTACTCGCCCACGGCAATGCCGATGAAAATCGCGATCAACATACCCGGCACCATGCCGTAGTTGACGATTTTGCGGGCGAAAGGCACGCGTTCGGTGAGGCCTTTAAACGACACCGAGAACATCAGGTACAGGCAGATCAGGCTGCCCAGCACCAGGGAGATTGGCGTGTTGGCCAGGCGCCCGCCGGTGGAGATTTCGCCCATCAGTGCCGCAATACCCGCGCCGATGATGATCCCGCCCTTCATCGAGTTGGGAATCAGCTTCACCAAGGTGCTGCCCAGGCGCGTGACGCCGAGGAACAGGAAGATCACGAAGACCAGAAATTGCAGGGCAAACAGTGCCTGAATGGCTTCGGGGCCGGGTTTGAAATTGCCGAGAAACAGCAACACAACTGGAATGCCGGGGGTGATCCAACCGGGCACGAAGGGCACGCCGAGCAGCGCCGGCAGCATAAAGCCGACACCACACACCACGACATAGGCGAGGGCTACGTCGTAGGGCAGGCCGAGGTATTTTTCCAGCAGCGGGATCATCGCCAGGCTGACCACGAACATGATCAACGCTTGCAGCATCTCCGCGGTTTCCCAGCGGTAGTGGACAAAGGGCAGGCGTACTTTGAACGGGCCGACTGGCCAATAGGGTTGTTCATCCCCGTCACGGCGTTTAAATAGTTGCATTGAAGCTCTCCGTCGGCCAGTGGCCGGTTTTTGTTGTTGTGGAAACGGTTGTTGCTAACGCATTACTACGCCACCCAATGGGTGGCGCAGTGAGCGGTTAGGTGGCGTGGCGCCGTTACAGGGCCTTGGCCATATCGCGCAGAACGAACTTCTGGATCTTGCCGGTGCTGGTCTTCGGCAGTTGGGTGAAGACCACGGTTTTTGGCACTTTGAAACCGGCCAGGTGTTCGCGGCTGAAACTGATGATGTCCGCCTCGCTGACCTGCTGTTGGTCGGCCTTGAGGGTGATAAAGGCGCAGGGGGTTTCGCCCCATTTCTCGTCTGGGCGAGCCACCACGGCGGCTTCGAGCACGCCGGGGTGACGGTAGAGCACGCCTTCGACCTCAATGGTGGAGATGTTCTCGCCGCCGGAGATGATGATGTCTTTGAGACGGTCCTTGATTTCCACGTAGCCGTTCGGGTGACACACGGCCAGGTCGCCGGTGTGGAACCAGTCGCCGGCAAAGGCTTCAGCGGTGGCGGTGGGGTTCTTCAGGTAGCCCTTCATCACGGTGTTACCGCGCATAAAGATTTCGCCGATGGTTTCGCCATCGCGCGGGGTCGGCTCCAGAGTTTTCGGGTCCGCCACCATCACCCCTTCCAGGGTGGGGTAGCGCACGCCCTGACGGGATTTGAGTACCGCGCGCTCATCCAGCGGCAAGGCGTCCCATTCGGCGTGCCAGGCGCACAGGGTCACCGGGCCGTAGACTTCGGTCAGGCCGTAAACGTGGGTGACCTGGATGCCCATTTCTTCGACCGCACCAATCACTTTGGCAGGTGGCGCAGCCCCGGCAACCATGGCCTTAACCGGATGGTCGATGGCGGCTTTGGCTTCGGCTGGCATATTCACCAGGGCATTGAGCACGATCGGGGCGCCACACATGTGGGTGACTTGCTCGCTGCGAATCAGGGTGAGGATTTTCGCCGGGTCGACGCGGCGCAGGAACACATGCACACCCGCCAGAGCGGTGATGGTCCAGGGGTAGCACCAGCCGTTGCAGTGGAACATCGGCAGGGTCCAGAGGTACACCGGGTGGTTGCCCATGGCCCAGGTCATCTGGTTGCCCAGCGAGTTCAGGTAAGCGCCACGGTGGTGGTAGACCACTCCCTTGGGGTTACCGGTGGTGCCGGAGGTGTAGTTGAGGCTGATCGCCTGCCACTCGTCTGCCGGCCACTGCCAGGCAAATTGCGGATCGCCTTCGGCGAGGAAGGCTTCGTAGTCGAGGTCGCTGACCGCTTGGCCTTCGCCGTACTCGGGGTCATCGACGTCGATCACCAGTGGCGGATGATCAAGCATGCCCACGGCCGCGTGGATCACGTCATAGAATTCGCGGTCGGTGATCAGCACCTTGGCTTCGCCGTGCTGCAGCATAAAGGCGATGGCCTCGGCATCCAGGCGCACGTTGAGGGTGTTGAGCACTGCGCCGATCATCGGCACGCCAAAATGCGCTTCGAGCATCTGCGGAATATTCGGCAACATCACCGCTACCGTATCGCCCTTGCCGATACCGCGACCGGCCAGGGCCGAAGCCAGGCGGCGGCAGCGTGCGTAGGTTTCACTCCAGTCACGGCGGATCGAACCATGCACCACGGCCGGGTAGTGCGGGTAAACACTGGCGGTACGTTCGATAAAGCTCAGTGGTGAGAGGGCAATATGGTTGACGGCGGCAGGCGCAAGGCCCTGTTCATAGATCGACATGCGAATACCCATGCAGGTTGGATGCTCGGGCCATTGTGCGGGTAGTCTTACGCATAGGCCCGGTATTGTTCTGGGTCTATTTATATATCTGATGGTTTGTATATGGAAGTTAAACCATAGTTGTATAGTATTTATACTATATTGTTTTTCTGGCGATTAGCCCTTGGTCGCTTTGCATTTGCCGGCTGCCGGCCTGATGCTGCGCCGCCTCGCGCAATAAGTGGCCGATAGGAATGAAACTGGATGAATGAGATCTCCGTGCAGCTGCACAGCTGGTTGTGTATGCAACGTGAGTGCTTGCCGCTGGCGGTGCGTGCCGATGCGCTGTTACGCGCCCTGCATGCCTGCCCGGAAGTGCGCCAGGCGTTTTTTTTGCGCTGGCAAGCGAGCACGGCGATCTACAGCCATGAAGGCAATGCGCCGCATCTGCCGCCGGGCTTTGGTGACCCGCTAGAGGCCAGTGATCAGTTGCTGTTTGAGCGCTTGCAGCAAGAGCCTCGGCTGGACTTGGGCGCATTGCGTCAACTGCCATGCTGGCTGGCGGGGCGAGTGCGGCGTGCCGGGCTCAACCATGGCCAGGCGCTCGCCCTGGCGCTGGATGAAGGGCAGCCCGGTTTACTGCTGATTGAGTTGCAGGAACACGCCGGCAGTGACTGGCTCGGGCTGGTGCATCAATTACTGCTGGCGGTGCTCGCCAGCCTGCCGCAGCAGGCGCGTGGCAGCCGGTTGCTGGGCAGTGACCCGCAGCCCAGCCTGTTGTTGGATATCGACGCGCGGCCGCTGCAACTAAATGCCGCCATGCACACACTGCTGGGTGAGCAACCGCTGGCGCAGGTGGCCGATTTGTTGCCGGTCAACGCGCCACAACTGGTGCGCGCCTGTTTGCAGCAGGGGCGGGCCATCGAAGCGGTTGAGGCGCAGCATGCCGGCCAAGTGCTGATGTGGACCTTTATGCCCGACGCTGCCGAGCAGCAGGTGCTGGCGCGCTGTCGACCGGCGACCGCTCAGGTGCAGGCTGAGCGTGAAGCGGCCAAGGCCAGCCGCCTGTACCGCTTGATTACCGAGAACACCACGGACCTGATCTCCCGGCACACCCCCGATGGCTGTTTTCTCGATGCCTCGCCGGCCAGCTGGACGCTGCTCGGTTACTGGCCGGAAGCTTTGCGTGGGACCTTGGTGCAGGCGCTGTTTCATGAACAGGACCAGCAGCATCTGGTCGATACCACCCGTGAAGCCCTTGAGCAAAACGGCTATCACACCATGACCTACCGGATTCGCCATCGCGATGGTCATTACCTGTGGTTTGAAACCGCCAGTCGCGCGATCCGCGAAACCTATACCGGCGCGGTGGTTGAAGTGGTCAGCGTGTCGCGCGACATCACCGCGCGGGTCCTGGCCGAAGAGAACAAGCGGCGTCTGGCTGAAGTGGTGGAAGCCAATACTGACCTGGTGCTGTTTATCGACCCCAGTGGGCACCTGACGCACCTCAATCCGTCTGCGCGGCATGCCTTGAATATTGAGGATCAGCAGCCGTTGCCGGCGCTCGAAAAGCTGCTGGCACCCAGCGATTTTCAGCAGTTACAGCGCCACGGTTGGGCGGCTGCCGATGCGGCCGGGGTGTGGAGCGCCGAGGTGCGCCTGCTGCCGCTGGGGCCGCGGGCTCATCTGCCGGTGTCGCTGGTGCTGCTGGCGCACCGCGGCCGCGATGGCGAGCATTACTACTCGCTGGTGGCGCGCGATATGACTGAGCGTGAGTTGCGTGAGGCCGAACAGCGACGCCATCAGGATGAGCTGGCGCACACGGCGCGGCTGGTCACCCTCGGCGAGCTGGCTTCTGGTATCGCCCATGAGATCAATCAACCGCTGGCCGCGGTGGTCAACTACGCCAGCGCCAGCCAACGCTACCTCAAGGCGCTGGGCGCTAACCCTGAGGCGGCGAGTAAGGTGGCGCAAGGGCTGGAGCGGATCAACGAACACGCCAACCACGCCTCGGAAGTGATCAAACGCTTACGCGCTTTTCTGCGCAAAGGTCAGCGCCGCACCCAGGCACTGGATATTGCCAGCGTGGCACGCGAGGCAGTGCGGCTGTGCCAATGGGAGGCGAGTAATTGGCAGGTGACCATCGATGAGCAATTGGCGGACAATCTGCCACCGGTGTATGCCGACCGGATTCTGCTGGAACAGGTGCTGCTCAACCTGCTGCGCAATGCCATTGACGCCAACCGTGAGGCTCACCCCGGCCACTCTTCGCGTATCGAACTCAGTGCCGCCGAGCAGGATGGCCAACTCTGTGTGCGCGTGTGGGATCAGGGGCCGGGTGTGGCGCAGGGTGAGTTGGAGCATATTTTTACCCCGTTCTACACCAGCAAGGCCGAAGGGCTGGGGCTGGGGCTGTCGATGAGCCGCAGCATCATCGAAGGCTTTGGCGGCGCGTTGGAGGCGCACCCTGGCACGGCCGGCGGCTTGTGCCTGGAGTGCCGCCTGCCGTTGTTACGTGGTGAGGACGCCGAGGCGCTGGCTGGGGTTGCCGAGCGCGGCTAAAGCCCCTCCCACCAGCCGCAAATGGTTTGAGGCTTTAGCCGCAACACAGCGAATGCATAACAATAAAAGGAGCAGGGCATGAGCCTGCAGATGCAACACCAGGTTTATGTGGTCGACGATGACCAGGGCATGCTCGACTCCACCGTCTGGCTGCTGGAGTCCGTGGGGCTCAAGGCGCTGCCGTTCACCAGCGGTCAGGCATTTCTCGATGCCTGTGATACGCACAGCCATGGCTGTGTGCTGCTGGATGTGCGCATGCCAGGCATGGGCGGGCTGAATGTGCAGGACGCAATGCGCGCGCGCGGCATTGAAATGCCAGTGATCTTCGTCAGCGGGCATGCGGATGTGCCCATCGTGGTGCGCGCCTTCCGTGCCGGCGCCGTGGACTTTATCGAAAAGCCCTATAACGAGCAGTTGCTGCTCGACAGCGTGCAGCAGGCCTTGAGCCATGCGCCGGCGGCGGAGCAGGCGGACCCGCGCTTGCAGGCCGTGGAAGCGCGCCTGGCCAGCCTCACCCCGCGTGAACGTGACGTGCTGCTGCCGTTAGTGCGTGGCTACACCAACCGTGAGATGGCCGAGCAGCTGGATATCAGCGTCAAAACCATCGACCTCTACCGCTCGCGGGTGATGAAGCGCATGCAGGCCGAAACCCTCGCTGATCTGGTGGGGATGGCGATTGCCGCCGGGCTGGTGGACGCCTTGCAGCTGCGCGGCGAGCAGCCGTGACCTGAGCCTGGCTGCCGTGGGCTGGGTACCTGAACATTGCGCATTCGTGAACCATGCTCAGTTGCTATCATTTATGGCCTAGCTCGCACGCTCTACCCACGCCTAACCTGGATAACTGAATGCTTCTGGAACTGATCAATAATGCCATTTTGCTGATTATGCTGTGTTGGATGCATGGTTTGATGACGCGTTATCTGGATGAAAACTTGATCTCCGGCAAGCTGCTCTCCGGAGTGTTGTTTGGCGCGGCCTGCGTGATCGGTATGGCATTTCCTTTCACGCTTGAGCAAGGCTTGATCTTCGACGCGCGCACCGTGGTACTGAGCATGGCGGTCTTCTTCGGTGGGCCACTGGTGGGGTTGATTGCTGGCGCTATTGCTGCGGTTTACCGCCTGTGGCTGGGCGGTGTGGGCGCAATGCCGGGGCTGCTCAACATTCTCATGCCGGTGCTTATGGGGTTGGCGTATCGCCGCCTGCACATGACGGGCCGCGTGCCATTCAGCGTGTTCTCGCTACTGATTTTTGCCGGTCTTGTGCAGTGCTTGCAGTTCGCCAACCTGGCCTTATTACCCTCTGAGCAGTTTGCCGCGTCCTGGCAATATGCGGTTTGGCCTTTATTCTTGGTCTTGACCCCTGCAACCGTGGTGCTCGGTTATCTGTTGAAGGATATTCGCCGGCAGAAGCGTGACCGTGAAGCACTGCGCCAGAGCGAGGCACAGTTGCGGGCGATTACCGAGGCGGTGCCTGACCTGTCCATGGTGCTGGATGAGGATGGCCGTTATGTGAAGATCAAGGCCCCCGACAGCGACCTGCTGTTTTCCGGCGGTGCCGGCTTGCTGGGTCGGCTTATGGCGGATGTGCTGCCAACCAGTCAGGCCGAGCTTTTCATGCAGTTGATTGGGCGCACCCTGGCCAGCGACCAGGCGCAAAGTATTGAATACGACATGCAAACGCCGGCGGGGCGGCGGGTGTTTGAAGGCCGTGCGCGGCGTCTGGATATTAAGGTGAATGGCAAGCGGGCCTTGGTTTTTATGGCGCGCGACATTACCGAGCGTGTTGCGCTTGAGTTGGATCGACGCATCTCTGCCATTGCCTTTGAGTCGCCCCAAGGCATGCTGATTACTGATGCCAGTACGCGCATCCTCAAAGCCAACCGGGCCTTCAGCGAGATATCGGGCTACAGCCTGGAAGATGTTGTTGGGCAGCCCACACGCATGCTTGGTTCGGGGCGTCAGGGCCCGGAGTTTTATCAGGCTATGTGGCGCAGCCTGCAAGAAACCGGGCTGTGGGAAGGCGAGATATGGAATCGGCGCAAGTGCGGTGAGGTCTTCCCCGAGTGGTTGACCATTGGTGCCGTGCATGATGAAAACGGGCTGGTGACGAACTACGTGGCCTCGTTGGTGGATATCAGCGAGCGCAAAAATGCCGAACAGAAAATCCTCCATCTGGCTTTTTATGACCCCTTGACCGGCCTGCCCAACCGCCGCCTGTTACGTGATCGGCTTGAGCAGGCCACCGCGCTGTGCCGCCGCAATGGGCATTACGCGGCGTTGATCTTTCTCGACCTGGACGACTTTAAAAACGTCAACGATGTCTATGGGCATCAGGTGGGGGACGAGTTGCTCTGCCAGGTGGCCGAACGGTTAAAAAGCGCTTTGCGTGAGCTGGATACGGTGGCGCGCTTGGGCGGTGACGAGTTTGTGATCATGCTTGAGGGCTTGGAACCTATCGCCGAAGACGCCGGCTCCCAGGTTGAACACATCGGCAGCAAGCTGATGCTCGCCTTGCGAGAACCGTATGAGGTCAATGGTCAGCACTTCTTCAACAGCGCGAGCCTAGGCGCCGTGTTGTTCAACGATGAGCAGCAGTCGGTGGATGAGCTGATGCAGTGCGCCGACCTGTCTATGTACAGTTCCAAATCAGCCGGCAAGGACACCTTGAGCTTTTATGACCCGCGTATGCAGGAGGTGGTCAGTTTGCGCCTGCAGCTGGAGCAAGATATGCGCCGCGGCCTGGCTGACGGTGAGTTTGTGCTGTACCTGCAGGCGCAAATCAATCAGTACGGCGAGTTGCAGGGCGCGGAAGCGCTGGTGCGTTGGCAGCATCCGCAGCGTGGCTTGCTGGGGCCGGGGACATTTATTGAAATTGCCGAGCGCAGCGGGCTGATCGCCGAGCTTGATCTCTATGTGCTTAAACAAGGCTGCAGTTTGCTGGCGCGCTGGGCCTGTGAGCCGCGGTTGGCCGGGTTGAGCCTGTCGGTGAATATCAGCAGCCGGCTGCTGTTTAAGGACGACTTTATCGACATCTTGCATCAGGCCTTGGCTGACAGCGGCGCCAACCCGCAGCGCTTGAAGCTGGAAATTACCGAGTCGCTGTTGCTGACCGACAAGAACGAGGCGGCTGTGCGCATGCAAACCCTGCAGGCCATCGGCATTCGGTTCTCCATCGATGATTTCGGCACCGGCTATTCATCAATGGCCTATCTGCAGCAGTTACCGCTTGATCAGTTGAAGATCGACCAGTCGTTTGTGCGTGATTTGCCTGGCAGTTCCAGCAGCCTGGCGATCGTGCGGGCAATTTTGGCGTTGGCTGAGAGCCTGGGGCTTGAAGCCATTGCCGAGGGTGTGGAAACCCAGGCGCAGCATGAGGTGCTGCTGGCGAATGGGTGCAAGCACTTCCAGGGTTATTTGTTCAGCAAGCCGATTGCCATTGATGCGTTTGAAGCCCTGCAGCTGTGTGAATCGGTGTAATCGTGGCGTGCTCGCTGAAGCTTGCAGCAGGGGCTGCCGCTGCGCCGCCAGAGCGCCGAGCGGAGTCTAATTCTAATAGGTGGGATTTGGCGGTATAGCAACGGCCTAGTCGGCCCAGCCCTGATAGATATAGGTCATGGGCTTGGGGCCCTTGAGGTAACGGTTGCTCAGCTCGCCGATGTGAAAGCCGCCCGCGCGGATCAGTGCGGCGATATCACGATTGAGATGGCAACCACCGGTCAGCGGTTTCCACAGCGGCGTCAGGCGATTCTGCCAGCGCAATACCGGCAGCTCGGGTGCCAGGCCGTGTTCGCAAAACAGTAAACGTCCACCCGGCTTGAGCACCCGGCGCATCTCGCGCAGGGCCGCGACGGCATAGGGAATGGTGCACAGGGTGAAGGTGCAGACGATGCAATCGAAGCTGGCATCCTCGGCCTGAATTTGCCCCAGTTCCAGGGCAATCATCTCCACGGGAATACTGATCGCGTCGGCCCGTTGCCTGGCCAGCGTCTGCATGTCGGCGCTGGGGTCGACGCCGATGATCGTGCTGACTTTTTGCGCGTCGTAGAACGCCAGGTTTAAGCCGCTGCCGATGCCAATTTCCAGCACCCGCCCGTGGGCTTGAGGCACCAACTGCGAGCGGGCCTTCATCACCGCGCCCATGCCGCAGACGAAGTCGATCAGGTGCGGCAGCAGGTAACGGTCATATAAGCCCACAGGGTTTACCTCGCGCGTTGCGCTATTCGGCGTCGTTGCTGGCGTCTTCCGGCTGATCGCTGTTGTCGCCGCTGACGGCGGCAAAGCACTTGATCAGGTGAGGGCCGGCCGTGTCGTTGAGGCGCCAGGCATCGGCTTCACCATCAAAGCGCGCGGCGATTATCTGGGCCAGGCTGAAGTGCCATTTGCACAGGGCGCGGCCGTCCATGCATTCGATGCTCAACAGCGGCGCGTCGGTGGCCGCTTGGCCGCCAGTCTGATGCTGCGCCAGTTGTTCGGCGTTGAGGCTGAACTGCCAGGCATGCAGGCCGTCGATTTCCAGCATGTCGGCATGCTTCAGGGCGCTGATTAGGTCGTGCGGGGTGGTGCTCATAGGTGGGGTCTTCTGTTAGCGGCCGAGGCGGCGCAGTTGGTCTGATTCGATCACGCGAGTGCCGGCATCTTCTTCCAGGGCCAAGCGCCACAAGGCGCGGGCCAGTACGGTGGCGTCGATGCCGCGGTATTTGCCCGGCAGCCAGCGCATAAAAGGTGCGGCAAGGCGTTCGCCGAGGCGAAACTCCTGGCGCGCGCCGAGTAGCAGCGAGGGGCGGACGATGGTCAGTTGCGGCCAGTCTTGCGCGCGCAGGGCTTGCTCCATCTGACCTTTGACCTGGTTGTAAAACACTGTCGAGCCCTGGTCTGCACCGAGGGCGCTGATCACCAGCAGGTGGCGCGCACCGAGGGCGCGGGCACGTTCGGCGAAGGCGATGACCAGATCATGGTCGACGGCGCGAAAGGCAGCTTGCGAGCCGGCCTGTTTAATTGTGCTGCCCAGGCAGCAGAAGGCCGTATCGACCTTGCCCTGCAGTTGCGGCAGTAGGGCAAGCAGCTCGCCCTGCGGGTTGTCCAGGTGCGCATGCTCAGCCAGTGGCCGGCGGCTGGGGGCTAGCACGCGGGCGACCGTGGGCTCATTCAGCAGGCGGTCCAGCAAGTGCTCGCCGGTCAGGCCGGTGGCGCCTGCGAGAAGGATGTGCTGGGGCGTCAAATACATAGCGTGGGGTTCTCCGCTGATATCCATCAGCTTAACAGGCTGTAGGGGCTGCGCACTCTGCGCTTGCAGGTCGCTGTAAGGGTTACGGCTGGTCCGTAGGTTGCGCGGCGTTTTGGCTGTTGAGGGCGAGTGCCGCTTGCTGCTCACGCAGCTTATGCCACTGTGCGAGGACCGCCTTGGCGGGCCAGATTTGCGGTTCGGACGGCTCGAAGCCATCGGCCTTTTCGCGCGCGGCGACGCTGGCCTGGGCCAGTGTGAAGGCGCGCTGCAGGTCATCGGTCTGTTGCAGGGCTTCGGCAAATAACGCACGGCCGAAGTAAGTGAAATCATTTTCCTCCGAGCAGCCGAAGGACACCCGGTCGGCGCGCGCGGCGGTGATCACCAGGGTTTTCTCATCTTGCATTTTGGGGATAAAACCACCCGAGTAGCAGGCCGAAATTACCAGCACCTTGTAGCGCTCTTTAAGCGGTGTCAGCAGGGTGGCCAGTTCGCTGGCGGGTAGGTCGCTGAGCTGCAGGCGTGGCTGGTCGAGGTGCAGCTCGTGTTGCGCGGAGCCGTGGCTGGTCAGGTAGATAAAGATCAGGTCTTCTTCACCGCTGCGTTCAGCCAGGGCCCGAATGCTGCGACCCAGGCTGGCGCTGGTGGCCAGCGGGCGATCCGCCAGGTGGTCGCGGTGATTGACCAGGGTAATCAGGCCGTGGGCAGCAAAGCGGTTTTGCAGCAGGTCACCCACGTAGTCGGCCTCGCGCATAAACACGCTTTGTTTGCCGTCGCCGGCCAGGGTCAGCGCATACAGTTCGATGGCGGGGGTCGAGGCGGGCAGCTGGTCAATGGCGGCGTCGAGCAGTCGGCCTTGCTCCAGTAAGCCAATAGCCAAAGTGTCGGGTACTGCCTGGCCGTCGCTGTCGCGAATCAGCCGGCCTTGCCGCCAGGTACCGCTTTGCAGGCTGCCGTCTGCCTGGGTCAGGCTGCCTTTGCCGTGGTATTTGCCGTAGGCAAAGTGGCCCTGATAAACGCTGCCGTCGACGAGGGTTAGGCGGCCTTCGCCGTGGTAGTTCCAGTCGCGGAACTGGCCAACGTAATGGCTGCCATCGACGCCCTTGAACTGGCCTTGGCCGGTCAGGCTGCCATTTACGAAGCGCCCGCCCCAGACGTCGCCATCCGCACTTTGAAAGCGACCTTTGCCGTGGAATTGGTTGTCGCGGAACTCACCGCTGTAGAGATCGCCGCCCAGGTTCTTGAAACTGCCCTGGCCGTTGAGTTGCTGATTATCAAAGGTGCCCGCGTATTCATTGCCTTCAGCGTCGCTCAGGACGCCTTGGCCGTGGGGCTGGCCCTTGCGGAACTGGCCCTGGAAGCGTTCGCCATGGCTCCACTGCAACGAGCCCAGGCCGCTGTAGAGGCCATTGCTGAATTCGCCGCGGTATTCCAGTTCGCTGCTTTTGAGGTGGCCTTCGCCGTTGGGCGCGCCGTTGGCAAAGCCACCGATATAGCGGCTGCCATCGCTGTAATCCAGGCGGCCCTGGCCATGGAAATGACCGCCCTGAAATTCCCCGCTATACACCTCGCCCTGCGCACTGTGCCATTCACCGGTTCCGTTGAACTGGCCATCTTTAAACGATCCCAGGTAATAACGGCCGTCGCTGTAATCCAGGCGGCCCGGGCCTTGCAGCAGGCCGTCGAGTACCTCGCCACGGTAGCGCCCGCCATCGGGCAGCACCGCGTCGGCGGGCAACAGCGGTTCGCCATCGCCACAGGCGGCAAGCAGTAGAGCAAGGCTCAAGGGCGCTAGATGGGAAAGGCGGCGCATGCAGAAAATCCGGTCTGTAGGGTCGGCTGAGTATGCCTTAAACCGCTGCATGTGCCGTGATAGAGCGCGCGTAGCGGCCACAACAGAGGCGCACAGACGGATGTCTGTGCGCTTTGGTTTGGCGGCAGTGATCAGACGAAGCAGAGGGTCAGCGGCTCAGCGATATAGGCCGGTTTTTCCGAGCCTTCGATTTCCAGCACTACCTTGGCCTTGAGCAGCCACTGGCCCGGATTTTTCTCCGTCACTTCGGTCAGGGTGGCTGACAGACGAACCTTGGAATTGACCTTTACCGGTTGGATAAAACGCACGCTGTCCAGGCCATAGTTGACGGCCATTTTCAGCCCAGTGGGCATGATCATGATGCCTTCCATCAGCTTGGGCACCAGTGACAGCGAGAGAAAACCGTGGGCGATGGTGGTGCCGAACGGGGTGAGCTTGGCTTTTTCCGGATCGACATGGATGAACTGGTGGTCGCCCGTGCATTCGGCGAACTGGTTGATGCGTTCTTGGTCGATGGTCAGCCAGTCGGAGCGGCCAAGTTCTTTGCCGATGTAGCTGGACAGTTCGGCGGCGGGTACTGAAGTCATGGTTTCTCCTTGAAGACGCGAGTGTTGTTTTTTTTGGGGGCGTAAATCCTTCTGTCCTAAGATCATCATGGGTTCGCCACCGGGTCAAGTGGCGAGTGCAGCGCGGCCTTAGGTCACGGTTTATCTCGCGCAACCGCTGTAAACCGGCCGTTACAGGGGGCTTTTGCTTATAATGCGTGGCATTACGCCTGGGATCATACGATTCGGAGATTACCCGTCATGTTGTTACGCGGCCTTTTTTGGCTGGTGCTGTGCCAGTTGCTCGGCACTGCGCTGAACGTTTTGCTGATACCGATGCTGCCGGGGCCGATTATCGGCATGCTGCTGCTGTTTGCTTTTCTGTTGTTGCGTGGTGAGGTGGGTGAGCCGCTGCGTCAGGCTTCAGGCAGCCTGCTGAAGTACCTGCCGTTATTGCTGGTGCCGCCAGCGGTAGGGGTAATGGCCTATGCCGAGGCGATCTCTGCCGACTTTTGGGCGATTGCCGGTGCGCTGCTGTTATCCCTGTTGCTGTCCATTGCATTCGCCGGCTGGCTGATGCAGAAACTGATCAACCGCCAGCAACGCAGGAGGGACGCATGACTGTGGAATGGCACGCCGCCTGGCAGGCGCTGACGCACCATCCTCTGTTTGGCGTCGGCATTACCCTTGGTGCTTATCAGTTGGCCATGGCCGCTTACGAAAAGACCCGCTGGGTGTTTCTGCAGCCGGTGCTGGTGTCGATGCTCACGGTGATCGGCATTCTCCTGGCCTGCGGCCTGACCTTCGCGGAGTACAAAGATAGTGCCACCGCGCTGACCCTGTTCCTCGGGCCCGCCACGGTGGCGCTGGCGGTACCGTTGTTTGTTAACTTGCGGCGGATTCGTCAGCTGTTCTGGCCGACCTTTATTACGCTGCTGGTGGCCGGTGTGGTTGCTACGGCGCTGGGGGTGACCCTGGCCTGGGCCTTTGGCGCGGAACACATCATGCTGATGAGCATGGCGCCCAAGTCGGTGACCTCGCCGATTGCCATGTTGGTGGCCAGTCAGATTGGCGGTATTGCGGCGTTGGCCGCGGTGTTTGTGATGATCACCGGGATTATTGGCGCGATCATCGGCCCGTCATTGCTTAAGCGTCTGGGGGTGCAGCATCCCGCAGCGCTGGGTATGGCCTTGGGCCTGACCGCGCATGCGGTCGGCACCGCGCGCGCCCTGCAGGAAGGCGAGGAGTGCGGGGCATTTGCTGCCCTGGCGATGAGCCTGATGGGCGTGTTCACGGCCGTGTTGCTGCCGCTGGCTATTTTGTTGTGGCTATAAGGAGGTGCCCATGACCCTGCCATTGTTTCCACTGAATACCGTGCTGTTTCCAGGCTGCATGCTGGATTTACAGGTGTTCGAAGCGCGTTACCTGGACATGGTCAGCCGTTGCATGAAGCAGAACCAGGGCTTTGGCGTGGTCTGCATCATCGATGGCGCTGAGGTGGGTGAGGCTGCCGGGCAGTTTTCGGCCGTCGGTTGTGAGGCGCTGATCCGCGACTTCCAGCAGCGGCCCAATGGCCTGTTGGGTATCCGGGTTGAAGGCGGTCGGCGGTTTCGCGTGCAGCGCGCCCAAGTGCTGCCTGACCAGCTGGCCCTGGCCGAGGTCGAGTGGCTGGATGAGCCGCCGGAGCAGCCTCTGACCACTGAGCATGCCGACTTGGCCGCCCTGCTGGAGGCGCTAAACGCACATCCGCTGGTGGCGTCCTTGGGTATGCCGAGCGAGCCGACAGGCCAGGATGCATTGGCTAACCAACTGGCTTACCTGTTGCCGTTGGACGTTGAGCAAAAGCTGACGTTGCTCGAAACCGTCGATGCACCGTTGCGCTTGGAGCTGTTGCAGCAACTGCTTGAGCAGTTGCAGGGCGAGCGTCAGTAGCGGTACAGCTGCAGCCCGGCGGACAACTGCCAGGTGGTGATGCCGCCCAGCAGAGCGATAATCGCCGGTAGCAGCAGCCACCACGTCTTTTTAGGCAAGGCCGGCAGCGCTGTGCGCCATTGCACCAGTGTCAGGCTCAGGGCGCAGATGCAGGCCGCCAGGATGGCGCCGGCAATGATGTCGCTGGGCCAATGCACTCCCAGGTAAACCCTTGAACCGGCAATCGCCGCAGCGGGGAAGCTTGCCAGGAGCAGCCAGGCCAGGCGCATGCGCGGCGGTTGTCCGCGCCCGGCCAGCACCCCGAGTAGTAAGAAGAAGGCAAACGCTGCCGAGCTGTGGCCACTGGGAAAGCTGAAGCTGCTCAGGGGTTCGAGCAGCACATCGGGGCGGCTGCGCGCGAAGAGCGTCTTTAGCGCGCTGTTTGCTAAGGCCGTGCCAAGCAGGGTGCCGATGGCCAAACATAGGGTTCGCCATTGCCGCGTTACCAGCAGCGCCAAACACAGCAGTAAAGCGGCTGCCAGTTGCGTGGTCAGATCGCCGAGGCGGGTGATCAGCACCATCAGCGTATCCAGTGCGGGCGCACGATGCTCCTGAACCAGGCTCAGCAGGCCTTGGTCGAGCGGGCTGAGGTGTGGCCAGCTGAGCATCAGGCCAATCAGCAGCGCCAGGCACGCACCCGCAGTCAGCAAACTGGTATGGCGCAGGCCGCGCACGCTGCCTTGTACGCTGACGGCAACCACCAGCGCCACGCCGGCCACAATGGCCCCGGCCTCCGTCCAGAAGCCTTCCGGCAGCGGCAGGCGCAGCGCCGCGCCAGTCGCCCAGCCAGGCAGCATGTAGGCGACTGACCAACCGACTCCGGCCAGCAGGCTGACGATAAAAAAGCGTGCGAAGGGCATGTCGAACATGCCCGCGATCATCGGCAGCATGGGGCGTAGCGGGCCGATAAAACGACCGATCAACAGGCTGGTGACGCCGTAACGCAGAAAGTAACCGTGTGCGCTGCTCAGCCACTGTGGGTTATTGCGCAGTACCGGTAATCGGCCGATGTCCTGATGAAAATAACGCCCCAGCGCATAGGACAGGCAGTCGCCCAGCATGCCGCCGAAAAAAGCCAGCAACAGGGTTTCGCTCAGGCCCAGTGCGCCGTTGCCCGCCAGTGCGGCCACCGCGAACAGCAGCACGGTGCCGGGCACCAATAAGCCGACAATCGCCAGGCATTCGAGGCAGGCGAGCAGAAAAATGGCCAGGCCCAGCCATTGCGGGTTGGCGCTCAGCCAGAGGGTCAGGGTGTCGAACCAGTGGCTCATCGATGATTGTCCGTACGGCTGAGTAAGTGATAATCCTGGCCGGCTAGTTGTCCGCGGCGCAGTGGGTTACGCGTGCAATGGCGGGCAAAGTCGGCGTCGACAAAACGGTAGGGCAGTTGCTCGTCTCGGCCCTGGGGGATGCCCAGGCGCGTGCATTGCACGACGTGCGCGGGGGCGTGCTCGAGGTCTTCGACAAACAAACGCTGCTCATCGAAGGGTTGTGCGTCCCAATCGGGCACTTTTAGTCCGAGGGCTTTGCACAGGAGGGTTTGGCCATTGCACAGTTTGTCTAGCGGGCGTGCTCGGCCTTGGCGGTCGGGGTTGTTGCGTTGCATCTGGGCTACGGCATCCGCGCCGCTGTGCGTGTCCTGCCACGGGTAGGCGGATTTGATCAGCACTGCGTTGCCCGGCCCCTGAGCGCTAAAGTTCAGTGAATCGCCGCCGCGCGCGTAGTACATATAAATGTGCCCGCCCGCCATAAACAGCGCTCGGCGTTTATGGGTATAGCCGAGGGACGCGTGACTGCCTTTCTCGCTTAGGTAATAGGCTTCGGTTTCAATAATCCGTGCGCTCAGCCAGTGCTCGCCGTGCTTATGGCGAATTACCTTGCCGAGCAGTTCGCGCGCCAACACGCGTGCATCGCGGTCGAAAAAGCTCGCCGGCAGGGCGCGGCCTTGGGGCCAGGGCGGGCTAGGGTTGGGGGCGTGTGGCATGCGCTGTCACGGTTGCTCGGCGGTACATGGGGTGGGCGATAGTAACAATAAGCGCATGAAGCGTGCCTGAATGCGCGCGTGTCTGCTGCTTCGCGCCTACCGTCCGCCGCGCAGCGCTGGGCGTGGAGCGGCGCGACCGTTATACTCAGCGACTTTTTTCAACCGCCAGACCCGCCAAGACTATGACTGAGTCCGTGCTCGACTATATGACCCGCCTGGGACAGGCCGCTCGCAGCGCCTCGCGCGTGCTCGCGCGCGCCAGTACTGCGCAGAAAAATCGTGCTTTGCAGGCCGCTGCCGCCGCGCTGGATGCTGCGCGCAGCGAGTTGGCCAGTGCCAATGAACTGGACCTGGCCGCCGCGCGCGCCAGCGGTCTGGAACCGGCCATGGTCGATCGTCTGGCGCTGACCCCAGCGGTGATCGACAGCATGATCGAAGGTCTGCGTCAGGTCGCCACGCTGCCAGACCCGATTGGTGAGATCCGCGACATGCGCTTTATGCCGTCCGGTATTCAGGTCGGCAAGATGCGTGTGCCGCTTGGCGTGATTGGCATCATTTATGAGTCGCGGCCGAACGTGACCATCGATGCCGCCAGCCTGTGCCTGAAATCCGGTAATGCGACCATTCTGCGCGGCGGCTCCGAGGCGATTCATTCCAACCAGGCGATTGCCCGCTGCATTCAGCTGGGTTTGAGCGAAGCTGGCTTGCCTGCCAGCGCCGTGCAAGTGGTGGAAACCACTGACCGCGCCGCTGTCGGTGCGCTGATCACCATGCCCGAGTTCGTGGATGTGATCGTGCCGCGTGGTGGTAAGGGCCTGATCGAGCGCATCAGCCGCGATGCCAAGGTGCCGGTGATCAAGCATTTGGATGGCGTGTGCCACGTCTACATCGACGTCGCCGCCGATCTCGACAAGGCGATTCGGGTTGCCGATAACGCCAAGACCCAGCGTTACTCGCCATGCAATGCCATGGAAACCTTGCTGGTGCATAGCGCCGTTGCCGCCAAGGTGTTGCCGTCTCTGGCCGCTATCTACCGCGACAAGGGCGTTGAACTGCGTGGCGATGCCGCGACCCGCGCACTGCTGGGCAGTGATGTGTTGGAAGCGAGCGAAGACGACTGGTTTGCCGAATACAACGCGCCGATCCTGGCGATTCGTATTGTTGATTCGCTGGAAACAGCGATTGAGCACATCAACCACTACGGTTCCAAGCACACCGACTCGATCATTACCGAGAACTTCAGTGATGCGCGGCGCTTCCTGACCGAAGTGGATTCCGCCTCGGTGATGGTCAACGCCTCGACCCGCTTTGCCGATGGGTTTGAGTACGGTTTGGGTGCGGAAATCGGTATCTCCACGGACAAGTTGCATGCCCGTGGCCCGGTCGGCCTGGATGGCCTGACCAGCGAGAAGTATGTGGTGTTCGGCGACGGGCATATCCGTACCTGATGGCCCGACGCGACGGCGTCCGACGTACCGACGCCCGCCGCATCGGTGTGCTCGGTGGCACCTTTGATCCGGTGCATATCGGTCATTTGCGCAGCGCCGTGGAAGTCGCCGAGGCGCTGTTATTGGATGAGCTGCGCCTGATACCCAATGCGCGGCCGCCGCACCGCAGCGCACCGCAGGTCAGTGCGATGGATCGCCTGGCTATGGTTGAACTGGCGCTTGCGGGCGCCACTGTGCTGCAGGTGGATGATCGCGAACTGAAACGCGACAAGCCGTCCTACAGCATCGATACGTTGGAGTCATTGCGCGCTGAGTTGGCGGACGATGACCAGTTGTTGCTCATCCTAGGGTGGGATGCCTTCTGTGGCTTGCCCGGTTGGCAGCGCTGGGATGAGTTGTTGGAGCATTGCCATATCTTGGTGTTGCAGCGTCCGGATGCCAACAGTGAGGCGCCCGAAGCGCTGCGTAACCTGTTGGCCGCGCGCAGTGTGAGTGACCCATCGGCCCTGAGTGGGCCGAGTGGGCAAATTGCTTTTATCTGGCAGACACCCTTGGCGGTGTCGGCCACCCAGATCCGCGCGCTACTGGCGAGCGGAAAGTCGGCACGCTTTTTAGTGCCTGACGCGGTACTGGCCTATATCCATGCGCACGGACTGTACCGTGGCGCGAATTGAACACGAGGCAAACGAGTTACTTATGACGAACGCAAAAAAAATCATGCCGAGCGAAGACCTGGTCAAACTGGCCACCGCTGCTCTGGAAGAAATCAAAGCGCAGGACATCACCACCATCGATGTACGCGGCAAAACCAGCATCACCGATTTCATGCTGATCGCCAGCGGCACCTCCAGCCGTCACGTTAAATCGCTGATCGACAACGTGTTGGAAAAAGTAAAAGAGCAGGGCGTGCGCCCGATCGGTACTGAAGGCATGGACACCGGCGAGTGGGCATTGCTCGACCTCGGCGACATCGTGGTGCACGTGATGCTGCCAACGGCCCGCCAGTTCTACGACCTTGAGCGTCTGTGGCAGGGTGCCGAGCAGAGCCGTGCGCAGTTCAGCGCTGAACCTGACGCTGATAAGCAGTAAGGTCGCACCTCTGTGCGTATCAAGCTGATTGCGGTGGGCTCGCGGATGCCGCGCTGGGTGGAAGACGGTTGGCAGGAATATGCCAAGCGTATGCCTAGCGAGCTGTCCCTGGAACTCGTGGAAATTCCGCTGACCACCCGCGGCAAAAATGCCGATGTGGCGCGGATGATCCGTCAGGAAGGCGAGGCCATGCTGAGCAAGGTGCAGCCAGGGGAACGGATTGTCACCCTGGAAGTCGAAGGGCGACCCTGGAGCACCGAGCAACTGGCGGTCGAGCTGGATAAGTGGCGCCTGGACTCACGCACCGTCAACTTGATGGTCGGCGGGCCAGAAGGGCTGGCGCCCGAGGTACAGGCGCGCAGTGAGCAGCGCTGGTCGTTGTCGCCGCTGACCCTGCCGCATCCCTTAGTGCGTATTCTGATTGGCGAGCAGATGTACCGCGCCTGGACCGTGTTGTCCGGCCATCCGTATCACAAATGATTCTCCACCCATAATCAGCAGCCACCGATGCCGCAGCCTATCCGCCTTAAAGACCACGAGAAAGACGGCCGCCTGATCCGCAAGCGGGCGCTGGTCGGTGCTGTGCTGGTTTTGTTGCTGACCTCGGTGTTGCTGGCGCGCCTGTATTACCTGCAAGTGGTGCAGTTCGAGTACCACACCACCCTGGCGGAAAATAACCGCATCCATGTGCAGCCGATTCCGCCGAGTCGCGGGCTGATTTATGACCGTAACGGCGTGATCATTGCCGATAACCGGCCCAGTTTCAGCCTGACCCTGACCCGCGAGCGTGCCGGTGATTGGCTTCAGGTGCTCGATGCAATTGTCGATGTGCTGGAACTGGAGCCCGATGACCGTGCGCTGTTCGAGCGGCGCGTGCGTCAGGGACGGCGACCTTTCGAGCCGGTCCCGGTGCTGTTTGAGCTAAGTGAAGAGCAAATCGCGCGCATCGCGGTCAACCAGTTCCGTTTGCCGGGCGTTGAGGTCTCTGCCCAGCTGGTGCGGCACTACCCGTTGGGTGAGCATTTTGCCCATTCGGTGGGGTATGTCGGGCGTATTAACGAGAAAGAACTGAAAGAGCTCGACCCGGTGTCCTACAGCGGCACCCACCATATCGGCAAGACCGGCATCGAGCGCTTCTATGAAGACGAGTTGCACGGTGAGGTGGGTTACGAGGAAGTCGAGACCAACGCCCGTGGCCGGGTGCTGCGCGTGCTCAACCGCACCGACCCGATCCCCGGCAAGGACATTGTGCTGAGCCTGGATATCCGCTTGCAGGAGGCCGCCGAGGCCGCCCTGGCGGGCCGCCGTGGGGCGATTGTGGCGATTCAGCCACAAACCGGTGAGGTGCTGGCGATGGTCAGTCAGCCAAGCTTCGATCCCAACCCCTTCGTGACGGGCATCGGTTTCAAAGCCTATGCCGATTTGCGCGACTCGATTGATCGGCCGCTGTACAACCGTGTACTGCGTGGCCTTTATCCGCCGGGCTCGACCATCAAACCCATGGTGGCGGTGTCTGGCCTGGATGCGGGCGTGGTCACGCCGCAGACGCGGGTGTTCGACCCGGGTTATTACCAGTTACCCAATTTGCAGCACAAGTACCGTAACTGGAACCGGAATGGCGATGGCTGGGTGGATATGGACCTGGCCATTTCGCGTTCCAACGACACTTACTTCTACTCGCTGGCGCACAAGATGGGCATCGATCGGCTGCATGACTACATGAGCCGTTTCGGCCTGGGCCAGCGCGTGTCGTTGGACATGTTTGAAGAAACCGCTGGCTTGATGCCGTCGCGTGAGTGGAAGCGCGTGCGCTATCGCCAGGCCTGGTACCCGGGCGAGACGCTGATCTTGGGTATTGGTCAGGGTTATATGCAGACCACCCCGCTGCAACTGGCGCAGGCCACCACGCTGATGGCCACGCGTGGCAAGTGGATTCGTCCGCACCTGGCCAAGACTATTCAGGGGCGCGTCCCCGTCGACCCCAATCCGCTGCCTGATATTGTGCTGCGTGATCCAAAATTCTGGGATAACGGCCGCCACGGTATGGAGCAGGTGATGCACGGCCCGCGTGGCACCGCGCGCAAGGTTGGCGATGCGGCGCTCTACCGGATTGCTGGTAAGAGCGGCACGGCGCAGGTGGTGGCAATCAAGCAAGGTGAGAAGTATGACCGCAGCAAGGTCGCCGAGCGTCACCGTGACCATGCGTTGTTCGTCGCCTTTGCGCCGGCGGACAACCCACAGATTGCCGTATCGGTGATGGTGGAGAATGGTGAGTCAGGTTCCGGTGTGGCGGCGCCCGTGGTTAAGCAGGTGATCGATGCCTGGCTGCTGGATGAAAACGGTCAGTTGAAAGCCGAATATGCTCCGCCTGTGGCGGCTGAGGTTAGCGCACGATGAGTAATAGCTTCGACCGAAACCTCTCCACCGATGACTTGCTGCGCCGCCGCGCCACTCTGCTGCAGCGCCTGCACGTCGATGGCATTTTGTTGGTGTTGCTGCTGATTCTGGCGACCGGCAGCCTGTTTATTCTGTATTCCGCCAGTGGCAAGAACGTCGACATGTTAATGAAGCAGGCCAGCTCCTTCGGCATTGGTCTGGTCGGCATGTTCATCATCGCTCAGTTCGAACCGCGCTTTATGGCGCGCTGGGTGCCGCTGGCCTATGTTGGCGGTGTCGCTTTGCTGGTCGCAGTGGACGTCATGGGGCACAACGCCATGGGCGCCACACGCTGGATCAATATCCCTGGGGTGATCCGCTTCCAGCCCTCGGAATTTATGAAAATCATCATGCCGGCAACTATCGCCTGGTACCTGTCCAGCCGCAGTCTGCCGCCACGGCTAAAGCATATCTGTATCAGCCTGGCGATGATCATTGTGCCGTTTGTGCTGATCATGCTGCAGCCTGACCTCGGCACCTCGCTGCTGATCATCGCCTCTGGCGGCTTTGTGCTGTTTATCGCCGGTCTGCAGTGGCGCTGGGTGATTGGGGCGGTGGCGGCGGTGGTGCCAATCGCCATCGGTATGTGGCTGTTTGTCATGCGTGAATATCAGAAGCAGCGCGTGCTGACCTTTCTCAATCCTGAGAGCGATCCGCTGGGCAGCGGCTGGAACATTATCCAATCCAAGGCCGCTATCGGCTCCGGTGGTGTGTTGGGCAAGGGCTGGCTGCAAGGCACCCAGTCGCACCTGGATTTTCTGCCAGAAAGCCACACCGACTTTATTATTGCGGTGCTCGCCGAGGAATTCGGCCTGGTAGGCGTGTGTTTGTTACTGCTGGTGTACATGCTGTTGATCGCGCGCGGCCTGGTGATTACCGTGCAAGCGCAGACGCTGTTCGGTAAGCTTCTCGCCGGTGCGCTGACCATGACGTTCTTCGTTTATGTCTTCGTCAATATCGGTATGGTCAGCGGTTTGTTGCCGGTGGTTGGGGTGCCGTTGCCGTTTATCAGTTATGGCGGCACTTCGTTGATTACGCTACTCGCAGGATTTGGGATTTTGATGTCGATCCACACTCACCGTAAGTGGATGACGCAGGCTTGATTGGGATTATGAATTTAATGCGCAACGCACGTGGTTGGATGGTACGTACTGCACCTTGGCTGGCCTTGGCCGGGGTGTGTGGGATGGTTCAGCCCGTGCTGGCCGGTGATTATCAGCAGTCACCGCAGGTGACTGAATTCATCGGCGAAATGACCCGCGACTACGGTTTTGCCAGCGAGCAGTTGGTTGGGCTGTTTGCCGAGGTCGAGCGCAAACAGGCGATTCTCGACGCTATTTCGCGGCCAGCGGAAAAGGCTAAACCGTGGAAGGACTATCGGCCGATTTTTATCACCGACAAGCGCATCAGCAAGGGCGTTGAGTTCTGGAAGCAGCACGAGGCGACCTTGGCCCGCGCTGAGGCCGAGTACGGCGTGCCGGCACAGATAATTGTGGCCATTATTGGCGTGGAAACCTTCTACGGCGGCAATACCGGCAGCTGGCGGGTGATGGATGCGCTGTCGACCCTGGCCTTCGATTACCCGCCGCGCGCGCCTTTCTTCCGCAAGGAGCTGCGCGAGTTTCTGCTGCTGACTCGCGAAGAGCAGGTCGAGCCGCTGAGCATGACCGGCTCCTACGCCGGGGCCATGGGCCTGCCGCAATTTATGCCGAGCAGTTTCCGCGCCTATGCCGTGGATTTTGACGGCGATGGCTATATCAATATCTGGAATAACCCGGTGGATGCCATTGGTAGCGTCGCCAGCTACTTCAAGCGTCACCATTGGCAGCCAGGTCAGCCGGTGGTCAGCGCCGCTACCGTCAAGGGCGCGCAGGCCGAGCAGGGTCTGACCGTTGGTCTTGATCCGGTGAAGAATGCCGCTGAGCTGCGGGCGCTGGGTTGGACCAGTGCTGATCCGCTGGCCGACGACTTGCCCGTGACCGCCTTCCGTCTGGACGGTGCCGAGGGCGCCGAGTACTGGATGGGGCTGCCTAACTTCTTTGTGATCACCCGCTACAATCGCAGTGTGATGTATGCCATGGCAGTCAATCAGCTGGCCGAGTTGCTGGTTGATGCACGAGGTCAGAATTGATGGTGCGTTTACCCTTTAAATTGGCCGCCTACGCCAGCCTCGCGCTGCTGTTGGCCAGTTGCTCCTCCACCCGTGCGCCGCAGCCCGTAGCACCGGTGCAGCCAGGTGTGGGGATTTCCGGCCCGGATGATTTCAACCGGCCGCACAAGGATGGCGCGCCCTGGTGGGACGTCGACGTTTCACGCATTCCCGATGCGGTGCCGATGCCGCACTACGGCTCGGTTAAAGCCAGCCCTTACACGGTATTCGGCAAGCAGTACTACCCGATCCCCGATGCCCGGCGCTATCAGGCCGTGGGCCCGGCGTCGTGGTATGGCACCAAGTTTCACGGCCAGGCCACCGCTAACGGTGAAACCTATGACCTGTACGGCATGACCGCCGCACACAAGACCTTGCCGCTGCCCAGCTACGTGCGGGTGACCAACCTAGAAAACGGTAAGAGCGCCATTTTGCGGGTCAATGACCGCGGGCCTTTCTATTCCGATCGGATTATTGATCTGTCCTTCGCCGCGGCGAAGAAGCTCGGTTACGCCGAAAGCGGTACTGCGCGGGTCAAGGTTGAGGGGATTGATCCGCACGAGTGGTGGGCTCAACAGGGGCGTCCGGTACCGATGGTGCTAGCCGCGCCGCAGCAGGTGGCTCAGGTTAAAGCTACGCCGCAGCCTGTATCTCAACCATTCGAGCAGTACTCGCCGCCCCCTCAGCAGCACGCCGCTGCGGTCGTTCCCGTGCAGATTGACGCAAAAAAAAACGCTTCAGTCGCAGCCTCTGGCCTGTATCTCCAAGTGGGCGCTTTCGCCAATCCGGACGCTGCGGAGCTACTGCGCTCGAAGCTGAGCGAAACAGTGGCTGCGCCAGTGTTCGTCAGCTCAGTGGTGCGCAACCAGCAGATATTGCACCGCGTGCGCCTGGGGCCGGTGAGCAACCAGGGCGAGGCTGAGCAGCTGCAAAACACTGTGCGCCTGGCTAATCTTGGCGAGCCAGCCTTGGTCAAAGCAGACTGACGGGGCACTTATGGTTTTTCTGCTGGACTAAACAAACAACCCCGGCCAGCCAGTCGCTGGCTGAGGGGACGTAACCTATGCCCACTGGGCCTGTTCGACTATCAGCAATCTAGAGAGACGGATGAATATCACCAGCTTTGCGCAACGCGTTTTCCTATTACTTTGTCTGTTCGGCGCCCCGACAGTCTGGGCCAATCAGCCAGCCATCCCCTCCGCGCCACAGTTGGCTGCCAAGTCCTATGTGCTGCTGGACGCTGCCAGCGGCAAGGTGCTGGTGGAAAACAACGGTGACCAGCGCCTGCCCCCAGCCAGCCTGACCAAACTGATGACGGCTTACATCGCCACCCTGGAAATTCGCAAGGGCAAGATTGGCGAGCAGGATCTGGTGCCCATCAGTGAGCACGCCTGGCGCACCGGTGGTGCGGCATCGGGTGGCTCGACCATGTTCCTACCGCTTAATAGCCAGGCGACCGTGGATGATTTGCTGCACGGGGTGATCATCCAGTCCGGCAACGATGCCAGCATTGCCTTGGCCGAGTACATTGCCGGCAGCGAAGATGCTTTCGCCGACATGATGAACGAGGCTGCTGCGCGTTTGGGCATGAGCAACAGCCACTTTATGAATGCCACCGGCCTGCCGCACCCGGAGCATTACTCCAGTGCACATGACATGGCGATTTTGGCGCGCGCCATCATCAATGAAGACCAGCAGCACTACGCCATTTATGCGCAGAAGGAGTTCCTCTGGAACAACATTAAGCAGGGCAACCGTAACCTGCTGCTGTGGCGCGACAAGACCGTCGACGGCCTGAAAACCGGTCACACCAACGAGGCGGGCTACTGCCTGGTGGCCTCTGCTGTGCGTGACGGCGCGCGCATGATCACCTCGGTGTTCGGTACTGACAGCGAGTCGGCACGTGCGGCGGAAACGCAGAAGCTGCTGACCTATGGTTTCCGTTTTTTCGAAACCCGCAGCTTCTACAAAAAAGGCCAGGAGCTGGCGCAGGCGCAGGTGTGGAAAGGTGCAACGCGACAAGTTAAAGCCGGCCTGGCTGATGACCTCACCCTGACCCTGCCAAAAGGTCAGCTGGATAAGCTGCAAGCAGGCATGGTTATCAACCCGCAACTCACCGCGCCGATTGCTCAGGGTGATGTGATCGGCACCGTCCAGGTCAAACTGGGTGAGGAGCTGGTACACAGCGCTGACTTGATTGCCCTGGAGGCCGTCGAGGAAGGCAGTTTCTTCCGCCGTTTGTGGGACAGCATCAGCCTGTTCTTCTTCGGGCTATTCAACTGATACCGTGACCTTAGCGCCCTTGTCGAACTGCAAGGGCGCTGTTATTGCCACGGCATACGAGGCCGTTACCGCCATGACTCAACCTGACGTTAAGTCGCACAAAATCGAATTCCCCTGCGCTGACTACCCGATCAAAGTGGTTGGTGATACGGGAGCTGCTTACAAGAACACCGTGATCGAAGTGCTCAGCAAATATGCCACGGTCGATCTCAGTACGCTGGCCGAGCGCCAGAGCAGTAATGGCAAGTACACCACGGTGCAGCTGCATATCATCGCGACCGGTGAAGACCAGTTGCGCGATATCAACAGTGCATTGCGCGCCACCGGTATCGTGCACATGGTGCTGTGATGAGCCTGCCGCTTGGCTTTCGCGAGCTGGGGCAGGTTGAGTACGAGCCGACCTGGCACGCCATGCAGCGCTTTACCGATACGCGCGGCGTGGATACACCGGACGAAATCTGGCTGCTTGAGCATGCGCCGGTGTTTACCCAGGGCCAGGCCGGCAAGGCTGAGCATGTACTGTTTCCGGGTGATATTCCGGTGGTGCAGGTAGATCGCGGTGGCCAGGTGACTTATCACGGGCCTGGCCAGTTAGTGGCGTATCTGCTGCTGGATGTGCGCCGCAGTGGCGTCGGTGTACGTGAGCTGGTCAGTCGCATGGAGCGCAGCTTGATTGACCTGCTGGCCAGCTACGGCGTCAGCGCCAATGCCAAGCCGGATGCCCCTGGGGTATATGTCGAGGGGGCGAAGATCGCATCCCTGGGTTTGCGCATTCGTAATGGCCGCTCGTTCCATGGCCTGGCGTTGAATGTGGACATGGACCTGCAGCCCTTCCAGCGCATCAATCCGTGCGGGTATGCCGGCATGGCCATGACGCAGCTTGCTGATCGGGCCGCGTCGCCAGTCGTCTTTGCTGAGGTCAGCGCACGGCTGCGTGAGCAGCTGAGCAAGCACCTCGACTATGCGCAGCAGCAAAGTCTGCCCGGCGTAATCGACTGCTAGTCATCGGCAGATTAGATAGCGGCAGAATAAAAAACGCCTGACCCAGGTCAATCTAGGGTCAGGCGTTTTTTATGGCCCGATTAATTCAGATTCAGGGTCGGAATCAGGCTGCTGTCCAGTAGCTGGCCCGGCACGGGTACCGGTGCAGCCAGGCCCAGGTTGTTCTTCTCGAACACCTTGTCAGCGCGGTAGCTGGAGCGCACCAGTGGGCCGGCGGCAACTTCCATAAAACCCTTTTTCAGGCCGAGCTCGCGGAAGTCATTGAATGCTTCCGGGCTGACCCAGCGCTGCACGGGCAAATGGTTGCGCGTGGGTTGCAGATATTGGCCCAGAGTGAGGATGTCCACACCGATGGCGCGCAAGTCGTCCATGGTTTGCAGGACTTCTTCGTCGGTCTCGCCGAGACCGAGCATCAGGCTGGTTTTTGTTAGCACATCGGGCCGATGGCGCTTGGCGTGTTCAAGCACGCGCAAGGTCTTCTCGTAGCCCGCGCGCGGGTCGCGCACAGCATGGGTCAAGCGTTTGACCGTCTCGACATTCTGTGCGAACACCTCAAGGCCAGAATCCACCACGCGCTCAATGGCTTGTAGATCGCCATCGAAGTCGGGCGTTAGCGCTTCCACCACCACGTGTGGTGTGCGTTCTTTGATCGCCCGCACGCTGGCGGCATAGTGCGCCGCGCCGCCGTCATCCAGGTCGTCACGATCCACCGACGTCAGCACGATATAGCGCAGCGCCATCAGCTCGACCGACTTGGCGGTGTTCTGCGGTTCTTCCAGGTCCAGCCAGCCGTTAGGGTTGCCGGTATCCACCGCACAGAAGCGGCAGGCGCGCGTGCATACCGAGCCCATCAGCATGATGGTGGCGGTACCGTTGGACCAGCATTCACCCATATTGGGGCAGTGGGATTCCTGGCACACGGTGCTCAGGCGGTGTTCGCTGACGTTGCGTTTGACGGCTTCGAAGCGGCTGCCGCCGGGTGCCTTGACCCGCAGCCACTTGGGCTTGGGTTCGAACACCTGAGGTTCGCTTGAGGCGCGGCGCTTCTGCCCGTCCTTGATCGCAGTGATGCCTTGAGTGGTGCGAAATTTTTCGCCGCTGGCAACGGTTTTTGGCGGGGAGGTATCGGACATCGGCAATTGGGCTCCGCTAGAGGCTCCGGGGGACGAGGCGGCTTTTCGCCGCCGCGCAGTCTACCATAAGAGCTGACCGCGCAGTCAGCAGGGCGCGCTGTGGTTCAAGCTGTTGCCACCTGGCAATGGGGCCTTGGTGGCAGCGTGAGGGTGCTTGGTTGGTTATCTAAGCTGCTCGAGCAGTTGGTGGCTGGGGTAGCCGTCGGCAGGCTGTCCCAGGCTTTGCTGGAACGCGCGAACTGCCTTGCGGGTATTGGCCCCAATAATGCCGTCTGCGGGGCCTGGCTCATAGCCTTTGCTGGCGAGCAGTTCCTGCAGTTCGATGCGCTCACTGCGGCCCAATTGGCGATCGTTACGAGGCCAGACGGCCTGTACGCCAGGGTTGCCATCCAGGGCATCGCTGAGCAAGCCGATGGCCAGGGCGTAGGCGGCGGAGTTGTTGTAGCGCAGAATGCTGCGGAAGTTGTTCAGCAGCAGGAAGGCCGGACCGCGGTGGCCTGCTGGCAGGAATAACGTGGCCAGGCTTGTGTCATCGGCATCGATGGCGCGGGTTGGTTTAACCCCCAGCTCACGCCATTGAGTCAGGCTGCGACGTACTTCCGGGTCGGCCAGGGCGTAATCAAAGCCCTGCGGCAGGTCCACTTCGAAGCCCCAGGGTTGGCCGTTTTCCCAGCCCGATGCTTGCAGGTAGTGCGCGGCAGAGGCCAGGGCGTCGGGTGCTGAACTCCACAGGTCACGCCGGCCGTCGCCGTCAAAGTCCACGGCATGTTGATTAAAGGTGGTCGGCATAAATTGCGTCTGGCCCATGGCGCCTGCCCAAGAGCCGATCAAGCCCTGCGCGGGGGCGTCGCCGGCCTGGATGATTTGCAAGGCGGCGAGCAATTGGCTGCGCCAAAATACTTGGCGGCGGCCGTCGTAGGCCAGGGTGGCAAGGGAGCGGATGACGTTATGGCTGCCGATATTGCTGCCGAAATTGCTTTCCATGCCCCAGATTGCGATGAGCACTTCATGGTCTACGGCATAGGCGCTGCGAATGGCTTTCAGCGTTGGCCGATGCTGCGCTTTGAGCAGGCGGCCTTGGGCGACGCGCGAGACGGAAACCGCGCCATCGATGTATTCCCATACCGGCCGAGTAAACTCCGGCTGGCTGCTATCAGAGGTCACCACGCGTGGATCAAGGGTGATGCCGGCAAAGGTGCGGTCGAACAGTTCAGCGTCGATGCCAGCGGCGATGGCATCGCTACGCAGGAGCATGCGCCATTCTTCGAAGCTGATGAGCGGTTTAGGAGCACTGACAGCTGGGCTGGCGGGAGCCGCGCTCTGAACGATGGCAAGCGGCTGCGCAGGCGTTTCGGCGCAGGCAGTCAGGAGCAGCAGGAGGAAGGCGCTGACGCTATGGGACAAGCCCCGAAGAAGCAGGTAAGGCATGATGGTCTCGGCACATTTTGCAGGCCGTCACCTTAGCATGATTGAGAGGGGATGCGGGCTGAGGCGGGCGTTTCAGGCGACCAGAAGGTATGAAGCCTCCCAGTTTTGCTGGGAGGCTTCGCGGCGGTAGCTACCTTTACCTTTGCTGGGCTTTTCCTGACGGCTGCGAAACAGCGGCTGGGCAATCAGGGATTTGGCCTTGTTCGGGCTGTGCTTGGTTTTCTTGCTCATGACGCGTCCTCTGGCGATGGCTTGCCGTGTGCCGGCGCGCGAAGCATGGTCCGCACGCTGCAAAAAGTCCAGCGCCTGTCTGTTAGCCGAGTAGCCGCAAGCGCTGCCCGCACAGGCTCAGGGTCAGCAGGCTGAGGCCGCTCCAAGGGTCGCCCATGGCCTGGCCTTTGATTTGCGCGTCGATCTGCTGGGCATCCTCTAATAGGGCTGCCCAGCGTGAGGCGGATAGGCGTTGCAGGGCTTTGCTGACCAGTGGCCGGCGTTTATCCCAGACCGGTGGGCGGGCTGAGCTGAACGCTTTATCCAGCGGCATGCCCTGGGCATGTTGTTGCGCGAGGGTGGCCAGTAGGCGGATTTCCCGGGCCAGCGCCCAGAGAATCACCGGTGGTTCGACGCCTTCGCCGCGCAGCCCTTCGAGCATGCGCAGAGCGTGGGCGGCTTCGCCATTGAGGGCTGCATCGATCAGGCCGAATACATCAAAGCGTGCACTGTCCGCGACCGCAGCCTGCACGGTGTCGACGTCAATCTGCGTGCCTTCGGCCAGTAGTTTGAGTTTTTCGATTTCCTGGGCGGCCGCGAGCAGGTTGCCTTCGACGCGGATGGCAATCATGTCGACCGCTTCAGCGCTGGCACTTAGGCCGGATTGCGCCAGGCGTTGGCGAATCCATTGTGGCAATTGGTGGGCATCGACCGGCCAGATCTGCATAAACTGGACGTTTTGCCCGTCGATCAGCGCCTTGCCCCATTTGCTCTTCTGCGCGTTGCCGTCGAGTTTCGGCAGGCTGATTAGCAGGACGGTGTCTTCGGCGGGGCGTGCCAGGTATTCGAGTAACGCGGTGCCCTTGTCGCTGGGCTTGCCGGTGGCAATGCGCAGCTCCAGCAGGCGTTTTTCCGCGAACAAGGACAGGCTGGCGCCGGCTTGCAGCAGGTTGCCCCAGTCAAAGTTGTTGTCGGCGTTAAACACCTGGCGCTCACTAAAGCCCTGCTGGCGAGTGGCGGCGCGAATGGCGTCGGCGGCTTCCTGGCAGAGCAATGGCTCGTCACCACTGATCACGTATACCGGGCTCAGGGTGCCCTGCAGGTGTTTGCCGAGTTGTGCGGGGTTGAGTTTCATCGCGGTGCGAAGCGGGGCCGCTTGCGCGGCCCGGCAAGCTTACTGAGCAGACATTGGCAGTTGAATCGGCGACTGCTGGGGCTGCGCCGCTTGCTGTTGGCGGGCGGCTTCCAGGGCGTCAGCTTCAGCCTTGAGCTTGGCTTCTGCGGTTTGCTGCAGTTGGTCCAGCTGTTGCGGGCTGATCTGTTGCAGGCGCAGGACCAGTAGCTGGATCAGTTCGCGGTTCATTTCCTGGCGAACTTGCGCGGCTTCCTGATCCGCGCCGATCAGGTTGTTGCTGTCCTGGGTGTAGAAGCTCTGCGCTTCCACTTTGTCGCTCAGCAGCAGCAGGTTTTTGCTGCCACGGATCTCGTATTCCAGGGTTTTGTTCAGCTCATATTCGGCCGTACGGGCAGAGCTGGTAAAGCTGGCTGCGCGGCGGTTTTCCTGTTCGTTGCTCAAGACCAGGCGGTATGGCGCGCCCGGGTAAACACGCACGTCATTGTTCTGCAGCACTTCGCGCACCTGATTGACGGTTTCGCCGTAGGCGTTGCGCGCGCTGACGTCGAGTTCCTTCAGGGCGAACTGCACGTCACCGGTGCCGCGCAGCTGAAAGCCGCAAGCGCTCAGCAGGGTAGCCAGGCCAATTACCAACAGATTCCGTTTGATCATCTTTTATCCCCTTGGCGTGTCGTGCGGCGCGCCGCTGTGCGGTCGCGCCGAGCTTAATCAGTTGGCTACGATGTTGACCAGTTTGCCCGGCACCACGATGACCTTGCGAATAGTCAGGCCTTCGGTGAAGCGCAGTACGCTCTCATTGCTGCGGGCGCTGGCCTCGACATCTTCGCGGCTGGCGCTGGCGGACACTTCGATCTGCCCGCGCAGCTTACCGTTGACCTGGATAACCAGGGTCAGGGTGTCCTGCACCAAGGCGGACTCGTCCACCTGCGGCCATGGCGTATCAATCATCACGCCATCGCGGCCCAGTTCCTGCCACAGCTGGTGGCTGATGTGCGGGGTAATGGGGGCCAGCAGTAGCGCCACAGTTTCCAGGCCTTCCTGCAGCAGGGCGCGGTCTTGGCTAGTGGCTTGCGAGGCTTTTTCCAGCACGTTCATCAGCGTCATTACCTGGGCAATGGCTGTGTTGAATTTGTGGTGCTGGCCAATGTCGATGCTCGACTGCTTGATCGCCAGGTGAATGGCGCGGCGCACGGCCTTCTGCTCGTCCGTCAGGCTGCTGAGGTCGAGTGCCTCTGCAGCGCCTTGGTTCACGTGGTTCTGCGCCAGGCGCCAGACGCGGCGCAGGAAGCGGTTAGCGCCTTCAACGCCGGCGTCAGACCATTCGCAGCTCATATCGGGCGGCGAGGCGAACATCATAAACAGGCGGCAGGTGTCGGCGCCGAACTGGTCGATCATCGACTGTGGGTCGACGCCGTTGTTCTTCGACTTGGACATCTTCTCGGTGCCACCGATTTCCACCGGCAGGCCGTCGGACTTCAATTTGGCGCTAATGACCTTGGCTTTGCTGTCACGTTCCAGCTCGACATCGGCTGGGTTGAACCAGTCTTTGCCGCCGTTATCCAGGGTGCGGTAGTAGGTGTCTGCCACCACCATGCCCTGGGTCAGCAGGTTTTTGAACGGCTCATTGGAGCTTACAAGACCTTCGTCGCGCATCAGCTTGTGGAAGAAGCGCGCATACAGCAGGTGCAAAATCGCGTGTTCGATGCCGCCGATGTACTGATCAACCGGCAGCCAATGGTTGGCTGCGGCCGGGTCGACCATACCGCCGGTGTAATGCGGCGAGGCGTAACGGGCGTAGTACCAGGACGATTCAACAAAGGTGTCCATGGTGTCGGTTTCGCGTTTGGCCGCTGCGCCGCATTTCGGGCAGCTGCATTCGTAGAACTCGGGCATGCGCGCCAGCGGGCTGCCGGCGCCATCCGGCACGACGTCTTCTGGCAGTACAACCGGCAACTGGTCTTCCGGCACCGGTACGTCACCACAGGTTTCGCAGTGGATGATCGGGATCGGGCAGCCCCAGTAACGCTGGCGGCTGATGCCCCAGTCACGCAGGCGGAACTGGGTCTTGCGCGCGCCATGCTCATTGGCTTCCAGATCCGCAACGATGGCATCAAACGCCGCGCTGAAATCGAGGTTGTCGTACTTGCCCGAGTTGATGGTGGTCAGCCCGGTTTTCTCGCCGTACCAGTCTTGCCAAAGGCTGGCGTCGTAGTCCTTGCCTTCGCCGGTATACACCTGGGTAACCGGTAGGCTGTACTTGTTGGCGAACTCGAAGTCGCGCTCATCGTGTGCCGGCACGGCCATCACTGCGCCTTCGCCGTAGCCCCACAACACGTAGTTGGCGACAAACACCGGCAGCTTGTCGCCGCTCAGCGGATGGATGACGAACTGGCCGGTGGCCACGCCCTTCTTCTCCATGGTGGCCATGTCGGCCTCGGCCACGGAGCCGCCTTTGCATTCTGCGATAAACGCGGCGATCGCCGCATTGCTCTCGGCGGCGCGCTGGGCCAGCGGATGCTCGGCTGCCACGGCGACGTAAGTCGCGCCCATCAAGGTGTCGGGGCGGGTGGTGTAGACCTTCAGCTGGCCGTCGATGCCGACGCTGGCGAGGTCGTAATCAAACACTACATCGGCGCCGAAGCTTTTGCCGATCCAGTTGCGCTGCATGGTCTTGACCTGTTCCGGCCAGCCATCCAGTTCGTCCAGACTGCTCAAGAGTTCTTCCGCGTAAGCGGTGATCTTGAAGTAGTACATGGGGATTTCGCGCTTCTCGATCAGCGCGCCGGAACGCCAGCCACGGCCGTCGATAACCTGCTCGTTGGCCAGAACGGTCTGGTCGACCGGGTCCCAGTTAACGCTGCCGTTCTTGCGGTAGATCACGCCTTTTTCGAACAGGCGCGTGAACAGCCACTGCTCCCAGCGGTAGTAATCCGGCTTGCAGGTGGTGACTTCACGGGTCCAGTCCACGGCCAGACCCAGGCTCTTGAGCTGGGTCTTCATGTACTCGATGTTTTCGTAGGTCCACTTGGCCGGGGCGACTTTGTTCTTCATCGCGGCGTTTTCCGCCGGCATACCAAAGGCGTCCCAGCCCATCGGCTGCAGCACATTCTTGCCCTGCATACGCTGATAGCGGGCGATCACGTCACCAATGGTGTAGTTGCGCACATGGCCCATGTGCAGTTTGCCGCTCGGGTAGGGGAACATCGACAGGCAATAGAAAGTCTCCTTGCCTGGTTGTTCACTCACTACAAAGGAATTCTGCGCATCCCAATGGGACTGCGCGGCGGCTTCGATTTCACGGGGCGAATACTGTTCTTGCATGGCTACCGGCGCTTGGAATGAGGGCTTGCGGGAAACGCCGTAGCATACATGAGCCCCGCTTACTCAGGGAAACCCTGATTAATCAGTGGCCTGTTGGCCTTGGTTGGGGTTTCGCCGTTTGTCGCCAGGGGCCGCTGGTTAAGGGGTGGCCGCTAAGCTTGAAGTATCGGGCGCAACGCTGCCCGCGTGAGGTGATAAATGGCAGAGTTAAGGCGCAGCGCACCGACTGGTGGGCCCTACGAGCGGCTGTTACAGCGCCTCGCTGTTGCATTGGATGAAGCCGACAATTTGAGTGCGCTGTCCACGCACCCGCTGCTTGATTTAGAACTGCGTGGTTTGACCGCTGCAGAGATGGAGCTGATTCGCGCTTACCTTGAGCGTGATCTGGACTGGCTGCGTGGCTGGCACGCCGCGGCTCAAGAAATGACCCAGATCGAGCAGTTTCAGAACACCCGCAAGTTAGCCCGAGGTGGGCATAAAACCGCAGCCGTGTTGCCCAGTCAGGTCAAGCCGCTGCGCAATCATCGTATGCAACTCTGCTGCGCCTTGTGTGGTGACGTAACGGGCTGGCAGTCAGGCCATGCGGTGCTGGCGTGCAAGACCTGCGGTTCGCAGTTGTTTCGCGTGCGTAATCCTCGCTAGGCTGCGCGCACCCTTGGAGGTGCTCGATGCCGATTCGCTACATCCTCAAACAGTTTTTTCTGCCGCCAGGCCTTTTCCTACTGTTGCTGCTGGCCGCTTGGTGGCTACGTCGCCGCTTTCCGCGCTTGGCGGCCGGCTGTTTGGTGCTCGGCTTAGGCGGCATGTGGCTGTTCAGCCTGCCGGTGGTGGTCGAGTATTCGGCGCGAATGCTGGAAACCGAGCTGGCCTTGAATGAGCCGCAATGGGCTGATTTGGCTCGGCACGCAGAGGTGGTTGTGGTGTTGGGCGGCGGGCGTGAGCTGGCTGACCCTGGCTGGGGCGCGGATCAACCCAGCCTGCTGGCGCTGGAGCGCGTGCGTTTCGCTGCGCGTCTGGCCAAGGCGTCGGGGTTGCCGCTGTTGACCACAGGCGGCCTGCACTATGGCGCGCCGCCCAGTGAGGCGGCCTTGATGGCTGAGGTGCTGGCGCGTGATTACGCGCTGCCGGTGCGTTGGCAGGAAGGCCTGAGTCGCACGACTTGGGAGAATGCGACCCACAGCGCCGAGCTACTCAAAGCCGCTGGTATTCATCGTGTGGTGCTGGTGACTCAGGCCTGGCATATGCCCAGGTCACGCTGGAGCTTCGAACAGGCTGGTTTGCAGGTGGTCAGCGCGCCCATGGGCTTTCTCGGTACGCCCAATGGACGCCCAGCCGGTGGCTGGCTGCCGGAAGGTAAGGCGGTATGGCAGAACGGCCTGCTGCTTAACGAGGCCGTTGGCGTGTTGGCTTATCGGCTGTTTTATCGGGGCCCCGCTGAGCAGAAATAAGCCCCGGTTTGCAGCCTAACTGTTGATCAACTCCGCATGGTGGCAAGCCACCTGCCGTGCATCCAGCAGGCGCAGGGCGGGCTGTTCAACCTGGCAGCGCTCATTGGCGTGCGGGCAGCGCTGATGAAAAGCGCAACCGCTGGGCGGTGACAGCGGGTTGGGCAGCTCGCCGCTGATCTTGATCTTCGGTTTGCTCGGGTTCGGGTGAATGGTCGGCGTCGCCGACAGCAGCGCCTGGGTGTATGGGTGCAGCGGGCGATTGTAAATCTGCTCACTGGGGCCCATCTCCACCGTGCGGCCGAGGTACATCACCAATACATCGTCGGCAACGTGGCGCACCACCGAGAGGTTGTGCGAGATAAACACGTAGCCGGTGTTGAACTGCTCCTGCAGGTCCATAAACAGGTTAAGCACCTGGGCCTGGATCGACACGTCCAGCGCCGAGGTCGGTTCATCCGCCACCAGCACCTTGGGTTGCAGCATCATCGCGCGGGCCAGGGCGATCCGCTGGCGCTGGCCGCCGGAGAACATATGCGGGTAGCGCTGGTAATGCTCAGGGCGCAGGCCGACCTGCTGCATCATTGCCTGCACCCGCTCGCGCCGTTCCAGCCGCGACAGCTGAGTGTTGATCAACAGTGGTTCGCCGAGCTGGTCGCCGACCTTCTGCCGCGGGTTGAGCGAGGCGTAGGGGTTTTGAAAGACCATCTGTACATCGCGGCGCAGTTGCTTGCGCTGCGCTTTATTGGCACCGGTCACTTCCTGCCCGGCGATTTGCAGCGAGCCGGAGCTAGGCTTCTCGATCAGCGTCAGGGCGCGGGCCAGGGTGGATTTGCCGCAGCCAGACTCGCCGACCACCGCCAGAGTTTTGCCCGCTTGCAGTTCAAAGGACACGCCGTTGAGCGCCTGCACCTGGGCGTTGGGCTGGAACAACCCGCGGGAAATGTCGTAGTGGCGGGTGAGGTCGCGAGCAGTCAGAACGGCGCTCATCAGGCCACCTCCGCAGTCAGGTTGAGCGGGTAGAAGCAGCGCGCCGCGCCGCGTGCATGCGTATCCAGGCTTGGCCGCTGGTCGTGACAGCGAGGTTCGGCATAAGGGCAGCGCGGTGACAGCAGGCAGCCGGTTGGCCGGTCATAGCGGCCAGGGACAATGCCGGGCAGGGTGGTCAGGCGGCGCTGGCCCTGGCTGTGCTCAGGAATCGCCTTGAGCAGCGCTTCGGTATAGGGGTGCGTCGGGGTATCGAACAGCTGCGGCACGCTGCCGATTTCCACCGCTTGCCCGGCATACATCACGCAGACCCGTTGTGCGGTTTCGGCTACTACGGCGAGGTCATGGGTGATCAGGATCAGGCCCATGTCCTGTTCGCGTTGCAGCCCGACCAGCAGCTCCATGATCTGCGCTTGGATGGTCACATCCAGCGCCGTGGTCGGCTCGTCGGCAATCAGCAGTTTCGGTTCGGCGGCAATCGCCATGGCAATCGCCACGCGTTGGCTCATACCGCCGGAGAGTTGATGCGGGTAAGCATTCAGGCGGCTGGCGGCGGCGGGGATTTCCACCCGGTCGAGCAGTTGCAGCGCGCGCTGGCGAGCGGCCTGGCCTTTGAGGTGTAGGTGCTGACGCAGCACTTCCTCGATCTGATAACCCACGGTAAAACTGGGGTTGAGGGCGGTCATGGGGTCCTGGAAAACCATCGATAGGTCTTTGCCGACGATATGCCGTCGCTGCCGTCCTTTGAGGCGCAGCATGTCGGTGCCATCGAATTGCAGGCTGTCTGCCGTGACGATGCCGGGCGCGTCAACCAGGCCCATCAGCGCCAGCATGGTCACTGATTTACCCGAACCGGATTCACCGACAATCGCCAGCACTTCACCCTTGGCCACGCTCAGGTCGAGGCCGTCGACTACGGGTGCCGCGCCAGCGCCGCCGAAGCGCACGGACAGGTTCTTGATATCCAGTAAGCTCATGCGGCGGTCTCCGGGCGTGCATTCGGACGCCGGTAGGATGGGTTGAGTCGTGCGATACCCATGCTGTTGGTCGAGCGGCGATGATGGGTGTCGCTGTGCTCTACCCATCCTACGAAATGTTCTGCAGGGTGGCTCATGCTCGTCTCCTCACTGCGCATTTTTCAGCTTAGGGTCGAGTGCATCACGCAGCCCGTCGCCCATCAGATTGATTGCCAGCACGCTGAGCAGAATGGTCAAGCCGGGCAGGCTGACCACCCACCAGGCGCGTTCGATGTAGTCGCGCGCTGAGGCCAGCATGGTGCCCCACTCAGGCGTTGGCGGTTGTACGCCGAGGCCGAGAAAGCCCAGGGCTGCGGCATCGAGAATGGCCGAAGAGAAACTCAGGGTGGCCTGCACAATCAGCGGTGCCATGCAGTTGGGCAGCACGGTGATAAACATCAGCCGCGGCAGGCTGGCACCGGCCAGGCGCGAGGCGGTGACGTAATCGCGGTTCAGCTCGCCCATCACTGCGGCGCGGGTCAGGCGGACGTAGGAAGGCAGCGAGACGATGGCGATGGCGAAGATGGTATTGATCAGCCCCGGGCCGAGGATGGCGACGATGGCCACCGCCAGCAGCAAGGATGGCAGGGCCAGCATGATGTCCATCAGGCGCATGATCGACGGGCCAAGCAGTCGCGGAAAGAAGCCAGCAACCAGGCCCATGAGAATGCCGGGGATCAGCGACATCAGCACCGAGGCCAGACCAATCAGCAACGACAGCCGCGCACCATGGATTAGCCGCGAGAGCAGGTCGCGGCCGACTTCATCGGTGCCCAGTAGGAATTGCACTTGACCGCCCTCCAGCCAGGCCGGCGGGGTCAACATAAAGTCGCGGTATTGCTCGCTGGGGTCGTGCGGGGCGATCCACGGCGCAAACAGCGCGCAGATCACCAGCAAAATCATAAACAGCAGGCCGGCGACCGCGCCTTTGTTGTGGGCAAAGGCTTGCCAGAACTCTTTGAGTGGCGAGGGGTAGAGCAGGCTCTGGTCGAGAGTGGTGCTTAGGGTTTCAGTTGTCATAGTGGGCTCCGTAGAACCTGTACATGGCCTCGCGAGCTAGCGCGAGACAAGGAAAAAGCGGCTGAGGAAGCGGAGTGTGCTGTTGCACATGAGCATTCCGAAGCTGGTTTTGACGCGGTATCGCCGACGCGTAGCAGGCCATGGGTAGGTTCTTAGCGCTGATGGCGAATGCGTGGGTTGGCCAATCCATAAAGGATGTCCACCACGAAGTTGACCAAGATCACCAGGCAAGCGATCAGCAGAATGCCGTTCTGCACCACTGGATAATCGCGCGCGCCGATCGATTCGATCAGCCATTTGCCGATGCCCGGCCAGGAGAAAATGGTTTCGGTCAGCACCGCGCCGGCCAGCAATGCGCCGACTTGCAGGCCGAAGACCGTTAGCACTGGGATCAGTGCGTTACGCAGGCCATGGACAAACACCACGCGGGCTGGCGATAGGCCCTTGGCGCGGGCCGTGCGCACATAGTCCTCGCGCAGCACTTCGAGCATCGCCGAGCGGGTCATGCGGGCGATCACCGCGAGCGGGATGGTGCCGAGCACAATGGCCGGCAGAATCAGGTGGTGCAGGGCATCGGCAAAGGCACCGGGTTCATCGGCCAACAGGGTATCGATCAGCATAAAGCCGGTGACCGGCGGGATGTCGTACAGCAGGTCGATGCGCCCGGATACTGGCGTCCAGCCCAGCCAGACCGAGAAAAACATGATCAACAGCAGGCCCCACCAGAAAATCGGCATGGAGTAGCCGGCGAGCGAAATGCCCATCACTCCGTGGTCAAATAATGAGCCGCGCTTGAGGGCGGCGATCACCCCGGCGATCAGGCCCAGGGTGCCGGCAAATAACAGGGCGGCCAGGGCCAGCTCCACGGTGGCGGGGAACAGTGTGGTGAATTCATCCCAGACACTGGTGCGGGTGCGCAGCGATTCGCCCAGATCACCCTGGGCCAGTTGGCCGATGTAGTCGAAATACTGGGCATACAGCGGTTTGTTCAGGCCCAAGCGTTCCATGGCCTCGGCGTGCAGCACCGGGTCGACGCGGCGCTCACCCATCATCACTTCCACCGGGTCGCCGGGAATCATGCGGATCAGCGCGAAGGTCAGCAGGGTGACGCCGAAAAAGGTGGGGATCAGCAGCCCCAAACGTCGGGCAATAAAAGACAGCATGCGAATGGGTGCTCCAGTGCGCGCCTGGCTGCAATGGCTGGGCGCTGTTATGCGGTATTTACAGGTGGTGCTCGGTTGGCGAGGGGCTAAACCGCCCGCCAACCGACGTGTTGCGTGTACTTACTTAACGCCGACGCCGTAGAACGAGTTCAACGCAAACGGGCTGATCCTGAAGTCCACAACCTTGTTGCTCATTGGCTGGTAGACCGTGGAGTGGGCGATCGGTGTGATCGGCACTTCACGTTTGAGGATCACCTGGGCTTGCTTGTACAGCTCGGTGCGCTCGGCGGTGTCGGTCACGCGCTTGGCGGCTTTCACCAGCTTGTCGTAGTCGGCATCACACCACTTGGAGAAGTTGTTGCCGTCTACCGCATCACAGCCATACAGGGTGCCCAACCAGTTGTCCGGGTCACCGTTGTCGCCGCTCCAGCCGATCAGCATGGCGTCGTGTTCGCCGGCCTTGGCGCGTTTGAGGTATTCGCCCCATTCGTAGGTGACGATCTTGGCCTTGATGCCCACTTTGGCCCAGTCGCTTTGCAGCATCTCGGCCATTAGTTTGGCGTTGGGATTATACGGACGCTGCACCGGCATGGCCCACAGGGTGATCTCGGTGCCTTCCTTGACGCCGGCGGCCTTGAGCAGCGCCTTGGCTTTTTCCGGGTCGTAGGCCGGGTCTTTGATGCTGTCGTTGTACGACCACTGGGTCGGCGGCATGCCGCTGACGGCCAGCTGACCGGCGCTCTGGTAAACCGCGTCGATGATCCCTTGTTTGTTCACCGCCATGTCCAGCGCCTGGCGCACTTCGAGTTTGTCGAACGGTGGGTGGGTGACGTTATAAGCGATATAGCCGACGTTGAACCCGGCCTGCTCTGGCATGACCAGGTTCGGGTCTTTTTTCAGGGCGTCCAGATCTGCCGGGCGTGGGAATAGGGTGACCTGGCATTCGCCGGCCTTGAGCTTTTGCATGCGCACTGAGGCGTCGGTGTTGATGGCGAAGATCAGGTTGTCGATCTTCACCTCATCCGGCTGCCAGTATTCCTTGTTGCCCTTGAAGCGAATCACCGCGTCTTTCTGGTAACGGCTGAACACGAAAGGGCCGGTGCCGATGGGCTTCTGGTTGATGTCGGCGGCCTTGCCGGCCTTGAGCAGCTGGTCGGCGTACTCGGCGGATTGGATCGAAGCAAAACTCATCGCCAGGTTCTGGATAAAGGCGGCGTCCACTTCGTTGAGGCTGAACCGGACTGTCATGTCGTCGAGTTTTTCGATCTTGGCGATATTGGCGTCCATGCCCATGTCGGTGAAGTAGGGAAACTCCGACGGGTAGGCTTTGCGGAAGGGATGGTCGGTGTTGAGCATGCGCTGGAAGGTGAATAGCACGTCATCGGCGTTGAAGGTGCGGCTCGGCGTGAAGTATTCGGTGGTATGGAATTTCACGTTCGGGCGCAGGTGGAAGGTGTAGCTCAGGCCGTCTTCACTGATGTCCCACTTCTCGGCCAGGCCGGGGATCACTGCGGTGCCGCCACGCTCGAACTGGCTCAGGCGGTTGAACACGGTTTCCGCTGCAGCATCGAAGTCGGTGCCGGTGGTGTACAGGCCAGGATCGAACCCGGCGGGGCTGCCTTCGGAGCAGAACACCAGGTTGCCGGCAGCGCTGGCAAGCGGGGTGCTGGCGATCAGCCCAGCGGCGAGTAGAGCCTGGATGACGGCATTCTTACGCATAGTGACCTCATGGTTATTGTGGTTGTGATCCTGAGGGGGCTCTTGTGGAGACCTTGGGTGAAGCTATGCAGGCCACATGCCGACGGCAAGCGGCATGTGGTTGTTAGAGCAGGAATGGCGGTGCAGCACTATGTGGGTGTCGCATTTTTATAAGTGTGGGCTGAAAACATTGCAAAGCGCCGCTATCGTCGGGTAACGGCGCTGCTTCTGTTTGTAGCAGATGTCAGGGCATCTGCACCTCGATCACCCCATCGGCATTAATGTTCACCTGGCTGGTGCCGGCTTCGATCTCTGGCGTAACCGCGGCATCCATCATGGCGGCGCCTTTCATCATTTCCATGCGCATCGGCATCGGGCGTTGGAAACCGCCCGTGTTCAGGTTCAGGCTGACCAGTTTGTAGCCGCTGCCGCCCAGGGCTTTGGTGGCCAGTTGAGCGCGTGCTTTAAACGCTGCGACGGCATCTTTGAGCAGCGCATCTTCGCGGGTTTTGCGGGTGTCGTCGGCAATGCTGAAATTCATCCCCCCCATCTTCAGGGTTTGCAGCATTTCTCCGGTGAGTGTGGACAGAGTGCTGAAGTCCGCACTTTCCAGGCGCAGTTCGGCGCGTTCGCGCCAGGCAGTGATTTTCTGGCCCTTATCATCGCCCTTGTTTTCAGAATAAATCGGATAACTGTTGCGGCTGCCCGAGGCGACGCTGACGCCTTTGACCTTGCGCGCCTGAGCGATGCTGGCATTCAGGGTCTTGCTGATCTGTGCGGCAAGGGCGGCTGGGTCGCTGTCTTGGGCTTCCGTGTAGAGGGTGACGTGCATCAGGTCGTGGGCGATTTCCTGATTAACCTCGGCGCGCAGCGCGACCTGGTTATAACGTGCGTCTTCGGCCATGGCGGTGGTACTCAGTAAGGTGGCGGCGCTTAGCAGAAAGGCGGTGGCGATGCGGGATAACGGCAGCATGACGATTCCTTTAAATGATGGGCGCATGGGCTATGCGCAGCTTTCCAGAGGGTAGACGTAGCTATCTGACTAGGCGGGTTAAGCCAGGTTCCACTTTTTAGAGTCTGCCTAAGATCTGCTGCGCGTAGGCGGTACTGCGTTAGAAGTGGCCCTAGCTCGCGCTCGCTGAAACAGCTGCTCGCGCGTGCATGTGCTGCGGCGCGTTGCCGCAGTTGGGCGGGTAGCGGCTTGGTTATACTTTCGCGGCTCGCTGAATGAGCATCTTGGAGATTCTATGCTCGCACCTGTGCAGCTACTGTCGGCGAGCCGGCAAAACCTCTGGCGCCTGACCCTGATCCGCATTCTAGTGCTGGCGGCGCAGGCGGGTTCCGTGGGACTGGCTTACAAATCTGGCGCATTACCGCTGCCCTGGCTGGAGCTGAGCGTCACTCTGGGCGTCTCTCTGGTGCTGTGTCTGCTCACGGCGTTGCGTCTGCGCGGGCCGTGGCCGGTGACTGAGCAGGAATACGCCGCGCAACTGGCTTGCGACCTGATTATCCACAGCGTGTTGCTGTACTACTCCGGTGGCTCGACCAACCCTTTTGTCTCCTATTACCTTGTGCCGCTGACTATCGCCGCGGCCACCTTGCCCTGGCTCTACACCATTACCTTGTCTGGCCTGGCGCTGGGCGGTTACACCTTTCTGCTGGTGTGGTCGCACCCGCTGGCGTTGCCGACAGGCCCACGGGAAAGCTTGCTGATCTACGGCATGTGGCTGAGCTTTGCCTTGGCCGCCGGGTTGATCACCTTTTTTGTGGCGAAGATGGCCGAAGAGCTGCGTCAGCAGGAAGAACTGCGCGCTGATCGTCGTGAGGAAGGCCTGCGTGATCAGCAGTTACTGGCGGTGGCCACCCAGGCCGCCGGTGCGGCGCACGAGCTGGGCACACCATTGGCGACCATGAGCGTGCTGATTAAAGAGCTGCGCCGCGAACATCAAGAACCGATGCTGCAAGAAGACCTCGCCGTGCTGCAGGAGCAGGTCAAGCTGTGCAAGGAAACCCTGCAGCAGCTGGTGCGCGCCGCTGAGGCGGATCGGCGTCAGGCGGTGGTCGAGTTGTCCTCGGTGGAGTGGTTGGAAACCACCCTCAACCGTTGGCACCTGATGCGGCCCGAAGCCAGCTATCGCTATCAATGCCTGGGCCGCGGCACGCCACCTAAGATGATGCCGCCGGCCGACCTGACCCAGGCGCTACTCAACTTGCTGAACAACGCCGCCGATGCCTGCCCGGACAAGCTGGATATCCGCCTGGACTGGGACCACCAATGGCTGCGCCTGAGCATCCGCGACTTCGGTGCTGGTGTGCCGCTGGCGATTGCCGAGCAACTGGGGCGACCGTTCTTTACTACCAAAGGCAAGGGCTTCGGTTTGGGCTTGTTCCTTAGTCAGGCCAGCGTCACCCGTGCCGGCGGTACGGTTAAACTGTATAACCACGAAGAAGGCGGCACGCTCACCGAGCTGAAGTTGCCGCGCGCCTATGGCCGAGCTTAAGGAAATATCCGAATGAGCGATGAAGTGCTGTTCGAAGGTGAAGAACAACCGCACCTGCTGTTGGTTGATGATGACCCCACCTTCACCCGCGTGATGGCGCGCGCCATGAGCCGGCGTGGTCTGCGGGTTTCCACCGCCGGTTCGGCCGAAGAAGGCTTGGCCCTGGCCGAGCAAGATCTACCGGATTACGCCGTGGTCGACCTGAAAATGGAAGGCGACTCTGGCCTGGTGCTGCTGCCCAAGCTGCTGGAACTGGATGCCGAGATGCGCGTGGTCATCCTCACCGGCTATTCGAGCATTGCCACGGCGGTGGAGGCAATCAAGCGCGGTGCTTGCAACTACCTGTGCAAGCCGGCCGATGCCGATGATGTGCTGGCGGCGCTGCTCACCCAGCATGCCGACCTGGACACCCTGGTGCCGGAAAACCCGATGTCGGTGGACCGCCTGCAGTGGGAGCATATCCAGCGCGTGCTCAGCGAGCATGAAGGCAATATCTCCGCCACCGCCCGTGCTCTGGGCATGCACCGGCGCACCTTGCAACGCAAGTTGCAGAAGCGCCCGGTTCGGCGCTAAGCGTTGCGGGCGTATTTTTACGGCATGAAAGGCTGTTGAAAGCTTTCTGCTAAGCGACCTTGCTATCATTAGCCCCCTAACTAAGTGGCTCGTCAGGGGCGGTCATGCTTGCCATCGTTCAGCAAACTATTGGCGTTACCGCGCCGGTCTTCTCCATGCTCTTTCTCGGCGTGGCACTCAAGCGCTTCGGGTTGATTGATGCGGCGTTTATTAACACCGCCTCGACGTTGGTGTTTCGCGGCACCCTGCCGGCGCTGTTGTTTCTTGGCATCATCAAGGCGGACCTAAGCACCGCGTTGCAGCCGGCACTGCTGCTGTACTTTGTGGTGGCCACCCTGGGTTGCTTCCTGTTGGCGTGGGGCTGGTCGATCTTGCGTTGCCCCGAGGCGGATCGCGGTATCTACACCCAGGGCGCCTTTCGCGGCAATAACGGCATTGTCGGGCTGGCGCTGGCCACAAGTATGTATGGCGATTACGGGCTGTCGGTCGGTGCCGTGCTCGGCGGCGTGGTGATCCTCAGTTACAACGTCTTGTCGGCCATCATCCTGGCGATTTACAGCCCACAGGCGAAGACCGATGTCTGGAGCCTGAGCAAGAGCATTGCCAGCAATCCGCTGATCATCGGTGTGCTGCTGGCGATTCCTATTGCCGCGTGGCACATCCCGCTGCCGGCCTGGCTGCTGACCTCCGGCGGTTACTTTGCGCAAATGAGCCTGCCGCTGGCGTTGATCTGTATTGGCGGCACGCTGACCCTGGATTCCTTGCGACAAGGCAGTGGTATGGCCGTCAGTTCGAGCTTGATGAAAGTGCTCTGGCTGCCGTTCCTAGCGACGCTGGGTGCGGTGCTGTGCGGTTTTCGCGGCGCTGACCTGGGCATTTTGTTTTTATATTTTGTCAGTCCGACGGCTGCGGCCAGTTTTGTCATGGCCAAGGCGGTTGGCGGTAACTATCAGTTGGCCGCCGCGATTATTGTGATTACCACGCTGGCGTCGGTGATCAGTACCAACCTGGGGTTGTTGGCCTTGCAGTGGGTGGGCTGGATCTAGCGCTGTTGGCGGGCCTAGCGCAGGCACAAAAAAGCCGACGTTCGCGTCGGCTTTTTGTTGTTCAGGCGTTCAGGCGCTCTGGAAGTCGTCGATCACTTCCTGCGCTGCGCGGAAGGCGTCGATGGCGGCGGGGACGCCGGCATACACCGCGCAGTGCAGCAGGGTTTCGCGGATTTCTGCCACGGTGCAGCCGTTGTTCAGTGCGCCACGCACATGGCCCTTGAGCTCCTGCGGGCACTTCAGCGCCGTCAGTGCCGACAGAGTGATCAGGCTACGGGTCTTGCGGTCCAGGCCTTCGCGGGTCCAGACGCCACCCCAGGCGTGCTGGTTAACGAAGTGCTGCAGCGGCTGGGTAAAGTCGCTGGCGTTGCTCAGGGCGCGGTCGACGAAGGCGTCGCCCATTACTTCGCGGCGTACTTTCAGGCCCTGTTCGTGGCTGTCACTCATGCGGCTCTTCTCCTAATGGGCTCTCAGGCTTTCTGCTTGTGCCAGGCGCGCCCGGCAATGATCACCAGAGTCACGGCGGTCAGTGGCAAGGCATAACCCAGCATGGCCTCACCGAAGACCTCGGCGAACGGCTTGCCAGTCGACGACAGCACCAGGTAAACCGTGTACGCCACGTAGTAGGCCAGGAACAGCAAGCCTTCCCAGCGGTTGATGCGGTAACCGGCGAAGAAGATCGGCAAGCAGGCCACCGCCACGGCGATCATCACCGGGAAGTCGAAGGCCAGGGCGTTGGCCGCCACATTGATCGCCTGCGGTGAGACCATCGAGGCCAGGCCGAGCACGCACAGCAGGTTGAAGATATTGCTGCCCACGATATTGCCCACGGCGATGTCGCGCTCGCCTTTGATGGCCGCCATGATCGAGGTCGCCAACTCCGGCAGTGAGGTGCCTATAGCCACCACGGTCAGGCCGATCACCAGCTCCGAGATGCCCAGGGCGCGGGCCATGGTGACGGCGCTCTCGACCAGGAAGTTCGAGCCTGTGACCAGCAGCACCAGGCCGGCAATGATCAGGCCCAGGTTGATCGCCCAGGCATAGGGCTTGGCCGGCTCATCAAGGCCGAATTCCTTGGCAAACTCGTCATCCTCGGCGACAGCGCTCTTGTCGCGGCGCGAACTGATGATCAGGAAGCCGGTGTAAGCCAGCACGCCAGCAAACAGCAGGGCGCCATCGAGGCGGCTGAGGCTGCCATCCCACGCCAGGGCGTACACCACCAGGCTGGCGCCGATCATGATCGGGACGTCCAGGCGGATCAGCTGGCGCGAGACGATCAGCGGTGCAACCACTGCGGTCAGGCCAAGAATCAGCAGGACGTTGGCGATATTGCTGCCAATCACGTTACCAATCGCCAGGTCGCCGCTGCTATTGAAGGCGGCTTGCACGCTGACGGCGGTTTCCGGCGCGCTGGTACCAAATGCCACCACAGTGAGGCCGATGATCAGCGGCGGAATGCCGAATTGTGCGGCCAGTTTGGCAGCGCCGCGTACCAGCACTTCAGCGCCGGCCACCAGCAGCACCAGGCCGGCGATCAGGTAAACAAAGGTCATCAAGGTCATTGCAGGGGGCTCCATAAAAGTGGCGCTAGTTTAATCATCGGCTTGCGTTGCGCCAGAGGCTAAACAGGGCTGTCCATGGCTTCTTTGTAAACAGCTGTGTTCAGTCGGACAATTGTTCTACGCGCACCGGCACCACGCCGTCACGCAGCATATCCAGCTGTTCGGCAGCTTTTTGCGAGAGGTCGATAATGCGCTTTTTGGCGTAAGGGCCGCGGTCGTTGATGCGCACCACCACGGTTTTGTCATTGCGCAAGTTAGTGACCTGTACGCGGCTACCAAACGGCAGGCTGCGATGCGCGGCGGTTAGCGCGTGCTGGTCGAAACGCTCGCCGCTGGCGGTTTTGTTGCCGTGATGGCGTGCGCCGTAGTAGGACGCCTGGCCTTCGGCGCGATAACCGTTCGGATCAATTGTGCCCTGACTGGCGCAGGCACTGAGCAGCAAGCTGGCGATGGCAATCAAGATCAGGCGCATAGGGTCTCCGCTGGATGGGGGTTAGGGGGCGCTGCGCTCTACCCGCCTTACGAACAAAACAACGCCGGGCGAACCCGGCGTTGTCGGTGCGGGCCGTCCATGGCCTGCGGTTTGGATGAGCGTCGGCTCAGCCTTCGAGCTTTTGCTTCAGCAGTTGGTTCACCTGGCCGGGGTTGGCCTTGCCTTTCGAGGCTTTCATCGCCTGGCCGACAAAGAAGCCGAACATCTTGCCGCGCTTGGCTTCATCGCTGGCGCGGTACTGTTCAACTTGTTCGGCGTTGGCCGCCAGTACGTCATCGAGCATGGCTTCGATGGCGCCGGAGTCGGTGACCTGTTTCAGGCCTTTGGCTTCGATAACCTGGTCAGCACTGCCTTCGCCGTTGGCCATGGCCTCGAAGACCATCTTGGCGATTTTGCCGCTGATGGTGTTGTCCTTGATGCGCAGGATCATCCCGCCCAACTGCTCGGCAGAAACCGGCGACTGCTCGATGTCCAGGTTGTCCTTGTTGAGCAGGCTGGACAGCTCGCCCATCACCCAGTTAGCGGCCAGCTTGGCATCGCCGCACACGGCGTTGACGGCTTCGAAGTAGTCGGCCAGTTCGCGGCTGGCGGCCAGTACGTCGGCGTCGTAGGCGGATAGGCCGAACTCGCTCTCAAAGCGTGCGCGTTTTTCGACTGGCAGTTCCGGCAGGGTCGCGCGTACTTCGTCGAGGAAGCTTTGCTCGATCACCACCGGCAGCAGGTCAGGGCAGGGGAAGTAACGGTAGTCGTTGGCTTCTTCCTTGCTGCGCATGGAGCGCGTCTGGTCTTTGTTCGGGTCGTACAGGCGGGTTTCCTGCACCACTTTGCCGCCGTCTTCGATTAGCTCGATCTGGCGCTGCACTTCATGGTTGATGGCTTTTTCGATAAAGCGGAACGAGTTGACGTTCTTGATCTCGGCGCGGGTGCCGAACTCGGCTTGGCCTTTGGGGCGTACCGAGACGTTGCAGTCGCAGCGCAGCGAGCCTTCGGCCATATTGCCGTCGCAGATGCCGAGGTAGCGCACCAGGGCGTGGATGGCTTTGACATAGGCCACGGCTTCTTTGGCCGAGCGGATATCCGGTTCGGAAACGATCTCCAGCAGCGGCGTGCCGGCACGGTTGAGGTCGATGCCGCTCATGCCGTGGAAGTCTTCGTGCAGGCTTTTGCCGGCGTCTTCTTCCAGGTGCGCACGGGTGATGCCGATGCGCTTCTGGCTGCCGTCTTCCAGGGTGATATCAAGGAAGCCCTTGCCAACGATGGGGTGATCCATCTGGCTGGTTTGATAGCCCTTGGGCAGGTCTGGGTAGAAGTAGTTTTTACGGGCGAAGATGTTAGTGCCGGCGATTTCAGCGTCGATCGCCAGGCCGAACTTGCAGGCCATGCGCACCGCTTCGGCGTTGAGCACCGGTAACGTGCCGGGCATGCCCAGGTCAATCAGGCTGGCCTGGGTGTTGGGCTCGGCACCAAAAGTGATGGCGCTGGCGGAGAAAATCTTCGATTGGGTGCTGAGCTGGGCGTGAATTTCCAGCCCGATTACGGTTTCCCATTGCATCTGTTTATTCCTCAGAAGCCAGTCGGCGCTTGGGTGTGCCAGTCAGTGACCTGTTGGTACTGGTGGGCGACGTTGAGCAAGCGGCCTTCCTGGAAGTAAGGGGCGAGCAGTTGCACACCGACCGGCAAGCCATCGACGAAGCCTGCAGGCATCGACAAACCGGGGATGCCGGCCAGGTTGGCGGTGATGGTGTAGATATCTTCCAAGTAAGCCGCGACCGGATCGTTGTTCTTCTCGCCGAGCTTCCAGGCCAGGTTTGGCGTGGTTGGGCCGAGGATCACGTCGACGTCATTGAAGGCGGCGACAAAATCATTCTTGATCAGGCGGCGGATCTTCTGTGCTTTCAAGTAGTAGGCATCGTAGTAACCGGCGGACAGCGCGTAGGTGCCGACCATGATGCGGCGCTTCACTTCCGCGCCGAAGCCTTCACCGCGCGAGCGCTTGTACAGGTCTTCCAGGTTCACCGGGTTTTCGCAGCGATAGCCGAAACGCACACCGTCGAAGCGCGAGAGGTTGCTGCTGGCTTCGGCTGGGGCGATCACGTAGTAGGCCGGAATGGCGTGCTGCATGTTCGGCAGGCTGATGTCTTTAACGGTTGCACCGAGCTTCTTCAGCTCTTCGACCACCGTCATGACCTTCTCGCCGATGCGTGCATCGAGGCCCGCGCCGAAGTACTCCTTCGGCAGGCCGATGCGCAGGCCGGCGAGTGGCTGAGTCAGTGCTGCCAGGTAGTCGTCGACCGGCTGGTCGACGCTGGTGCTGTCCTTGGCATCGAAACCGGCCATGGCTTGCAGCATCAAGGCGCAGTCTTCAGCGGTGCGCGCCAGTGGGCCGCCTTGGTCGAGGCTGGAAGCGTAAGCGATCATGCCCCAGCGCGATACGCGGCCGTAGGTCGGTTTGATTCCGGTCAGGTTGGTCAGCGCCGCCGGCTGGCGGATCGAACCGCCGGTGTCGGTGCCGGTCGCCGCGGGGAGCAGGCGCGCCGCCACGGCAGCGGCCGAGCCACCGCTGGAGCCACCCGGTACGCGGCTCAGATCCCAAGGGTTGTTCACCGCGCCATAGTGGCTGGACTCGTTGGCCGAGCCCATGGCGAATTCGTCCATGTTCAGCTTGCCCAGGGTCACGCTACCGGCTGTCGCTAACTTCTCAACCACAGTGGCGTTATACGGGGCTTTGAAACCCGTGAGGATCTTCGAGGCGCAGCTGGTCAGCACGTCTTGGGTGCAGAACAGGTCTTTGTGGCCGATTGGGGCGCCGAGCAGCGCGCCGTTTTCGCCCGCGGCGCGGCGCGCGTCTGAAGCCTTGGCCTGGTTCAGCGCCAGTTCTTCGGTCACGGTAATAAAGCTGTTGAGCTGTGGGTCAAGGTGCTGAATACGCGCCAGCAGGCTGCGGGTCAGCTCTTCGGATGAAAATTGCTTGTCGGCGAGTGCGCGGGCGATCTCGGCCAGGGTCAGTTGATGCATGGCTAGGCGTTTCCCTTACTCGATGACTTGCGGGACCAGGTACAGACCGTTTTCTACGGCCGGAGCGATGGCCTGATAGGCGTCGCGCTGGTTGCGTTCGGTGACCTGGTCGGCGCGTAGGCGCTGAGTGGCTTCCAGTGGGTGAGCCAGTGGCTCGATGTCATCGGTATTGACGGCCTGCATCTGATCAATCAGGCCGAGAATGTTATTCAGCGTCTCGGTGGTACCCGGAATATCGGCTTCATTCAGGCCCAGTCGGGCCAGATGAGCGATTTTCTCCACGTCGGAGCGTTCAAGCGCCATCAGGTTTCTCCCTATATAAGGCCGCGCAGTGTTGGCTGCCTTTGGAAATGTGAGCGGGTCGCCATGCGCAAAAAACGCAGGGAACAGACAGTGACAGGTGGTGGTCAAAGGCCGCGATGATGGGCCGTAATGCCCGGAAAAGCGGCAATCTAACATATTGGTGCCTTGCTCAAAATCCCTGCCGTTGTTAGAGTTTGCCGCACTTTTTTACCCACGCGTTGCCTAGGGTCCCTATCCCATGTTCAAAAAACTGCGTGGCATGTTTTCCAGCGATCTTTCTATTGACCTGGGCACTGCCAATACCCTGATTTATGTCCGCGAGCGCGGCATCGTTTTGAACGAGCCGTCGGTCGTGGCTATTCGTACCAGCGCCAACAACCAGAAAAGCGTTGTGGCGGTCGGTACTGAAGCCAAGCGCATGCTCGGCCGTACGCCCGGTAACATCGCGGCCATCCGTCCGATGAAAGACGGTGTGATTGCCGATTTCAGCGTCTGCGAGAAGATGCTGCAGTACTTCATCAACAAGGTTCACGAAAACAGCTTCCTGCAGCCTTCGCCGCGCGTGCTGATCTGTGTGCCGTGCAAATCCACCCAGGTTGAGCGTCGCGCGATCCGTGAGTCGGCCCTCGGCGCCGGTGCCCGCGAAGTGTTCCTGATCGAAGAGCCAATGGCTGCGGCCATTGGTGCCGGCCTGCCGGTGGACGAAGCCCGCGGTTCGATGGTTGTCGACATCGGTGGCGGCACCACGGAAATCGCCCTGATCTCGCTCAATGGCGTGGTTTACGCCGAGTCCGTACGGGTCGGTGGTGACCGTTTCGACGAAGCCATCATTACCTATGTGCGCCGTAACTACGGTTCGCTGATCGGTGAATCCACCGCTGAGCGCATTAAGCAAGAAATCGGCACGGCCTACCCGGGCGGCGAGCTGCGTGAAGTCGATGTGCGCGGCCGTAACCTGGCTGAAGGCGTACCGCGCAGCTTCACCCTGAACTCCAATGAAGTGCTTGAGGCGTTGCAGGAATCCCTGGCGACCATCGTGCAGGCAGTCAAAAGCGCCCTGGAGCAATCGCCGCCGGAGCTGGCCTCTGACATCGCCGAGCGCGGCCTGGTCTTGACCGGTGGTGGCGCATTGCTGCGTGACCTGGACAAGCTGCTGGCACAGGAAACTGGCTTGCCGGTGATCGTCGCCGAAGACCCGCTGACCTGCGTGGCACGCGGTGGCGGCAAGGCGCTGGAAATGATGGACCGCCACACCATGGACCTGCTGTCCTCGGAGTAAGGTGGCCGGTTAAACGCCCCGTACAGCCCACACAGGTGCTGCACGCGTCGACCTTTCCTATTGAACCTAAGCTGCAACCGGGTATCTTCCCGCTTGCAGCTTTTGTTTGCTGCCTGATGCCGTGAGGAGCTGCCGATTAAACCGCTATTTGCCAAAGGACCTTCGCTGGGTGTGCGCCTGTTGGTGTTCACCGTGTTGTCGGCTGCGCTGATGGTGGTCGATGCGCGGTTCACCTGGCTGCAGCCGCTGCGTGCGCAACTGGGGCTGATTGTTGAGCCGATCTATTGGGCAGGTAGCTTGCCGGTAAGGGCGTGGGAGGGGGCAACGCAGGAGTTGAGCACGCGCAGTGAGTTGACGGCCGAGAACGAGCAACTCAAAGCCGAGCAGCTGATCATGCAGCGTCGCCTGCAAAAGCTGGCAGCCCTGACTGAGCAAAACGTGCGCCTGCGTGAGTTGCTCAACTCGGCCGCCTTGGTCGATGACGAAGTGCTGGCCACCGAGCTGATCGGCATCGACCCGAATCCTTTTACCCACCGCATCCTGATTGATAAAGGTGAGAAGGACGGCGTGGTCCTGGGCCAGCCAGTGCTCGATGCGCGCGGCCTGATGGGCCAGGTGGTCGAGGTGATGCCCTATACCTCGCGCGTGTTGTTGCTCACGGACACCACCCACAGCATCCCCGTGCAGGTTAATCGCAACGGCCTGCGCGCTATCGCCAGCGGCACCGGTAACCCCGAGCGCCTGGAGCTGCGCCATGTGGCTGATACGGCGGACATCAAGGAAGGCGATTTGTTGGTCAGCTCCGGCATGGGCCAGCGATTCCCGGCCGGTTATCCGGTGGCCACGGTCAGTGAAGTGATTCATGACTCCGGCCAGCCCTTTGCGATTGTGCGGGCGGTGCCTACGGCGTCGCTCAACCGCAGCCGCTATATGCTGCTGGTGTTTACCGATCCGCGTAGCGCCGAGCAGCGCGCCACAGAATCGGCGCAGGCACAGGAAGCCCTGGACCGTGAAATTCTGCAGCAGGCACTACCTGCGCAGCCTGCCGTACCCGCTAACCCGCCGGAGGCTGCGCAATAATGGTCGTGCGTGCAAATAATACCTGGGTCATCTGGCTGACCTTCTCCCTGGCGCTGCTGCTCAGTGTGTCGAGCATGCCGAAGTTTATGGAGCTGGGACGGCCGCTCTGGCTGGCGCTGTTTTTGACCTATTGGGTGCTGGCTTTGCCGCACCGTGTGGGCATGACCACGGCCTGGTGCATTGGCTTATTGGCGGATGTGCTGAACGGCAGCCTGCTCGGCCAGAATGCGTTAATTCTGACCCTGATTACCTTTTTGGTGCTGACCCTGCATCAGCGCTTGCGCATGTTCCCCATGTGGCAGCAAAGCACCGTGCTGCTAGTGGTGTTTGGCCTTGCGCAGCTGGTGCAGCTGTGGTTGAACGCCCTGACGGGCAGCCGCCCACCGACCCTGGCGTTTGTCTTGCCGGCGCTGGTCAGTGCGTTGCTCTGGCCGTGGGTGTGCACGCTCCTGCGCGGCCTGCATAGACGTCTGGGCGTCAACTAAGCAGGCCATTCGGCCTTGCCTTTATCCGACAAGGAGATGTCTGCATGGCCACCCTCTATCTCGCCTCAGGATCACCGCGTCGACGTGAACTGCTGACGCAAATCGGCGTGTCCTACCTCACGTTAAGCGCTCCGGTGGATGAAAATACATTGCCAGACGAGCCGCCAATCGCCTATGTAGAGCGTCTGGCGCGAGCCAAGGCGCAAGCCGGGCTGGCCACCTTGGGCGATACGCACGAGGCGGTTGTGCTCGGCGCTGATACGGCGGTGGTGCTCGATGGGCGGGTTCTCGGTAAACCCGCGGATCGTGACGAGGCCCTAGCAACCCTCAGCGCGTTGTCCGGTCGTAGCCATGACGTGCTGACCGCAGTGGCGCTGGTCAGCCCTGGGCGGGTGGTGGCGCGGGTGGTTACCAGTCAGGTTACGTTCCGCGCGTTGAGTCAGGCTGAAATCGACGCCTATTGGGCCAGCGGTGAGCCGCAGGACAAGGCGGGGTGTTACGGTATTCAAGGGCTGGCGGCGGTGTTCGTCAGCCAGTTGCACGGCAGTTATTCAGCGGTAGTGGGTTTACCCTTGTGTGAGACGGCTGGATTGCTCGCAGAATTTGCTATTCCGTGCTGGCAGTCGCTGCCAGATCACAGTCAATAGGTTGCGGGTCGCGGGTGAGTGAGCGTGTTTATCGGCACTGATTCCGGGCTTTCAGCTTTATCTCAGAAGAGATGAGCGCATGAGTGAAGAGATCCTGATCAACATCACGCCAATGGAATCGCGCGTGGCGGTGGTAGAAAACGGCGTGCTGCAGGAAGTGCACGTTGAGCGCACGCAGAAGCGCGGTATCGTCGGCAATATCTACAAAGGTAAGGTAGTGCGCGTACTGCCGGGCATGCAGGCGGCCTTTGTCGATATCGGCCTGGAGCGTGCCGCGTTTATCCATGCCGCGGAAATCTCCAGCCGTGAAGGCCCAGCGGTGGAAAGCATCAGCGCCCTGGTGCATGAAGGCCAAAGCCTGGTGGTGCAGGTCACCAAGGACCCGATTGGCAGCAAGGGCGCGCGCCTGACCACCCAGCTGTCGATCCCCTCGCGTTACCTGGTGTACATGCCGCGCACCGCGCATGTGGGCATCTCGCTGAAAATCGAAGATGAAGCCGAGCGTGAGCGCCTCAAGCAGGTGGTGACCGATTGTGTGGCGGCCGAAGGTATTGAGGAGGCCGGTGGTTTTATCCTGCGTACCGCCGCCGATGGCGCCGGCGCCGATGAGATTCTCGCGGACATCCGTTACCTGCGCCGTCTGTGGGGGCAAATCGCCACGCAGATGAAGGTCGCTCCGACACCGCTGGTGATTTATGAGGACTTGAGCCTGGCGCTGCGTACCCTGCGCGACCTGGTTAATCCAAAAATCGAGAAAATTCGCGTCGACTCGCGTGAGACCTTCCAGAAAATCACCCAGTTCGTTGCCGAGCTAATGCCGGAAATTGCTGACCGCCTGGAGCATTACCCGGGCGAGCGGCCAATTTTTGATCTGTATGGCGTCGAAGGCGAAGTCCAGAAAGCCCTGGAACGTAAGGTGCCACTCAAGTCCGGCGGTTACCTGATCATTGATCCGGCCGAAGCAATGAGCACCATCGATGTGAACACCGGCGCGTTCGTCGGCCATCGCACGCTGGAAGAAACCATCTTCAAGACCAACCTGGAAGCCGCCACGGCGATTGCCCGGCAGCTGCGCCTGCGCAATCTGGGTGGGATCATCATCATCGACTTCATCGACATGGAAGATGAAGAACACCAGCGTCAGGTGTTGCGCACCCTGGAGAAACAACTGGAGCGTGACCACGCCAAGACCAACATCATTGGCATCACCGAGCTGGGCCTGGTGCAGATGACGCGCAAACGCACCCGCGAAAGCCTCGAACAGGTGCTGTGTGAGCCATGCAGCTGCTGCCAGGGGCGCGGCAAGCTGAAAACCGCAGAGACCACGTGTTACGAAATCTTCCGCGAGATTTTGCGCGAGGCGCGGGCCTATCAACCCGAAGGCTACCGCGTGCTGGCCAACCAGAAAGTGGTCGACCGCCTGCTCGATGAGGAGTCGGGGAATGTGGCTGATCTCGAGGCCTTTATCGGTCGCACCATCAAGTTTCAGGTCGAGACCATGTATTCCCAGGAGCAGTACGATGTGGTGTTGCTCTGATATGCGTGCCGACTGCTCAGGCGTGAACTGAATGCAGGCATTGGCGCGCGGACTCGCCCTGCTGCTGCGCACGGCATTGGGGCTGTGCGCCTTGGCGCTGGTGCTCGCCGCCTTTTACGTCAGCCTCGGTCGCGAGTTGGTGCCACTGGTCGCCGAATACCGTCTGGAGGCTGAAGACAAAGCCCGCGAAGCATTGGCCATGCCGGTGCGGATCGGCGCGCTGGAAGGTCTTTGGCAAGGCTTCTCACCGCTGCTAACCGCCCACGATGTGGCGATTGGCGAGGGGCCGGGCGCCTTGCAGTTGGATCAAGTGCGCGTGGTGCCCGATGTGCTGGCCAGTCTGTTGGCGCGGCAGATACGGATTGCCCGCCTTGAACTCGATGGCGTGCAGCTGGTGGTGGCGCAGAGCGAAGACGGTACCTGGTCGCTCAAGGGCTTGGCGCCACGCAGCGAGCCCGCGCCGCTGGACCTGGGCCAACTGCTGGCCCAGTCGCAGGCGGTTAAGCGCCTGACGCTGGTTAATAGCCAGGTAACCGTGCAGGCGTTCGATCAGCCGGTGCGTACGCTGACTTATGTCAACCTCACCTTGTACAACGGCAGCACGCGGCAGCGTTTGGACGGGCGTTTGCGCTTGCCGGACGGGCAGCCGCTGGCCCTGCAGTTGCGCACGCGTCTAAGTGCCGAACACTGGCAGGATGCTGAAGCCGATCTTTATCTCAGCTTGCCGCAGAGCGACTGGGCGGCCTGGGTGCCGGCGAGTCTGCTGGCGCAGTGGCGGCTTGAGCAGTTACAGCTCGGCGGCGAGCTCTGGTTGCGCTGGGCCAAGGGCGGTGTGCAGCGTGCCGTCAGCCGCCTGCATGTGCCGCAGTTTGCGGCTGGCTATGCCGAGCGCGAATCGGTTGTGCTGAGTAACCTGGCGCTGAATGCTTATTTCACCCGCACCGATTCGGGTTTCCAGCTGTTGCTCGATGACCTGGCCTTCAGCCGGGGTGAGCAGCGCTGGGGCGACGTGCGTCTGGCGTTGACCCAGCTGGCGGAAAGCAGCGAAGTGCAGGAGCAGTGGTTGCTCAGTGCCGACCAGCTTGATGTGGCCCCGTTACAGCCGCTGGTGGCGGCCCTTGCGCCATTGCCGGACAACGCCCTGGCGTTGCTGGAGCAGCTTAAACCGCGGGGTGTATTGCGCAATATCCAGCTCGACTACCGGCCGCGGTTGAGTGATAGCAAGCGCTTGCAGTTCTCGGCCAACCTGGAGCACGTCGGCTTTGCTGCATGGCATGGGTCGCCAGCGGCGGAGAATGTCAGCGGTAGCATCAGCGGTGATTTGGGCCAGGGAGAGCTGCGGCTCGATAGCGAAGACTTCTCCCTGCATTTTGACACCTTGTTTGCCAACCCCTGGCACTACAAAACTGCCAATGCGCTGCTGACCTGGCAGATTGATGAGCAGGCCTTCACCCTGCGCAGCCCGTATTTACAGGTGGTCGGGGACGAAGGCCCGGCTGCCGGGGATTTTCTCATCCGCCTGCGCTTCGATCCCGCCGAAGAAGACTATATGGACCTACGTGTTGGCCTGCGTAACGGCGATGCGCGCTTTACCGAGAAGTATCTGCCGAGCCGCTCGCCGGGCTTCAGCCATGAGCTGGATGCATGGCTGAAAAGCGCGATCCGTGGCGGGACGGTCGATGAAGGCTATTTCCAGTACCAGGGTTCGCTGAATAAAGGCGCGGAAAGTGCAGCGCGCAGCATCAGCCTATTCTTTGCCGTGCATGATGCGGAGCTGGCCTTTCAGCCAGGCTGGCCGGCACTGCGCGAGGCGCGTGGCACGGTGTCAATTGAACACACCGGCGTGCGTGTGGCGCTTGCCGAGGGTCGCTTGCGTGATAGCCAGGTGCATAATGCCGAGGCTCTAATCGCTACCTCATTACCGGGCCAACCCGCGCGCTTGCTGTTAACCAGTGAGTTGAGCAGCTCGGTTGATGACGCCCTGCACATCCTGCAGGAAACGCCTATCGGCACCGCAGATACCTTTGCTGGCTGGAGTGGTGAGGGGGCGTTGACCGGCAAGCTCAAGCTCGACTTACCCTTGCGCAAGGGCCTGGCCCCGGCCGTGGTGGTGGATTTCGCCAGCGTAGGCGCGCAGCTCAGTCTGCCTAATCCGCCACTGCAATTCAGCCAGTTGCAGGGTGCATTCCGCTACAACACCGCCAGTGGCCTCAGTGCCCCGGATATTCGTGCTCAGGTGCTCGGCCATGCCGTGCGGGGCAAGGCCGTGGCCGAGGGTTCACCGGGTAAAGCGCGTAGCCGTATCGACGCCAGCGGGCAAATTGCAGTCAGCGCGTTGAGTGCCTGGTTGGGCGTGACTCAGCCTCTGCCCGTTGGCGGCAATCTACCCTACCGCTTGCGCCTGACCCTGGACGGCGCCGACAGCCAGCTCCGCGTGAACTCCTCCCTCAAGGGGGCGACGATTGCGCTGCCGGCACCTTTCGGCAAAGCGGCCAGTGAGGCGCGCGACACCCAGTGGCGTATGAGCCTGGGTGGGCGCGAGCAGCGTTACTGGTTGGATTATGCCGACTTACTGAGCCTGTCTTTTGCGGCGAGTCCCGGCCAGTTTAATCAAGGGCGGGGTGAGATCCGCTTAGCCGACGGCCCGGCACGCCTACCCACCAGCCAGGGCCTGCGCGTGCGTGGGCGCGTGGCGGAGCTGGATTGGTCGGCCTGGCAACAGGTGTTGGCACCTTATTCCAGCTTGCCAGTCAATGAGGCGCAGCGATTGTTCAAAGACGCACAGTTGCGTATTGCTCGCTTCACCGGCTTTGGCGTCAGCCTGGAGGCACTGGAAGTGGGTGTTAAGCGCGACGCTGCGACCTGGGCGGTCAGCCTCGACAGCCCGCAGGTGAAAGGCCGGGTGGGCTTGCCGGATGCTGCCGGTGTACCGATCGCGCTGGCGCTCGACTACTTACGTTTACCCGCAGCGCAGCTCAAGGATAAAGACGCACCTGTGGTGAATACACCCGATCCGCTGGCAGCGGTTGATCCGAGCGGCTTCCCGGCGCTGGATGTGCGCATCGACGAAGTCTTTCAAGGTATCGAGCCGTTGGGCAGTTGGTCGCTCAAGGCGCGTCCGGTAGAAGCGGGTGTGCACTTCAGCGAGCTGGATCTCAACCTCAAAGGCTTAAAAGTGGCGGGGCGGGCGACCTGGCTGCAAACGGCCAGTGGCATGCGTACGACCTATGCCGGTCGCCTCGGTGGTGCGGATCTGGCCGACGTGCTGATTGCCTGGGGCTATGCCCCCACCGCCAGCAGCCGAGACTTTCATGTGGATGTGGATGCTGATTGGCCCGGCTCACCGGCCTGGTTCAGCATGAAGCGCCTCAGCGGCACGCTGGATGCGTCCCTGCGCAAAGGGCAGTTCTCCGAGGTGGAAGGGCCGGCTTCGGCGCTGCGAGTATTTGGGCTGCTGAACTTTAATTCGATTGGCCGGCGCCTGCGGTTGGACTTCTCCGATCTGCTGGGTAAAGGCCTGAGCTATGACCGGGTCAAAGGCGTGTTGGAGGCTAAAAACGGGGTGTTTGTCACCCGTGAGCCGATCACCCTGGAAGGGCCATCGAGCAACCTGGAGTTGAAGGGCACGCTGGACATGGCCAATGACCGCATTGATGCCAAGTTGCTGGTGACCTTGCCGGTGACCAACAACCTGCCGTTGGCGGCGCTGATTGTTGGTGCGCCGGCCATCGGGGGGGCGCTGTTTGTCGCCGATAAGCTGCTGGGTGATCGTGTTGCGCGCTTTGCCAGTGTGCAATACGACGTTACCGGGCCTTGGCAGAGCCCGGATATCAGCTTCGATAAGCCCTTTGAAAAGCCTCAGTAAACCCTGCGCGGCGGATAGACAGCCGTGCAGTCTGCCGGCATGGCTTGTAAGCTGAAGGCTGATTTCCGCGATTGAGATAAAACCGCTATGACCCTCGCCGTCATCCAAATGGTCAGCCAGGCCGACGTTACAGCCAACTTGCACCAGGCGCGCCAGTTGCTCGAGCAGGCTGCCGCGCAGGGCGCGCGGCTGGTGGTGCTGCCGGAAAATTTCGCCGCCATGGGGCGGCAGGATCTCGCCGCGCTGGGGCGTGCCGAAGCGCAGGGTGACGGGCCGATTTTGCCCTGGCTACGGCAAACCGCCCGTGAACTGGGGCTGTGGATCGTTGCAGGCACCTTGCCTTTTCCGCCAGAGGGCCAACCAGCAGCCAAAGCCCATGCGTGCTCCCTGCTGATCGATGACTGTGGTCAGCAGGTGGCGCGTTACGACAAGCTGCACCTGTTCGACGTGGATGTCAGCGACAGTCACGGTCGCTACCGTGAATCCGATGACTACGCCTTCGGCAATCAAGTGGTGGTGGCGGACACGCCATTCGGCCGTTTAGGCCTGACGGTTTGTTATGACCTGCGTTTCCCCGAGCTGTACAGCGCGTTGCGCGCCGCCGGGGCAGAGTTGATCAGTGTGCCAGCTGCATTCACCGCCGTGACCGGCGCAGCGCATTGGCAGGTATTGACCCGTGCACGGGCGATTGAAACCCAGTGTTATGTGCTAGCGGCCGGGCAAGGCGGCACGCATCCGGGCGACCGCGAGACCTTTGGTCATTCGGTGATTATCGACCCGTGGGGGCAGGTACTTGGCGAGCTGGCGCAAGGCCCTGGTGTGGTGCTGGCTGAGCGCAATACCAATGAGCAAGCGGCGATTCGCCAGCGGATGCCGGTGGTGCGACATAAACGATTTTTTGCAGCGGCCGAACCGCGGCTGCCAGGTTTGGAGTAGTTATGAGCGATATGTTGGTATCCGTCAGCGAGCATTTGCTCGGGCCAGGCGGTTTGACCCTTGACCACCTGCCAGGTGTTTTGGCCGAGTTGGCCGGGCCGGGAGTGGATGCGGCTGACCTGTACTTCCAGAGCCAAGTTTCGGAAACCTGGGCGCTGGAAGATGGCATCGTCAAGGAAGGCAGCTTCAACCTCGACCAGGGCGTTGGCGTACGCGCGCAGTCCGGGGAAAAAACCGGTTTCGCCTACAGCAATGCGATCACCGCTGATGCCCTGAGTCAGGCCGCACGTGCGGCTCGCTCGATTGCCCGAGCTGGGCAAAGTGCCCGCGTGCAGGCGTTCAGCAGCCCGCTGGTGAAGCCCTTGTATGCCCAGAACAACCCGCTGGATGTGTTGGACCGGGCGGAAAAGGTCGAGCTGCTCAAGCGCATTGATGTTGCCACCCGCGCCCTCGATCCACGTATTCAGCAGGTCTCAGTCAGCCTGGCGGGTGTCTGGGATCGTATCTTGGTCGCCGCGGCTGACGGCAGCTTAGGGGCTGATATCCGCCCGCTGGTCCGCTTCAACGTCAGCGTAATCGTCGAGCAGAACGGTCGGCGCGAGCGTGGCGGTCATGGCGGCGGCGGGCGCACCGATTACCGCTATTTCCTTGAGCAAACCAGCAATAACGAAGAGCGCGCCATGGGCTATGCCCGTGAGGCGTTGCGCCAGGCGCTGGTTAACCTCGAAGCGATTCCCGCACCCGCTGGCAGCATGCCGGTGGTGATGGGCGCGGGCTGGTCCGGTGTGCTGCTGCACGAGGCGGTCGGCCATGGTTTGGAAGGTGACTTCAATCGCAAGGGCAGTTCAGCCTACAGCGGCAAAATGGGCGAGAAAGTCGCCTCCAGCCTGTGCACCATCGTCGATGACGGCACTTTATTTGAGCGCCGGGGCTCGCTGAGCATGGACGATGAAGGCACGCCAACCCAGTGCACCACGCTGATCGAAAACGGTGTGCTCAAGGGCTATATGCAGGACAAACTGAATGCCCGCCTGATGGGCGTGGCAGCGACCGGTAACGGCCGGCGCGAATCCTACGCGCACTTAACGATGCCGCGCATGACCAACACCTACATGCTCGCCGGTGAAAGCGACCCGGAAGAAATCATCCGTTCGGTGAAGAAAGGTATCTATTGCGCCAACCTCGGCGGCGGCCAGGTCGACATCACCAGTGGCAAGTTCGTGTTCTCCACCAGCGAGGCCTACTTGATCGAGGACGGCAAGATCACTGCGCCGGTCAAAGGCGCCACGCTGATCGGTAATGGCCCAGAAGCTATGAGCCGGGTGTCGATGGTCGGTAACGATCTGGCATTGGACAGCGGCGTAGGCACCTGCGGTAAGGATGGTCAATCTGTGCCGGTCGGCGTTGGCCAGCCGACGCTGAAGATTGATGCGATTACCGTCGGGGGAACAGGGTCGTAGGTTGTGTTGAGAAGGGCGTAGGGTGGGTTAGCCGAAGGCGTAACCCACCATCGCGGCTTAGCGCAAACCGCGTTGTGCTTCATCCAGTTCGCGGATGTATTTGAAGATTTTGCGTGAAGCTGCTGGCGCTTTGTTTTGTGCCAGTTCGTGTTGAGCCTGGCGGATCAATTGGCGCAGGTGTTGGCGGTCAGCCTCGGCATACTCGCCGACAAAGGCCTCCAGGGTGTCATCGTTACCGTTGATTAGGCGGTCGCGCCAACGCTCGAGGTTATGGAAGCGTTCGTTGTACTGGCGTGTGGAGGCGTCCAGTTGGTCAAGCAGGGTCAGGATGGATTCGACATCCTGGTCGCGCATCAACCGGCCGATAAACTGCACATGGCGTTTTTTCGCCGCATTGGCGGTGTGCTTGGGCGCTTCGGCGAGCGCGCGGCGCAGCTCATCGGTCAGCGGTAGCTTGTTCAGCAGATCGAGCTTCAGGGTAGTCAGGCGTTGCCCCAGATCTTGTAGCGCATGCAGCTCGCGTTTGATCTGGGTTTTGCTCTTCTCGCCGGAGAAGTCGTCAAGGTATTCAGACATGGTGGCGGTCCAGTGGAAAACGCCGCCATGATAGCAGCAAGTTTCCAGCTGTAAGCGTCTGGCCTGTGTGGTCGCGCTTGCCGCTTATCGTTCAGGAGTTTTTATGAGTGCAGTAGACATCGTCGGGCCCCAGGCCGTGCCGCAATTGCAGGCGCAGGTGGAGCAGATTATTGCCGAAGCGAAAAAGCAGGGGGCCAGCGCCTGTGAGGTGGCCGTGTCGGTGGAGCAGGGCTTGTCCACCACGGTGCGTCAGCGCGAAGTGGAGACGGTCGAGTTCAACCGTGATCAAGGTTTTGGCATCACGTTATATGTTGGCCAGCGCAAGGGCTCGGCCAGCACGTCCGCCAGCGGTGAGGCGGCCATTCGTGAAACCGTCGCGGCAGCGTTGGCGATTGCTAAGCATGCCTCCGAGGATGAGTGCGCCGGCTTGGCCGATGCTGCACTGATGGCGCGTGAACTGCCGCAGCTGGATCTGTATCACGCCTGGTCAATCACCCCAGAGCAGGCCATTGAGCAGGCGTTGAGTTGTGAGGCAGCGGCTTTTGCCGCTGATCAGCGGATCAAGAATGCAGATGGCACCACGCTCAATACCCATCAGGGGTGCCGGGTTTACGGTAATAGCCATGGCTTTGTCAGTGGTTATGCCAGTACACGGCACAGCCTCAGCTGCGTAATGATTGCCGAAGCGGCCGGGCAGATGCAGCGCGACTACTGGTATGACGTTAACCGCCAGGGCGAGTTGCTGGCCGATGCGAGCAGCATTGGGCGCCTGGCTGCCGAGCGAGCTGTGAGCCGTTTGGGCGCGCGTCCGGTGCCGACCTGTGAAGTGCCGGTGCTGTTTGCCGCCGAGCTGGCAGGCGGGCTGTTTGGCAGCTTTCTAGCGGCTATTTCGGGAGGCAACCTGTATCGCAAGTCGTCATTTCTTGAGGGGACTTTGGGGCAGCAGCTGTTTCCCGAATGGCTGACCATCGATGAGCGGCCGCATATTCCGCGGGCACTCGGCAGTGCTGCCTTCGATGGTGATGGTCTGGCGACCTATGCCAAGTCGTTTGTCGAGCGCGGCGAGCTGTTGTCCTATGTGCTCAGTACCTATTCCGGTCGCAAGCTGGGCATGCCCAGTACGGCCAACGCTGGCGGCGTGCATAACCTGTTCGTCAGCCATGGCGATGAAGACCAGAAAGCCCTGCTGAAGCGCATGGGTCGCGGGCTGTTGGTCACCGAGCTGATGGGCCAGGGGCTGAACATGGTCACCGGTGATTATTCGCGCGGTGCTGGCGGCTACTGGGTGGAAAACGGGGAAATTCAGTTCCCCGTGCAGGAGGTCACCATCGCCGGCAACCTGCGTGACATGTTTAAGCAGATTGTCGCAGTCGGTAATGATCTGGAGCTGCGCAGTAACATTCGTACCGGTTCGGTGCTCATCGAGCGGATGACGGTAGCCGGTAGCTAAGTAATACGGCACAAAAAAAGGGCTACTCATTTGCGTGAGCAGCCCTTTTTTATGGTCGGCGGCTTTACTCGCCTTCATCGAAGTAGTTGTTGATCAACTCACTCAGTGCCTGCAGGGCTTCGGCATCTTGCTCACCTTCTGTATGCAGGTGCACGTCAGTGCCTTTGCCGGCGGCGAGCATCATCACCGCCATGATGCTTTTGCCATCCACCAGGCTGTCGGGACTGCGACCGACTTTGACCTGACAAGGAAAGCGCCCGGCAACGCCAACAAATTTGGCAGCCGCACGGGCGTGCAGGCCAAGCTTGTTGATAATGGTGATTTCGCAGGCGGGCATCGCGGCAATTCCTTAGCTGAGGTCGCGGTGGCGAATCTGGACATTTTTTAGAATGGGCTTGAGTGTTTCGCCCAGGCGGTTGGCCAGGTATACCGAGCGATGATGCCCGCCAGTGCAGCCGATCGCCACCGTGACATAGGCGCGGTTGCTGGCGGCAAAGCGTGGCAGCCATTTGCTTAGGTAGGCAAGGATGTCTTGGTACATCTCCTCGACATCGGCCTGGGCGGTGAGGTAATCGACAACCGGCTGGTCGAGGCCCGAGTAGTCGCGCAGGTCTGGCTTCCAGTAGGGATTGGGCAAGCAGCGCACGTCGAATACCAGGTCGGCATCCACCGGCATGCCGCGTTTGAAGCCAAACGATTCGAGCAGGAATGCCGTGCCCGGTTCGGGCTGGCTAAGCAGGCGTAGTTTGATGCTGTCACGCAACTGGTACAGGTTGAGGTGGGTGGTATCGATCTTCAGGTCGGCCAGGTCGGTGATCGGGCCTAGCAGCAGGCTTTCATCGGCGATGGCTTCAGCCAGCGAGCGATTCTCGTTGGTCAGCGGGTGGCGCCGGCGGGTTTCCGAGAAACGCTTGAGTAGGGTTTCTTCGTCGGCGTCCAGGTAGAGCACATCGCATTTGATGTGGCGTGCGCGAACCTCGTCGAGCAGCTCGGGGAAACGCTTGAGGTGGCTCGGCAGGTTGCGCGCATCGATGGATACTGCGACCTGCGGATGCAGCAGTTCAGTATGCAGCAGGGCGCGCTCGGCCAGTTCTGGCAGCAGCCCCGCGGGTAGGTTGTCGATGCAGTAGAAACCGTTGTCCTCGAGCACATCAAGGGCCGTGCTCTTCCCCGAGCCAGAACGACCGCTAACGATGATCAGGCGCATGTTCAGGCTCGATTGAGTTGGCTTTGTACGTCAACGACCACTTGATACAAGGCTTCGCTACTTTCGGCTTGGCGCAGGCTGGCGCGCACGTCGCTGCGGTCGAGCATGCTCGCGATCTGCCGAAGCAATTCCAGGTGAGCGTCAGTGGCGGCTTCTGGCACCAGCAGGACAAACAGCAGGTCGACGGGGGCGCCGTCGATGGCGTCGAAGTCGACTGCAGCGTCCAAACGCAGTAAAGCGCTGATTGGCGCAGTACAACCCGGCAGGCGGCAGTGCGGTATGGCAATGCCATTACCGAAACCGGTTGAGCCGAGTTTTTCACGGGCAATCAGGCTTTCGAAGATGTCTTGGCCATCCAAGTCAGGCAGCTCACGCGCCACTAGGTTGGCAATCTGTTCGAGAACACGTTTTTTGCTGCCGCCCGGCACGTTCACGAGGGAACGGCCGGGGGTCAGGATAGTTTCAAGTCGGATCATAGGAGATAGACGACGTCAGCGGGCCATAGCGCCTTGTTGACGATCGAGCTGTTTTTCCTTGTGTTTGATGAGTTGTCGATCGAGTTTGTCGGTCAGTAAATCGATGGCGGCGTACATGTCGTCATGCTCGGCATTCGCGACGACTTCACCGCCTGCAATATGCAGGGTCGCTTCGATTTTCTGCTTGAGTTTCTCGACCTCCATGATGACTTGCACATTGGTGATCTTGTCGAAGTGGCGTTCTAATCGGCCGAGTTTTTCGCCGATATAGTCGCGCAGGGCGTCGGTCACATCCAGCTGGTGTCCACTGATGTTGACTTGCATACCGCTTTCTCCTTGTTACCGTGTGTAAGAGGCAGGCAAGAGGCCTGCCGCCGGAACACTGTGGCATGGAAGACTCTGGCAGAACGGATTTGGCATTGGCGCTTATGGCTTTGAGCTGTATAGCTGCGTAGCGAAAAGCCTTGCCTGAAAGGTTCTGTGCAGTGTGACGGGTCTTCCTTCTTGGTGCCGCCTTAGATCAATCGTTTGCGCTCACTAGAGGGCGCTATTCCGAGGGACTCACGGTATTTTGCGACCGTACGGCGAGCGACTTGAATGCCTTGTGCCTCCAGTAGACCAGCGATCTTGCTGTCACTCAACGGCTTTTTCGCATTTTCCGCCGCGACCAGTTTTTTGATGATGGCGCGGATCGCCGTCGACGAACATTCGCCCCCTTCAGAGGTGCTGACGTGGCTGGAGAAGAAGTACTTCAGCTCGTAAATACCGCGCGGGGTGTGCATGAATTTCTGCGTGGTCACCCGTGAAATAGTCGACTCGTGCATCCCTACGGCTTCAGCAATGTCGTGCAGCACGAGGGGCTTCATGGCCTCGTCGCCGTAATCAAGGAAGCCGCGCTGGTGCTCGACGATTTGTGTGGCCACCTTCATCAGAGTTTCGTTGCGGCTTTGCAGGCTTTTGATAAACCAGCGCGCTTCCTGCAACTGGTTACGCATAAAGGTGTTGTCGGCACTGGAGTCGGCGCGCTTCACGAAGCCGGCGTATTGTGCGTTGACCCGCAGGCGGGGCATGGCTTCCTGGTTCAGTTCCACCAGCCAGCGCTCGTTGTGTTTGCGCACGATCACGTCGGGCACCACGTATTCCGGCTCGCTGGATTCTATCTGCGAGCCGGGGCGCGGGTTGAGGGTCTGGATCAGGTCGATGACCTGGCGCAGCTCGTCTTCCTTGAGCTTCATGCGACGCATCAGCTGGCTGTAGTCGCGGCTGCCGAGCAGGTCGAGATAATCGCTGGTCAGGCGCTGGGCTTCGCTCAGCCACGGGGTTTTAGTCGGCAGCTGACGCAGTTGCAGCAGTAGGCATTCACCCAGGTTGCGCGCGGCAATGCCGGTGGGCTCGAACTGCTGAATGCGGTGTAGCACGGCTTCGACTTCGTCGAGCTCGATGTCCAGCTCGGGATCAAATGCGTCGACTACTTCATCCAGGGTTTCTTCCAGGTAGCCTTGGTCGTTGATGCAATCGATCAGGGTTACAGCAATCAGGCGGTCCTTGTCCGACATCGGCGCCAGGTTGAGCTGCCACAGCAAATGGCTTTGCAGGCTCTCACCGCTGGAGGTGCGGGTGGTGAAATCCCACTCGTCATCATCGTTGCTGTTGCTGGGAAGGCTGCTGGCACTGGTCTGGTAAATGTCTTCCCAGACGGTGTCGACGGGCAGCTCATTAGGGATGCGCTCACCCCAGTCGCCTTCTTCCAGGTTGTCCACAGTCTGCGTGGTTTCCTGATAGCTGGTTTCTTGAAAGGGGGCTTCAGCCTGCTCGCTGGTGTTGGCGCTTTCTGCACCATCGGCCATGGGGTCCGAGTTGTCGAAGTCATCGCCTTCTTCTTGGCGTTCGAGCATCGGGTTGGACTCCAAGGCTTCCTGGATCTCTTGTTGCAGATCCAAGGTCGACAGTTGGAGCAGACGGATGGCTTGTTGCAGCTGCGGTGTCATCGTCAGCTGCTGGCCCATTCTCAGGACGAGCGATGGTTTCATTGCAGACCTTATTTACCGGCGTCTTTGCGCAATCCACTACAGGGCGTTTTTAAAAACGCCGCCAGGAAGCAAATTATATGCCTGACTCTAAAGCTTTTGCCTAGCCTTGGCTGCAACAGGCTTGAGAAAAGCCGTAGTTACAGTCGGAACTCATGCCCCAGGTAAACTTCTTTTACTGTCTGGTTGGCCAGAATGGTCTCGGCATCACCTTCGGCGATCAGTTGGCCGTCGCTGACAATGTAAGCCGTTTCGCAAATATCCAAAGTCTCGCGCACGTTGTGATCGGTGATCAATACGCCGATGCCCTTGGCCTTGAGGTGATGGATGATCTGCTTGATGTCGCCCACGGAAATCGGGTCAACCCCTGCGAAGGGTTCGTCGAGCAGAATGAACTTGGGGTTGGTCGCCAGGGCGCGGGCAATTTCCACGCGGCGGCGCTCACCGCCAGACAAACTCATGCCAAGGTTGTCGCGGATATGGCTGATATGGAACTCCTGCAGCAGGCCCTCAAGCTCCTTGCGGCGTGATGCGCCGTCGAGGTCTTTGCGGGTTTCCAGAATGGCCATGATGTTGTCGGCCACGCTGAGCTTGCGGAAGATCGAGGCTTCCTGCGGCAGGTAGCCGATACCGGCGCGCGCGCGGCCATGCATCGGTTGATGGCTGACGTCGAGGTCGTCGATCATCACGCGGCCCTGATCGGCTTGCACCAGGCCGACGATCATGTAGAAGCAGGTGGTCTTGCCGGCACCGTTGGGGCCGAGCAATCCGACGATCTGCCCGCTGTCGATGCTCAGGCTGACGTCGCGTACGACCTGGCGGCCTTTGTAGCTTTTGGCCAGGTGTTGGGCTTTCAATGTGGCCATTATTACTGCGCCTGCTGGTCGGCTGGTTTGTTCTTCGGCTGGATCACCATGTCAATGCGCGGACGTGGCGCTGTGATATTGGTGCCTGTGGCGCGGCCGGCGTTGACGATCTGGCGCTGGGTGTCATAGACGATTTTCTCGCCTTCGAAGGTGTTGCCTTCTTGGATCACCTTGGCCTGGTCAATCAATACCACGCGATCATTGGCCATAAAGTACTGGATGGTCAGGCCGTAGGCCTTGACGACCTGCTTGTCGGCAGATGGCAGTTGTTCGTAGTAGGCCGGCTTGCCGACTGAAGTAAAGACTTCGACATCACCCTGGGCGTTCTGGGTGATGGTCACGGTGTTGCCGGTGATTTTCAGTGTGCCTTGAGTAATCACCACGTCGCCGCGGTAGACCGCCACGCCTTGTTTGTCATCAAGCTCTGCACTGTCGGCCTGGATGCGGATCGGTTGATCACGGTCGGACGGCAGGGCCCAGGCGCTAGCACTTCCGAGTGCGGCACTGAGGCTGAGTAGTAGGGGGAGGGTGTTAACGAGCCTCATGCTGACCTCTTACGTTGGACAGCAGGAGCATCCTGCCGTCATTCATGTACGCTTTCATTCCTTTTGCCGTGGTCACCCCGTTGGCCGCGACGATTCTAACGGCTTGCTGGGTCTGCGCATATTCCTTCTCGGGGAACACGGTCAGGCGGCTGGTGGTGAGAATAGTTGGGCGGCCTTTGGCGTCAGTACGATCGACGCGCACGTTCTCGATCAATTCAACTTCCGTGCCGCCTGGAGAGACTTCGCCGCGCTCACTGCGGATTTTCCAGGGCAGCGCTGTGCCGCGGAATAGATCCATGTTCGGGCTGGTCATCAGGGTGATGTCGCTGGCCTTGATGTGCTCGACCTTGTCTGCAGTCAGCTCATAGTGCAGTTTGCCGTCGACTTGGTATTGCACGGTATAGGTATTAGTGGCGTAAAAGTCGATGGCATTGTCAGTCACGGCGCTGTCAGGCTGCTGATTAAAGCCGTCGGGGCTGAGGTTCCAGTAGCCAAGTGCTGCCACCAGCGCGATGACGCCGGCAAGCAGAGCAATATTAAATAATTTGCGGGGCATGGTAGGCCTTATAGGTAAGCGGCTTGAGCTGCTTCAAGTGTGCCTTGGGCGTGCATGATCAGCTCGCAGAACTCACGTGCAGCACCTTCGCCGCCGCGCGCATGAGTAATGCCGTGAGCATGTTGGCGAACAAAACCGTCAGCGCTGGCGACCGCCATGCCTAAGCCTACGCGGCGCATCACTGGCAGGTCGGGCAGGTCGTCACCCAGGTAAGCGACCTGTGAGTAGTCTAGGCCCAGTTCGCCGAGTAGCTCATCGAGTACCACTAGCTTGTCTTCGCGGCCCTGGTACAGGTGTTGAATTCCCAGGTTCTGCGCGCGGCGTTCAACCACCGGGGTCTTGCGGCCGCTGATGATTGCAGTGCGTACGCCGGAGTTGATCAGCATTTTGATGCCGTGGCCGTCGAGGGTGTTGAAGGTCTTGAATTCGCTGCCGTCGACGAGGAAATACAGTTTGCCGTCGGTGAGTACGCCGTCCACATCGAAAATCGCCAGTTTGACGGCCTTGGCGCGTTGCAGCAGGTCTTGGGTGTTCACGTCAGTACTCATTACATGACTCCGGCGCGCAGCAGGTCGTGCATATTCAATGCGCCAACCGGTTGCTGGTTGTCGTCGATCACGACTAGTGAGCTGATCTTATGGTCTTCCATGATTTTCAGTGCCTCTGCTGCAAGCATCTCCGCGCGGGCAGTCTTGCCGTGCGCAGTCATGACCTCGTCGATAATGGTCTGGCGAACGTCGATATTGCGATCTAGGGTGCGGCGCAGGTCGCCATCGGTGAATACCCCGGCGAGGCGGCCATCGTCTTCGGTCACGACCGTCATGCCCAGGCCTTTCTGGGTCATTTCCAGCAGCGCGTCGCGCAGTGAGGTGCCACGTTTGACGCGCGGAAGGCTGGCGCCGGCGTGCATGACGTTTTCAACCTTGAGCAGCAAGCGTCGGCCCAATGCGCCGCCCGGATGGGAGAAGGCGAAGTCTTCGGCGGTAAAGCCGCGGGCCTCCAGCAAAGCGATGGCCAGTGCGTCACCCAGTACCAGGGATACGGTTGTGGAGGAGGTTGGGGCCAGGTTCAGTGGGCAGGCTTCTTGCGCTACGCGGGCGTCGAGGTTGACTTCGGCAGCCTTGGCCAGCGGCGATTCGGGGTTGCCGGTCATGCTGATAAGGGTGATGCCGAGGCGCTTGATCAGCGGCAGCAGGGTAACAATTTCCACAGTGGAGCCAGAGTTAGACAGTGCCAACACCACGTCATCGCGGGTGATCATGCCCATATCGCCGTGGCTGGCTTCGGCCGGGTGCACAAAGAACGCAGTGGTGCCGGTGCTGGCCAGGGTGGCGGCAATCTTGTTGCCGACATGGCCGGATTTACCCATGCCGACCACAACCACGCGGCCTTTGCTGGCAAGAATCAGCCCGCAAGCACGCACGAAATCGCCGTTGATTCGTTGCAGCAGGTCTTGAATGGCTTCTAGTTCCAAGCGAATGGTGCGCTGCGCTGACTCAATCAGATCGGTGGATTGGCTCATGACTTCTCTGCGGCGTGCGGGCTAAAAGCTGCTGATTATAACGGTAAAGGTGCGCCTGCCCAGTGTTTCCAGTTTCAAGCTGGGCACTGGCGCGTTTCTATGGCGACAAGATCAATCTTGGGCGAAGGGGCTCGCGATGCTATAGTTCGCGCCCATTTTCGGCACGTTAGGCGATCAGAAGTGCCCTTTTTATGGGGCTGTACGTCAGTCAGGCAAGCGTTTAGCAAGGAGTCCAGATGAACGCCGAGAACCCGTATGCAGTTGAGCTCAAACGCCTGAGCTTTAAACGCGGCGAGCGGGATATTTTCAAAAACATCGATATCCGTATTCCGCGTGGCAAGGTCACCGGGATTATGGGGCCGTCCGGCTGTGGCAAAACCACGCTGTTGCGTTTGATTGCTGCCGAACTCAAACCGAGCCAGGGCGAGGTGTGGGTTAATGGCGTAAATCTACCGACGCTGTCGCGCAGTGATCTGTTCGATATGCGTAAGCAGATGGGCGTGTTGTTCCAGAGTGGTGCGTTGTTTACCGACTTGGATGTGTTTGAAAACGTCGCCTTTCCGTTGCGGGTGCATACCCAGCTACCCGAAGAGATGATTCGCGACATCGTGCTGATGAAGCTGCAGGCGGTGGGCCTGCGCGGTGCCTTGGATTTGATGCCCGATGAATTGTCAGGCGGGATGAAGCGTCGCGTGGCATTGGCGCGGGCGATTGCCCTGGATCCGCAAATACTCATGTATGACGAGCCCTTCGTGGGGCAAGACCCCATTGCCATGGGCGTGCTGGTGCGACTGATTCGTCTGCTCAGTGATGCGCTGGGGATCACCAGTATTGTGGTTTCCCATGACCTGGCGGAAACCGCCAGCATTGCCGACTACATCTATATCGTCGGTGATACCCAGGTATTGGGGCAGGGCACACCAGAGGAGTTGAAAGCCTCGGAAGACCCCCGCGTACGTCAGTTTATGCAGGGCATCCCTGATGGCCCCGTGCCGTTCCACTTTCCTGCGGCCAACTACCGCGACGATCTGCTGGGGGAGCGCTGATGCGTAAGACGTCTGTGCTTGAACGGGTGCGCCTGTTCGGGCGCGCCGGTATTGATGTAGTGGCCACGCTGGGGCGTTCGGGACTGTTTCTGCTGCGCGCGCTGTTTGGTCGTGGTTCGACGGGCAATGGTTTTCAATTGCTGGTCAAGCAGCTGTACTCGGTTGGGGTGATGTCGCTGGCCATCATTGTCGTGTCCGGCATTTTTATCGGTATGGTGCTGTCACTGCAGGGCTTCAGTATTTTGGCTCAATATGGCTCTGAGCAGGCAGTGGGGCAGATGGTTGCTCTGACCTTGCTGCGTGAGCTCGGGCCGGTGGTTACGGCCTTGTTGTTTGCCGGGCGCGCCGGGTCAGCGTTGACCGCGGAAATTGGCAATATGAAATCCACCGAGCAGCTGTCGAGCTTGGCGATGATTGGCGTTGACCCGCTCAAATATATTGTCGCTCCGCGCTTGTGGGCCGGGTTTATCTCAATGCCGCTGCTGGCGATGATCTTCAGTGTGGTCGGTATCTGGGGCGGCGCTATGGTCGCCATCGACTGGCTGGGGGTTTATGAAGGCTCGTTCTGGGCCAACATGCAAAGCAGTGTTTCGTTTCGCGAAGACGTGCTCAATGGCGTGATCAAGAGTGTGGTCTTTGCGTTTGTGGTGACCTGGATTGCCGTGTTTCAGGGTTATGACTGTGAGCCGACGTCGGAAGGGATTAGTCGTGCCACCACGAAAACCGTGGTGTACGCCTCGCTCGCCGTATTGGGGCTGGACTTTATTCTGACCGCTTTGATGTTTGGAGATTTCTGATGCAGAACCGCACGCTGGAAGTGGGTGTCGGCTTGTTCTTGTTGGCTGGGTTATTGGCTTTGCTGCTCTTGGCTTTGCGCGTCAGTGGACTGACTGTGGGCAGTACTGACAACACTTATAAGGTCTATGCGCACTTTGAGAATATCGCCGGTTTGACGGTCAGATCTAAAGTCACTATGGCCGGTGTGGCAATCGGCAAGGTCACTGCAATCGATCTGGACCGTAGCAGTTACATGGGGCGCGTCACCATGCTGTTGGATGATGCCGTGGATAACTTGCCTGTCGACTCCACCGCTTCGATTCTTACCGCCGGCTTGCTGGGCGAGAAGTACATTGGCATCAGTGTGGGTGGCGAAGAAGACGTGTTGCGCGATGGCGGCACCATCTATGACACGCAGTCATCCCTGGTGTTGGAAGACTTGATTGGTAAGTTTTTGCTCAACTCGGTCAACAAAGACCAGGCTAATTGATAAGGGGCCTAACGATGATCAAAGCACTGCGTAACAGTCTTTTTGTTTGCTTAGCGTTCATCTCATGTTCGCTGCTGGCCGCTCCGGCGGCCCATGATGTCGTGCAGCAGACGACCACTACGCTGCTGGCGGATCTTAAGGCCAACAAAGAGCTATACCGTACCGATCCGGGTGCATTCTACGACGCGCTGAACACTATTCTCGGCCCGGTTGTGGATGTTGATGGGATTTCCCGTGGCGTGATGACTGTGCGCTATTCGCGCCAGGCCACGCCTGAGCAAATGCAGCGGTTTCAGGAAAACTTCAAGCGCAGCCTGATGCAGTTTTATGGCAACGCACTACTGGAATACAACAATCAGGACATCCGTGTGCTGCCGGTAAGTGGTCAGCAGGATCCGCAGCGCACTGCGGTCAACATGGAAATCAAGGACGGTAATGGCACGGTCTATCCGCTGTCTTACACCATGGTCAGCCAGGATGGCACCTGGAAGATGCGCAACGTGATTATCAATGGGATTAACGTCGGCAAGCTTTTCCGCGATCAGTTCGCCCAAGCCATGCAAGACAATCGCCATGACCTGGACAAGGTCATCGATAACTGGACTGAAACAGTCGCCAAGGCCCGTCAAGGGGCGGATGCGTCGTGATTTCGGCCCGCATCAGCGAAACCTCGCCCGGTGTTTTCATTCTGGCTGGCGGGCTGGATTACCAGAGCGCTCCGGCGCTGCGTGAGCAGGGTGCGCGTTTGCTAAAGGCCAGTCAGGCGTCTGCGTTCGTGCTCGATTGCAGCGCAGTGGAGAAATCCAGCAGCGTCGGGCTGTCCTTGTTGCTGGCCTTTATGCGTGACGCCAGTGCTGCAGGCAAAACCCTAACCGTGCGCAGTCTGCCCAAAGATATGCATGAAATTGCCGGTGTTTGCGGGTTGTTGGACATTCTGCCGCTGCAATCTTGAGCAACTGTCGCCCTGGCTTCGGTCGGTTGGCAGGAATGCGGGGTTCGCAGGCGGGGGGCTTTTTTGTATGATGCCCGACCCGCGAGCATCTGCTCGGCTGTCGTTAATTTATGCGTTGATCGAGGTTGAGCATGCAGGCCTTAGAAGTAAAAAGTCTCCTTGAGGCTAAATTGCCGGATACCCAGGTGGAAGTTGAAGGCGAAGGCTGCAACTTTCAGCTGAACCTGATCAGTGACGAGCTGGCTTCACTTAGCCCAGTCAAGCGTCAGCAGCAGATCTATGCTCACCTCAACGCTTGGATTGCCGATGGCAGTATCCACGCCGTGAGTATGAAATTCTTTAGCCGTGCCGATTGGGCCGCGCGCTCCTAAACCGAGAGCATCATGGACAAACTGATTATTACCGGCGGTGTGCGCCTTGATGGCGAAATCCGCATTTCCGGGGCGAAGAACTCTGCCCTGCCGATTCTCGCCGCTACCCTGCTCGGTGACGCCCCCGTTACCATCTGCAACCTGCCGCATTTGCACGACATCACCACCATGATCGAGCTGTTCGGTCGCATGGGTATTGAGCCAATCATTGATGAAAAGCTCAGCGTAGAAGTCGACGCGCGGGCAATCAAGACCTTGGTTGCACCCTATGAGCTGGTGAAAACCATGCGCGCCTCGATCCTCGTGCTCGGTCCGATGGTCGCGCGTTTTGGCTATGCCGAAGTGGCCCTGCCGGGTGGTTGTGCCATTGGTTCGCGTCCGGTTGATCTGCACATCCGTGGCCTCGAAGCCATGGGCGCGATCATCGATGTCGAGGCCGGCTACATCAAGGCCAAAGCGCCTGAAGGCGGCTTGCGTGGCGCGCACTTCTTCTTCGATACCGTCAGCGTGACCGGTACCGAGAACATCATGATGGCCGCCACTCTGGCCAAGGGCCGCAGCGTGTTGGAAAACGCCGCACGTGAGCCGGAAGTGGTCGACCTGGCTAATTGCCTGATCGCCATGGGTGCGAAAATCACCGGTGCCGGCACTGACACCATCATCATCGATGGTGTTGAGCGTCTGCATGGTGCGCGTTTCAGCGTGATGCCTGACCGTATCGAAACCGGCACCTACCTGGTGGCGGCGGCAATCACTGGTGGCCGCGTCAAGGTCAAGGATACTGATCCGACCACCCTCGAGGCGGTATTGTCCAAGCTTCAGGAAGCGGGTGCCGAAGTCACCTGTGGTAACGACTGGATCGAGCTGAACATGCATGGCAAACGGCCGAAAGCGGTAAACCTGCGTACGGCTCCGTACCCTGCTTTCCCGACCGACATGCAGGCGCAGTTCGTCGCGCTTAATGCGGTTGCCGAGGGCACCGGTACGGTGATCGAAACCGTGTTTGAGAATCGCTTTATGCACGTGCATGAAATGATCCGCATGGGCGCGCAGATTCAGGTTGAGGGCAACACCGCCATCGTCACCGGCACCGAGAAACTCAAGGGCGCGCCAGTTATGGCGACTGACCTGCGTGCATCGGCCAGCCTGGTGATCTCTGCGCTGGTGGCCGAGGGTGACACCCTGATCGACCGTATCTATCACATCGACCGCGGTTACGAGTGTATCGAAGAGAAGCTGCAGCTCTTGGGTGCCAAGATTCGCCGCGTACCGGGTTGAGATCATGCTGACTATTGCTCTGTCCAAAGGCCGGATTCTTGACGACACCCTGCCGCTGCTCGCGGCAGCCGGCATCGAACCGACGGAAAATCCGGATAAAAGCCGCAAGCTGATTATCCCGACCACGCTGGATGACGTTCGCCTGTTGATCGTACGTGCCACCGACGTGCCGACTTATGTTGAGCACGGCGCGGCCGACCTCGGTGTGGCGGGTAAGGATGTGCTGATGGAGTACGGCGGCCAGGGTTTGTATGAGCCACTGGACCTGCGTATTGCCCAGTGCAAACTGATGACCGCCGGTGCCGTCGGCGCGCCTGAGCCGAAAGGCCGGCTGCGTGTGGCGACCAAGTTCGTCAACGTGGCCAAGCGTTATTACGCCGAGCAGGGCCGTCAGGTCGACATCATCAAGCTGTACGGTTCGATGGAACTGGCGCCGCTGGTGGGTTTGGCGGACAAGATCATCGATGTGGTCGACACCGGCAACACCTTGCGCGCCAACGGTCTGGAAGCTCAGGAGCTGATCGCCACGATCAGCTCGCGCCTGGTGGTCAATAAGGCGTCGATGAAGATGCAGCATGCGCGCATTCAGCTGTTGATCGACACCCTGCGTGAAGCGGTCGAAGCGCGACACCCACGCTAATACCCTCTGCGCGGCATTACGCCGCGCTTGCCTATCCGTGTCATAGCCAATTTTCTCGGGCGTCCATGCGGTGGGCTTGGTAGCCTAGCGACGCCCGAGCATTTGCCAATTAAGAGGCCCGCTATGACCGCTCCTATCGCTATCCGCCGACTCAATGCCGCTGACCAGGACTTTGCCCAGCATCTGGATCATCTGCTGAGCTGGGAAAGTGTCTCGGACGATGCGGTCAACCATCGCGTGCTGGATATCATCAAAGCTGTGCGTGAGCGTGGCGATGCCGCATTGGTCGAGTTCACCAAGCAGTTCGATGGCCTGGATGTCGCCTCGATGGCCGACCTGATCCTGCCGCGCGAGCGCCTGGAACTGGCCCTGACCCGCATCACCGACGAGCAGCGCCGTGCGCTGGAAAAGGCTGCCGAACGTGTGCGGATTTACCACGAGCGGCAGAAGCAGGAGTCCTGGACTTACACCGAAGCCGACGGCACGGTGCTGGGGCAGAAGGTCACACCACTGGATCGCGCTGGCTTGTATGTGCCAGGCGGTAAGGCTTCCTATCCGTCCTCAGTGCTGATGAACGCCATTCCGGCCAAGGTCGCCGGCGTGCCGGAAGTTGTGATGGTGGTGCCGACGCCGCGTGGCGAGATCAATGAAATTGTGCTGGCTGCCGCCTGCATTGCTGGCGTTGACCGCGTGTTCACCATCGGTGGTGCCCAGGCCGTCGCCGCGCTGGCGTACGGCACTGAAAGCGTGCCGTCGGTGGACAAGATTGTTGGCCCCGGCAATATCTATGTCGCCACCGCCAAGCGCCACGTATTCGGCAAGGTCGGCATCGATATGATCGCTGGCCCTTCGGAAATTCTCGTGGTGTGCGACGGCCAGACCGATCCTGATTGGATCGCCATGGACCTGTTCTCCCAGGCCGAGCACGACGAGGACGCCCAGTCGATTCTGGTCAGCCCGGATGTGGCCTTCCTCGACCGCGTCGCCGAAAGCATCGCCAAGCTGCTGCCTACCCTGGAGCGCGAGACGATTGCCCGCACCTCGCTTGAAGGCCGTGGAGCACTGATCCAGGTTGCTGATATGACGCAGGCCATTGAAGTGGCCAACCGCATCGCGCCAGAGCACCTGGAGCTGTCGGTGGAAAACCCCGAGCAGTACCTGCCGTTGATCCGTCATGCTGGCGCGATCTTTATGGGCCGTTACACCGCCGAAGCCTTGGGTGATTACTGCGCAGGTCCCAATCACGTGCTGCCAACCTCCGGCACGGCGCGCTATTCCTCGCCGCTGGGGGTGTATGACTTCCAGAAGCGCTCGTCGATCATCCATTGCTCGGCAGAAGGTGCTTCTGAGTTGGGCAAGGTCGCCAGTGTACTGGCCCGTGGCGAGTCGCTGACTGCCCACGCCCGCAGCGCCGAGTACCGCATCAAGAACTAACGAGCGAATGTAGGATGGGTTGAGCGAAGCGATACCCATCAGCGCCGCCAATGACCGCAACGAATTCGAGGAGAGAAGGGCAGATGAGCAAATTCTGGAGCCCCTTCGTCAAAGACCTGGTGCCTTATGTACCGGGTGAGCAGCCGAAACTGGCCAAGCTGGTCAAACTCAACACCAATGAAAATCCCTATGGCCCGTCGCCCAAGGCGATTGCCGCCATGCAGGCCGAGGTAAACGACAACCTGCGCCTGTACCCGGACCCGAATAGCGACCGGCTCAAGCAAGCGGTGGCCGATTATTACGGGGTGCAGACGGCTCAGGTCTTCGTCGGCAATGGTTCCGATGAGGTGTTGGCGCACGCCTTCCACGGCCTGTTCCAACACGGCCAGCCGCTGCTGTTTCCGGACATCAGCTACAGCTTCTATCCAGTGTACTGCGGCCTGTATGGCATCGACTCCGTACAGGTGCCGCTGGATGAGCAGTTTCAGATTCGCGTGGAAGATTACGTGCGGCCCAACGGCGGCATCATCTTCCCTAATCCGAATGCGCCGACTGGTTGCGCCTTGGGCCTAGATGCCATTGAGCGGCTGCTCAAGGCCAACAGCGATACCGTGGTGCTGGTCGATGAGGCCTATATCGATTTTGGCGGCGAGACGGCGATCAGCCTGGTGGATAAATATCCGAACCTGCTGGTTAGCCAAACGTTGTCCAAGTCGCGCTCCCTGGCTGGGCTGCGGGTTGGGATTGCGGTCGGTCACCCGGACCTGATCGAGGCGCTGGAGCGGATCAAAAACAGCTTCAACTCTTATCCGCTGGATCGCATGGCAATTGCAGGTGCGGCGGCGGCGTTTGCGGACAAGGCGTATTTCCAGCAAACCTGTCAGCAGGTGATCGACAACCGTGAGGTTGTGGTGGCTGGGCTGGAGAAGCTCGGCTTTACGGTGTTGCCTTCGGCGGCGAACTTTGTCTTTGCTCGTCACCCGGAGAAAGATGCCGCGACCCTAGCAGCGGGCTTGCGTGAACAGGGCGTGATCGTGCGCCACTTCAAGCAGCAGCGCATTGCCCAGTTCCTGCGCATCACCATTGGTACGCCAGAGCAGAATCAAGCACTGCTGGAGGCCCTGCAAAGCCTCTAATCTGAAGTGTTTAAAAAAGCCGGAGCGCTATAACGCTCCGGCTTTTTTATGCCGCCTTATTAGATATGCAGCCACTCTACGGCCGGGTGCGACAGGACGCAGAGCGGATTATTTTTCGTTGACGGGTGGTCGAACGCCAATTTCGGCGGTCAATTGCATGGGCTCGCCGTTGCGCAGGATGTCGATGCGGATCCGCTCGCCTGGCTTGGCGCGTGCGACCTGGTTCATTGAACTGCGGCCGTCACTGGCCGCTTCACCGGCGATCCTGAGGATTAGATCACCTGGTTGCAGGCCGGCTTTTTGTGCCGGTCCGTCACGGTAGATGCCGGCCACGATGATGCCGGGACGACCCTCCAGTCCGAAGGACTCGGCCAGCTCTGGGGTTAGCGGTTGCACCTCGATACCCAGCCAGCCACGAATCACCTGGCCGTGCTCGATAATCGCCTGCATCACTTCCATCGCCAGTTTCACCGGGATGGCAAAGCCAATGCCCTGGGAACCACCGGATTTGGAAAAAATCGCGGTGTTAATGCCAATCAGGTTGCCGTAGGCATCCACCAGTGCGCCGCCCGAGTTGCCCGGGTTGATCGCCGCATCGGTCTGGATGAAATCTTCGTAGGTGTTGAGGCCCAGCTGGTTGCGCCCGGTGGCGCTGATGATGCCCATGGTCACGGTCTGGCCGACGCCGAAGGGGTTGCCGATGGCCAGGCTGACATCGCCAATACGGATGTTGTCCGAGCGGCCGAGAATGATAAACGGCAGGTCCGGCAGGTCAATTTTCAATACCGCGAGATCGGTTTCCGGATCACTGCCAATCAGTCGTGCCAGGGTTTCGCGGCCATCTTTTAGCGCCACCACGATCTGATCGGCATCGGCGACCACGTGGTTGTTGGTCAGCAGGTAGCCTTCCGGGCTCATGATCACAGCCGAGCCCAGGCTCGACTCCATGCGCCGTTGTTTGGGCAGGTTGTCACCGAAGAACTTGCGGAACTGCGGGTCCTCGAATAGCGGGTGGGGCGGCTTGTTGACGAACTTGGTGGTGTACAGGTTGGCGACCGCCGGGGACGCGGTGGTGACCGCCTCGGCATAGGACACCGGCCCTTCCTGCATGCGGCTGTAGAACGGGGCCTGGCGCACATGCACGTCCTGTCCCGGCAAGCCGACCCATTGCGGGAAATACTGCATGATCAGCAGTGCCAGGAGCACACCGACCAGTAGGGGCCAGCCGAAGGGACGCAGGGCCTTGAGCATTGAAACAATCCTGAGGGTTGCAGGGCAGCAAGTGCGGCCCTTAAGGTGCGCCATTATAGAGAGGCGACTGATAATAAAGCAGCGTCTCATAACGCTTGATTAAGGACATCCTATGGCTATTGCCCTGACGACCCTGGTGGACGAAGCCGATCGCTTTCTTAACGCCGCGCGTATCAGCGACTACTGCCCCAATGGCTTACAGGTAGAAGGACGGCCGCAGGTTCGGCGTATCGTCAGTGGCGTCACCGCCAGTCAGGCGTTACTCGACGCTGCCGTTGAGGCCGATGCTGACGTGGTACTGGTGCACCACGGCTACTTCTGGAAGGGCGAGAACGCCTGCGTCACCGGGATCAAACGCCGCCGCTTGCAAACCTTGCTGGGCAACGACATCAGCTTGCTGGCTTATCACCTGCCGCTGGATGTCCACCCTGAGGTGGGCAATAACGTGCAATTGGCGGCGCAACTGGGCATCACTGTTGAGGGCCCGCTGGAACCCGATAATCCGCGCACCGTAGGGCTGATCGGCTCATTGGCTGAAGCGATGACGGCGCAGGATTTTGCCGCGCATGTGCAGCGGGTGCTGGGGCGTGAGCCACTGTTGGTCGAGGGCGAGGGCATGATCCGTCGAGTGGGGTGGTGCACTGGCGGTGGTCAGGGCTATATCGACCAGGCCATCGCAGCCGGGGTTGATCTGTATTTAACCGGCGAGGCCTCAGAACAGACCTTCCACAGCGCGCGCGAAAATGGCGTCAGCTTTATTGCCGCCGGCCACCACGCCACCGAGCGTTACGGTGTGCAGGCGCTGGGCGATTACCTGGCCCGGCGCTTTGCGATTGAACATCTATTTATCGATTGCCCCAACCCCATCTGAGTATTCCTGCAGCCGCCCGCACCCTTCGGTCATTTGATTCCCTCGCGGGGGCTGCTCGGTTATTACTGTCGCCGGTCATTGTTCCGAGCCTGGCTCTGCTTCGTGAGGTCGTTAATGGGCGCGGAGCGTCTATTTTGCTGGCATAAAGCTAGATCGTTTCGATCTAACCAGGCTCCTGATTAGACAAAGGTGCTGTGCTAGAGTGCCGTCTCGTCCACGGCCATCGGCCTAAACACATCGCCATTCGTGAGTAGCCATGCTCGATAAACTGACCCATCTGAAACAGCTGGAGGCGGAAAGTATCCACATCATTCGTGAAGTGGCCGCCGAATTCGACAACCCGGTAATGCTCTATTCCATCGGTAAAGACTCCGCCGTGATGCTGCACCTGGCACGCAAGGCGTTCTTTCCGGGCAAGCTGCCGTTTCCGGTGATGCACGTTGATACGCGCTGGAAGTTTCAGGAGATGTACAGCTTCCGCGAGAAGATGGTTAACGAGTACGGCCTGGACCTGATCACCCACACCAACCCCGATGGCGTGGCGCAGGACATGAACCCCTTCACCTACGGCAGTGCCAAGCACACCGACGTGATGAAGACCGAGGGGCTCAAGCAGGCGCTGGACAAGTACGGCTTTGACGCGGCATTCGGTGGCGCGCGCCGCGACGAAGAGAAGTCGCGGGCTAAAGAGCGGGTGTACTCCTTCCGCGACAGCAAGCACCGCTGGGACCCGAAGAATCAGCGCCCTGAGCTGTGGAATGTGTACAACGGCAACGTCAAGAAGGGCGAGTCGATCCGCGTATTCCCGCTGTCCAACTGGACCGAGCTGGACATCTGGCAGTACATCTACCTGGAAAGCATCCCGATTGTGCCGCTGTATTTCGCCGCCGAGCGCGAAGTGATCGAGATGAACGGCGCGCTGATCATGATCGACGACGAGCGCATCCTTGAGCACCTTACCCCTGAGCAAAAAGCCAGCATCCACAAAAAGATGGTGCGCTTCCGTACCCTCGGCTGCTACCCGCTGACGGGTGCGGTGGAGTCCACGGCAACCAGCTTGCCGGAGATTATTCAGGAAATGCTGTTGGCCAAAACCTCTGAGCGCCAAGGCCGCGTCATCGACCATGACTCCGCCGGCTCGATGGAAGAGAAGAAACGTCAGGGGTACTTTTAATATGTCGCATCAATCCGATTTGATCAGCGAGGACATCCTCGCCTATCTGGGCCAGCACGAGCGTAAAGAGCTGCTGCGCTTTCTTACCTGCGGCAACGTCGATGACGGCAAAAGCACGCTGATCGGCCGCCTGCTGCATGACTCCAAGATGATCTACGAAGACCATCTGGACGCCATCACCAAAGACTCGAAGAAATCCGGCACCACGGGTGAAGAGGTCGACTTGGCGCTGCTGGTCGACGGCCTGCAGGCCGAGCGCGAGCAAGGCATCACCATCGATGTAGCCTACCGCTATTTCAGCACCACCAAGCGTAAGTTCATCATCGCCGACACCCCCGGCCATGAGCAGTACACCCGCAACATGGCCACCGGCGCATCCAACTGCGACCTGGCGATCATTCTGATCGACGCCCGTTACGGCGTGCAGACCCAGACCAAGCGTCACAGCTTTATTGCCTCCTTGCTGGGCATCAAGCACATCGTCATTGCGGTCAACAAGATGGACCTCAAAGGCTTCGATCAGGGCGTGTTTGAGCAGATCAAGGCCGATTACCTGGCGTTCGTCGAAGGCATTGCCTTCAAGCCAAGCTCGATGCACTTCGTGCCGATGTCGGCGCTGAAGGGCGACAACGTGGTCAACAAGAGCGAGCAATCGCCTTGGTACACCGGTCAGTCGCTGATGGAGATTCTTGAAACGGTAGAAGTGGCGGGCGACCGTAATTTCGACGACCTGCGCTTCCCGGTGCAGTACGTTAACCGCCCTAACCTGAACTTTCGTGGTTTCGCCGGCACCCTGGCCAGCGGCATCGTGCGCAAGGGCGACGAGGTTGTGGCGTTGCCATCGGGCAAGGGCAGTAAGGTCAAATCTATCGTCACCTTCGACGGTGAGCTGGAGCATGCCGGCCCTGACCAGGCCATCACCATCACCCTGGAAGACGAAATCGACGTCTCCCGTGGCGACATGCTGGTGCACAGCGACAACCGTCCACAGGTGGTCGACAGCTTCGACGCCATGCTGGTGTGGATGGCCGAAGAGCCGATGCTGCCGGGCAAGAAGTACGACATCAAGCGCGCGACCAGTTATGTGCCTGGCTCGATTGCCAGCATCGCTCACCGGGTGGATGTAAATACCCTGGAAGAGGGGGCGGCGAGCAGCCTGCAGCTCAACGAAATCGGCCAGGTGCGCATTGCCCTGGACGCGCCGATTGCGCTGGACGGCTATGCGCATAACCGCACCACTGGCGCGTTTATCGTTATTGATCGCCTGACTAACGGCACTGTCGGTGCCGGCATGATCATCGCCGAACCTGTGGGCGGTAACGGTGGGCATCACGGCCAGCTGGCTCATGTATCTACCGAGGAGCGTGCCACGCGTTTCGGTCAGCAGCCCGCGACCGTGCTGTTCAGTGGCCTGTCTGGAGCTGGCAAAAGCACTCTGGCCTATGCCGTAGAGCGCAAGCTGTTCGACTCTGGTCGTGCGGTGTATGTGCTGGATGGCCAGAACCTGCGTCACGACCTGAACAAGGGCCTGCCGCAGGACCGTGCTGGGCGTACCGAGAACTGGCGGCGTGCCGCCCACGTGGCGCGCCAATTCAACGAGGCTGGCTTGCTGACCCTGGCGGCCTTTGTCGCGCCGGATGCCGAAGGCCGTGAGCAGGCCAAGGCGCTGATTGGCGCTGAACGCCTGATCACCGTCTACGTGCAGGCCTCACCGCAAGTCTGCGCCGAGCGTGACCCGCAAGGCCTGTACGCGGCCGGCGGCGACAATATCCCGGGTGAGTCCTTCCCCTACGACGTGCCGCTGAATGCCGATCTGGTGATCGACACGCAGGCGCTGTCGGTGGAGGAGAGTGTCAAACAGGTATTGGCACTGCTGCGCGAGCGGGGCGCGATTTAAATCCGCTGCGCAATAAAAAGCCCCGCCAAGTGCGGGGCTTTTTATTGTCGGCTAAAGAACCAGAGGCGGCGGCCAGAGCGGCGCTTACTTTTTCTTTAAGCCGTAGCTTTCATCCAGCATGCCTGGCACGTCGGCGCTTTTCGGTGCGTAGTCCTTGGGCATTTCGTGGTGGGCTGGGGCTTTCAGGCGCTCACGTTTTTCACCGCTGTCTTCAGCATGCAGGGTGGCCAGCAGGCGTTGGCGGGTCAGCTCGTCCAGGGCTAGGCGGTTAGCCCCTTCGGACAGATGCTGCTGCACATCAAGCTGGGTTTGGCTGAGCTTCTTCACCAAATTGGCGGTGGTGTTGAAGTGGGTAACCACCTCGCTCTGGTAGGTGTCGAAGCGTTCTTGAATTTCGTCAAGTTGGCGTTGGGTACGGCTGGGGGCCGCATTGGGTGCCAGGCGCGCAATCAGGAAGCCAATGGCAATGCCAGCTACCAGGGTAATGGCGGGTAGCAACCAGGCGGTAAGCGTCTGTTCCACGAGTCCTTCCTCTCTAAACGGCTTTGCTTTACGTTAACGGCTCGAACCTGCGCTGTATAGCCGAATGATGTGTGCGGCGCAGGCTGTAGCTAGACGAGTCGACCCACTGTGAGGTCACGGAGTTCCCTGTTGCTCACCCGCGAAACCCCCACGATGATTGCCGGCCCCAGCGGCCAACTCGAAGCCCTGTGGCTGGACACCCCTGACGCCCGTGGTGTGGCGCTGATCTGTCACCCTAATCCAGTGCAAGGCGGCACCATGCTCAATAAGGTGGTTTCCACCTTGCAGCGCACCGCCCGTGACAGTGGCCTAGCCACCTTACGTTTTAATTACCGCGGCGTCGGTGCCAGCGCTGGCAGCCACGACATGGCCAGCGGCGAGGTGGATGATGCCGAGGCTGTGGCCCTGTGGCTGCGCCAGCAATATCCTGATTTGCCGCTGACCTTGCTCGGTTTCTCCTTTGGCGGCTTTGTCGCCGCCGCCCTGGGCGCGCGTTTGGAAGCTCAAGGGCTGACGGTTAATAAGCTCTTTATGGTCGCCCCAGCGGTGCACCGGCTGACCGCGGAGCATCCGCCGGCGAGCAACTGTCCACTGATCCTGATCCAGCCAGAAGACGACGAAGTGATCGACCCGCAGGTGGTTTACGCCTGGTCGGCGGCACTCGGGCGTGCCCATGAGCTGCTGAAAGTGGCAGAATGCGGGCACTTTTTTCACGGCAAGCTGACGGATCTGAAGGATCTCTTACTGCCGCGTCTCTGACCCTACAGGCCGTCTGCGCCTGAGTTGATAAGCGAACGTTATGACCACTCGTATCCTTACCGGCATCACCACCACCGGCACCCCGCATTTGGGTAACTATGCGGGGGCGATTCGTCCTGCGATCGTCGCCAGCCGCGCCGCCGATGCCGATTCGTTCTATTTTCTGGCCGACTACCATGCGCTGATCAAGTGCGACGACCCGGCGCGTATTCAGCGTTCACGCCTGGAAATCGCCGCCACCTGGCTGGCACTAGGGCTGGATGTCGACAAGGCGACCTTCTACCGCCAGTCAGATATTCCCGAGATTCCTGAGCTGTGCTGGCTGCTCACCTGCGTGGCCGGCAAAGGGTTGCTGAATCGCGCCCATGCCTACAAAGCCTCGGTGGACAAGAACGTCGAGCAGGGCGAAGACCCGGATGCGGGCATCACCATGGGTCTGTTCAGCTACCCGGTGCTGATGGCAGCGGACATTCTGATGTTCAACGCGCACAAAGTGCCGGTCGGCCGCGACCAGATCCAGCACGTGGAAATGGCCCGTGATATCGCTCAGCGCTTTAACCACCTGTTCGGTCAAGGCAAAGAGCTGTTCACCCTGCCTGAAGCGGTGATCGAAGAAGATGTGGCCACCTTGCCCGGCCTCGACGGCCGCAAGATGAGCAAAAGCTACGACAACACCATCCCGTTGTTCGGCAGTGCCAAGCAACTCAAGGAGGCCGTGGCGCGTATCGTCACCGACTCCAAGCTACCGGGTGAGGCCAAAGACCCCGACAACTCGCACCTGTTCACCCTCTATCAAGCCTTTGCCGCACCGACTCAGCAGGCGGATTTCCGTGCCGCGCTGGAAGGCGGTATGGCCTGGGGTGAAGCCAAGCAGGCGCTGTGTAACCTGCTGGAAACCGAGTTGGGTGAAGCCCGCGAGCGTTATCACGCGCTGATCAGCAAACCTGCGGATCTGGAAGACATCCTCCTGGCCGGTGCCGCCAAGGCGCGCAAGACCGCTACGCCGTTCCTAGGCGAGCTGCGTGAGGCCGTGGGCCTACGTTCTTTCCGCAGCCAGGCGACCAGCGGCGCCAGCGAGAAGAAAAAAGCCGGTAAAACTGCGCGTTTTGTCAGCTTCCGTGACGACGACGGCAGCTTCCGCTTCCGCCTGCTGGATGCTGCCGGCGAGCAGTTGCTGCTGTCCAAGTCCTTTGCCGACGGCAAGGCTGCCGGCATGGCCAATAAGCGCCTCCAGTCAGGCGAGGCATTGGATGTGCGCGAGCAGGACGGTGGTTTCGGTGTCTGGTTGGACGACGAGTGCGTGGCGCAGAGTCCGGCGTTTGCTGATAGTAGCGTCTGCCTGGCGGCGATCCAGCGCCTGCGTGAGGCGTTGGCGCCTCAGGAATAACGCAGAGATGGCTTTGTTGGAGGGGCTTTAGCCGCGACAGCTTTTCGGTATTGCTGTGCCGCGGCTAAAGCGGAGTGCCGCCCAGCCCTTTCTACTGGTCGCTACGCCGCCTATAAGCTGGTTGCCAAGTAACGGGGGCGTCGCTAAAGTGACGCCCCCGTTTTACTTGCCCGGCTAACGAATTTATGACGCCCTTAGAACGCTACCAGGCTGACCTCAAACGCCCCGATTTTTTCCATGATGCCGCCCAGGAAACAGCGGTGCGTCATCTGCAGCGCCTGTATGACGACCTGGTCGCCAGCGAAAGCGTATCGACAGGTTTGTTTGGCAAGCTGTTTGGCAAAAAGCCCCCGGTGCCTGTTAAGGGGCTGTATTTCTGGGGTGGCGTAGGGCGCGGTAAGACCTACCTGGTGGACACCTTCTTCGATGCGCTGCCGTTCGAGCGCAAGGTGCGCACCCACTTCCACCGCTTTATGAAGCGCGTGCACGAAGAAATGCGCACCCTTAAGGGCGAGAAGAACCCGCTGACCATCATTGGCAAGCGTTTCGCTGATGAGGCGCGGGTGATTTGCTTCGACGAGTTCTTCGTCTCCGACATTACCGATGCGATGATTCTGGCGACCCTGATGGAGGAGTTGTTCAAGAACGGCGTAAGTCTGGTGGCGACCTCCAACATCGTGCCAGACGGCCTGTACAGAGACGGCCTGCAGCGCGCGCGATTCCTGCCCGCAATTGCCCTGTTGAAGCAGCACACCGATATCGTCAACGTCGACAGCGGTATTGATTACCGCCTGCGCGCGTTGGAGCAAGCTGAGCTGTTCCACTGGCCGCTGGGTACGGCCGCTGAAGAAAGCCTGCAGAAGAGCTTTACCAGCCTGTTGCCCGAGCATTGCGTGGTGCAGGAAAACGAGCCGTTGATGATCGAGAGTCGGGCCATTACCGCGCGCAAGGTCGGTGACGACGTGGCCTGGTTTGAGTTCCGCGAACTGTGCGACGGCCCGCGTAGCCAGAATGACTACATCGAGCTGGGCAAGATTTTCCATGCGGTGATCCTGGCCAATGTCGAGCAGATGAGCGTGGCCAAGGAAGACATGGCGCGGCGTTTTATCAACTTGGTGGACGAGTTTTACGACCGTAACGTCAAGCTGATTATCTCTGCCGAGGTTGAGCTTAAAGACCTCTATACCGGCGGTCGCTTGACCTTCGAATTCCAGCGCACCCTCAGCCGTCTGCTGGAAATGCAGTCGCATGAGTTTCTCGCGCGTCCGCACAAGCCCTGAGAACCTGCATACGATCTGCTGCGCGTCGGCCCTGCTGCGTTAAAAACAAGCTTGGAATGCTCATTTACACCAGTAAACTCCGCTTCCTCGCCTGTTTTTGCCTTGCATGGCTCTAGCTCGCGAGATCGTAAACAGGTTCTGACCCAGCGCCCATACGTTTGCTTACAAAGCCCGGATTAATCCGGGCTTTGTAGTTGCTGGCCCGCTGAAGACAAACGGGTCGCCAGTGCCCAGGCAGGATAAACTCTGCACCATCGCCTTTTAGCTCTTTGTGGTAACCCTATGACCTTTGCCTCCCTCGGCCTGATCGAGCCTTTGCTGCGCACCCTCGACAGCCTTGATTACAAAACGCCCACTGCCGTCCAGGCGCAGGCCATTGTGCCTGTCCTGCAGGGCCGCGATCTGATGGCCGCTGCGCAAACCGGCACCGGCAAGACCGCCGGCTTTGCCTTGCCGGTGCTGCAGCGGCTGATGATGGAAGGGCCGCAGGTGGCGAGCAACTCGGTGCGCGCGCTGGTGCTGGTGCCAACCCGTGAGCTGGCCGAGCAAGTGCTGCAGAGCTTTATCACCTACGGGCAGGACCTGCCGCTGCGCAGTTATGCGGTGTATGGCGGGGTCAGCATCAACCCGCAGATGATGAAACTGCGTAAAGGCCTCGACGTGCTGGTGGCCACCCCAGGCCGCTTGCTCGACCTCTATCGGCAGAATGCGGTGAAGTTCAACCAGGTGCAGACCCTGGTGCTCGACGAAGCCGACCGCATGCTCGACCTGGGTTTTGCCAACGAGCTGGAGAGCGTGTTCCGCGCACTGCCGAAAAAACGCCAGACCCTGCTGTTTTCCGCAACCTTCTCCGAAGCCATCCGCAGCATGGCTGGCGAGATGCTCAATGACCCGCTGAGCATCGAGGTCAGCCCGCGCAACGCCGCCGCCAAGTCGGTTAAACAGTGGCTGATCCCGGTGGACAAGAAGCGCAAGAGTGAGCTGTTTTTGCACCTCTACCAGACTAAGCGCTGGAGCCAGGCGCTGGTCTTTGTGAAAACCCGCAAGGGCGTCGATGAGCTGGAGGGCGAGCTGCAGCGCCACGGCATCAGCGCCGACTCGATCCATGGCGACAAACCCCAGGCCACCCGCCAGCGTGCTCTGCAGCGCTTCAAGGATGGCGAGGTCAAGGTGCTGGTGGCCACCGATGTGGCGGCCCGTGGGCTGGATATCGACACCATGCCGCTGGTGGTGAATTTCGACCTGCCGATTGTGGCCGAGGATTATGTGCACCGCATCGGTCGTACCGGACGTGCGGGCTCCACTGGGCAGGCGGTGTCGCTGGTCTGCGCCGATGAGGTGCAATTGCTGTCAGCCATCGAAACCCTGACCCAGCAGGTGTTGCAGCGCATCGACGAGCCCGACTTTATCCCCGATCACCGCGTGCCGCAGACGCTGCCCGGTGGCCAGGTGGTGAAAAAGCCGAAGAAAGCCAAGAAGCCGAAAGTAGTCGGCGGCGGCAAGGGCGGTAGCCTGGGCCGCTGGATGGAAGCTGACGAACCGGTCGCGCCGGACGTTAAGGCGGTGCGCAAAGTGCCGAGCTTTGGCGGTAAAGCAGGCAAACCGGCCAAGCCCGGTAAATTCGTTAAGTAATCTCAGGCGCGGCTGGCGGCTTGGGCTGCTGCTAGCTGCTTCTTGTGGGTGGCGGCGGCGGTCATGTCGTAGATCACCACGCAGATGTGTTCGACCTCACCTGTGGCGCCTGCCAGCGGCAGCAGGGTGACATTCTGGTACATAAAGTCTTCCTGGCCGGTGATCGGCTGGTAGTTCTTGAAGTGCATCAGGTAGGGGTGTTGCTCCCACAAACTGAAGGCACGGGTGCCCAGTTGCACCACGGTGTCGACCTTACGTTTTAGCCAGGCCTCGTCGATCTCCTGAAACAGGCTAAACAGGGTTTTGCCGTGCACCTCATCTGGGCCCAGGCCCGAGTGGTTTTCCATAAAGCTGTTCCACACCTCGACCTGATACTGGCGGTCGAGGACGATGACGCCGACATCAATGCACTGCACGATGTCGAGCAGCCAGTGCACCTCTTTAATATCTATCTGTGCGGGCATTGGCGTACCGCCTAGTTCATCAGGTAGTTGATTTTGTTGGTCAGGCGCTTGATCGAGTCTTCGGTAAACAGCAGCAGGAGGTCGAAGTGGATGTTATGTGCTTCGAGGCTGTAGCTGACTTCCACTGCCAGGGTTTTCTTCCAGCGGCGCTGATTGAGCTGAATCAGTTGTTCGATGGAGGCGTGCTGGCCAAGCAGCTGCGGGTGGCCCTGGGAAAACCGTACATCGATCTGCTCGGCGATGCCTGAGAGGCAGGCGCCGATGATGATGCTGGACAGGTCCAGCAGCATCTCCGAGGTTTCCAAATCGTCTTTTGGCTGCCAGTTGAGTAGGCGCGCCATATCGGCGACTTCCGAATCATGAAACAGCAGCAGCGCTTCACCGGCAATGCCGTCACCGATAAAGCCCTGGCACACCGCGCTCATGCGTTCACCGTGCATGGCGTCGGTGAGGGTCATGTGCAGTTCGCTGACTTCAAAGATATTCACTTGCGGTACGGGTAGCCGCACGAATACCCCGAGTGCCTTGGCCAGTAACGCCGCGGCGCGGCCCATGGCGACGTTGGTGACCTCACGCAGGGCGTCGCGGAAATTGACCTTCAGCTCATCAAGCGCTGCCGCCTGGGCGATGGCGCTAGGCGTCGCCTTGGGGTCGAACAGGCCGAGTTCGAGCAAGGTGGCACGCAGTATTTCGGGTTCGGCAGGCTTCTTGATAAAGGCCAGGGCGCCGAGCGCTTTAACGCGGCGCAGCGCTTCTTCCTGCACGTCGCCGGAAACCACCAGCACCTTGCAGGCCAGGCCCTCGGCGCGAATGGCCGCGAGGGTTTCGTAGCCGTCCATGACCGGCATGGTCAGGTCCAGCAGCATGACCTGAGCCAAGCCCTGGCGCACTGCGGCAAGGGCTTCCTGGCCGTTTGTCGCTTGGCTGATGGTCACCGGCCATTCGGGCGGTAGGGCGCGGATCAATTGCTTGCGCGCCATGTTCGAGTCGTCGCAGACCACTAGTGGAATCACGTCTGGAGAGTCCCTGTGCGCGTGGAAGAACACCGCTCTTGGGCGGCTGTGTGCAAGCATAGCCGCTGGCGATTGCCTGCGGCGTTGTTATTCGACAGCGGGTTGTAGCCAGTTGAGCATGCCTAGCGCGGCGCGGCGACCGCTGGCAAAGCAGGCGGTGAGTAGATAACCGCCGGTTGGCGCTTCCCAGTCGAGCATTTCGCCGGCGCAGAAGGTCCCCGGCAGTTGCTTGAGCATCAGGTTTGGGTCGAGCTGTTCGAAGGGTACACCGCCGGCGCTGCTGATCGCCTCATCCAGCGGGCGTGGACAGATCAGGGTGATGGGCAGGGCTTTGATCGCCTGGGCCAGTTGCAGTGGATCATTGAAGCATTCGGCGCTCGCCAGTTCGCGCAGTAAGGCCGCCTTAACGCCGTCGATGCCGGCCTGGCGATGCAGGTGTTTGGCCATCGAATGTGCGCCGCGCGGTTTGCTCAAGGCGCTTTGCAGCTTGTTCAGTGGCGTCTGTGGCAGCAAGTCGAGGTGGACGATGGCGCTGCCATGTTGGTTGATGGTTTCGCGAATATCAGCCGACAGGGCATACACCAGGCTACCTTCGATGCCGCCGGCGGTGAGCACGAACTCGCCCAGGCGCGGTGCTGCGCCGGCTAAGCACAGGCTGACATTCTTTAGTGGCGCGCCGGCGAATTTATTGCGCAGAAACGGGCTCCAGGCGCTGACATCGAAGCCGCAGTTACTCGCTTGCAAGGGCGCGATCTGCACGCTGCGCGCTTGCAGCAGTGGCACCCAGGCACCGTCTGAGCCCAAGCGCGCCCAGCTGCCGCCACCCAGGGCCAGCAGGGTGGCGTCGGCGCTCACCGTCAGCTCACCGGCCGGTGAGCTGATGCGTAAGGCGCCCTGTGCATCCCAGCCCAACCAGCGATGGCGAGTGTGGATCTGCACGCCCAACTCACGCAGGCGCTTGAGCCAGGCGCGCAGCAGCGGCGCGGCCTTCATATCAGTGGGGAACACCCGGCCCGAGGTGCCGACAAAGGTGTCGATGCCCAGGCCGTTAATCCAGGTGCGCAGGGTGTCGGCGTCGAAGTCCTGCAGCAGGTCAGCCACTTCAGCCTGACGTTGGCCGTAGCGGCTGATAAACGCCGGCTTGGCTTCGGCGTGGGTGATGTTCATGCCGCCGACCCCGGCCAGCAGGAACTTGCGACCCACCGAGGGCATGGCGTCATACAGCGTTACCTGCACACCGCCTTGCGCCAGCACTTCGGCCGCCATCAGCCCGGCAGGGCCGCCGCCAATAATGGTGACAGTGCAGGCGTTGTTGAGGGGCGTCTGGGTCATGGCGGTGCGGTCTGGCGAGGGTGGCCGGCATTCTAACCGAGGCGGCTGTGACCTTGTCATTTTGCCGCGCTTCGGGCACGGTCGTGGGTATGCCTTTTCTGACTGGAGCGCCTTATGTCTGACCTTTATCCCAGCATCGACCCCGACGGCCTGATCGAGTATTCGGTGGTCTACACCGACCGCTCCCTCAACCATATGTCGCAGTCGTTCCAAGGGGTGATGAAGGAGATCTCCAGCACCCTTAAGCAGGTCTATAACGCCCACGCTATGGCCATCGTACCGGGTAGCGGTACCTACGGCATGGAAGCAGTGGCGCGCCAGTTGGCCACTGGGCAGAAGTGCCTGGTGATCCGTAATGGCTGGTTCAGCTACCGCTGGACGCAGATTTTCGAGATGGGCCAGATACCCTCTGAGTCGATTGTGCTTAAGGCCCGTCCGGTTACTGAGGGCCAGCAGGCCGCATTCAGCCCGCCGCCGCTGACCGATGTGTTGGCGATCATCGCGGCGGAAAAGCCGCAGGTGGTGTTTGCCCCGCACGTGGAAACCTCTTCCGGAATGATTCTGCCAGACGGCTACTTGCGCGCCGTGGCGGATGCCGTGCATGCCGTGGGCGGCCTGTTTGTGCTCGACTGCATCGCCTCCGGCACCCTCTGGGTGGACATGCAGGCCTGCGGCATCGATGTGCTGATCAGCGCCCCGCAAAAAGGCTGGAGCGCTTCGCCGTGCTGCGCCCTAGTGATGCTCAGCGAGGCGGCTCAAGCCCGTGTTGAAGCGACGCAAAGCACCAGCTTTGCCTGCGACCTGAAGAAGTGGCTGCAGATCATGCAGGCCTACGAGCAGGGTGGTCACGCCTACCACGCGACCATGCCCAGCGATGCCCTGGCGCGCTTTCGTGATGCCATGCGCGAGGCCGAGGCCATTGGCTTTAGCACCGTGCGTAACCTGCAGCAGGAGCTGGGCGATCAGGTACGCGCTATGCTGACCCGCAAGGGCTTTAAGAGTGTTGCCGCGCCTGGCTTCGAAGCGCCAGGGGTGGTGGTGTGTTACACCGACGATGGGCAGATCAAGAACGGCAGCAAATTTGCGGCTCAGGGCCTACAGATTGCCGCTGGCGTACCGCTGCAGTGCGACGAGCCAGCGGATTTTCAGACCTTCCGTCTTGGCCTGTTCGGGCTGGACAAGCTGGGCAATATCGAACGCAGTGTGGCGACCCTGGAGCAGGCGCTGGATAAGGTGCTGGCCGGCTAGCGCCGCTGCGTGTTTAAACGCGCCGGTGCTTGGCGCTAAGCACCAAGGCAATGCCGCCGAGCACCGCCGTGGCACTGAGCAGCAGGCGCAGGCTCAGTGCTTCATCCAGTAGCAGGCTACCGGCTAGCGCAGCGATGATCGGTACGCTGAGTTGCACGCAGGCGGCCTGGAAGGCTTGTAGGCCACGCAGGGCGCTGTACCAGATGGCGTAGCCGACGCCTGAGGTCAACGCGCCGGACAGCAGTGCATAAAACACCCCGGCGCTATCCCAGCGGGCCTGGCCAATCAGTAGGGCGCTGAGCAGCAGCGTCAGGGGTACCGTTCGCATAAAGTTACCGGCGGTCGCCGCCAGCGGATCATTCACGCCGCGGCCTAATAGCGAGTAAATCCCCCAGGCCACGCCCGCTACGAGCATCAGCAGCGCGGCGGCTGTTGGCGGTTTGCTGGCACCCGGCAACAGCAGAATGAGCAACCCGGCGAACGCCACAAGCAGGCCAATGCTGCCCTTTAAATTCAACCGTTCGCCGCGATACAGGCCCCAGGCGAGCATGCTCAGTTGCACGGCGCCGAACAGAATTAGGGCGCCCGCACCGGCATCCAGGTTGATATAGGCAAAGGAGAACGCCGCGGCGTAAACAAACAATGCCGCCGCCGCAGGCCAGTTGCCGACGCTCGGCGTGTTGGCGCTACGCAGGCGCAGCAGTAGCCACAATGTCAGCGCGCCCGCGAGCAGGCGCAGGCTGGTGAAGCTGGCGGCGTCGATTTCAGTCTCGCGCAGCGCCAGCCGGCACAGCAGCGAGTTGCCGGCAAAAGCCAGCATGGCCAGGGCGGTCAGCAGTAAGGTTCGCATGCTCATGGTGTGTACACGGGCTCGGGGCTGATTATCTAACCACAGCTGCGCCGCTGCTGCTGATCGCGGATATGGTCGCTCGGTTGCTGTGTGCCGTTTCTGACGTGGGCGGGTGTGGCTAACCCAGCCCGCGTGCCTGCCAGACCTTGCTGGCGCTGTGATGCAGAAGGCCGTGGCGTTTGGCCAGGGCCATACGATCTTTGTCGTAGCCACCACCGATTACCCCTACCACCGGTATGTCACGGCCCAGGCAGTGATTGAGCACGGCTTCGTCGCGGGCAGCGATGCCGGCATCGGTGAGGTTGAGGTAGCCGAGGGCGTCGTGCTGGTGCACATCGACGCCGGCGTCGTAGAGCACGATGTCCGGCTGGTACAGCGGCAGCAGGTAGTTGAGGGTGTCATTGACCACCTTGAGGTAGTCGTCATCGCCCATGCCGTTGGGCAGGGGAATGTCCCAGTCGCTGGCGGCCTTGCGCGCGGGGTAATTCTTTTCGCAGTGCAGCGACACGGTGATCGCCTCCGGGGTGTTTTCCAGCAGGCGCGCGGTGCCGTCGCCCTGGTGCACGTCGCAGTCGAAAATCAGCACACGTTGGGCTTTGCCGCTTTGCAGCAGGTACTGACTGATTACCGCGAGGTCATTGAAGATGCAGAAGCCGGCCGGGTGATCGTAGTGCGCGTGGTGAGTGCCGCCGGCCAGGTGGCAGGCCAGGCCGTGCTGCAGGGCCTGCTCGGCGGCCAGCAGCGAACCGCCCACGGCGCGAATGGTGCGCTGCGCCAGGGCGGCGCTCCAGGGCAAGCCGAGGCGGCGCTGTTCTTCATACGCCATATCGCCGCCGGCAAAACGCTGGATATAAGCCGGGCAGTGAGCCAGGGCCAGAACCTCGGGAGCGCAGAGTTCCGGGCGCAGCAGTTCGGCATCCGTGCACAGGCCGCTGGCTACCAGGTGGTCGCGCAGCAGGCGAAATTTTTCCATGGGGAAACGGTGCCCGGCCGGGAAGGGCGGGCTGTAGTCATCGTGGTAGATCAATGGCAGTGGCATGCAACAACTCGCGCAGGCACCGCCTGGGTGCCGGCGGTTGTGGCGTGGGACTAGTTCTTTACGGCGACGCTCAGCCAGGCTTCCAGGTCGGCGGCGGACAGGGGGCGTGAGAACAGGTAACCCTGAGCCACGTGGTAACCCTGGTCCGAGAGAATACGTTGTTGGCCGGTGGATTCGATACCCTCGGCGACAACGGTCAGTTGCAGGCTTTCGCCCAGGCGGATCACCGCCTCACTGAGGGCGCGGTTGGTGGCGTCGTTTTCCAGGTCATGGACGAAGCTGCGATCCAGCTTAAACTCCTGGATGGGCAGGCGGCGCAGGTAGCTGAGGCTGGAGTAACCGGTGCCGAAGTCGTCCATGGACAGCCGAACCCCCTGAGCATGCACGTCGTCGAGGGTCTTCATGGTGAGGGGGTTGGTGTCCATCATCACGCTTTCGGTGATTTCCAGGGTCAGATCGGTGGGCTGCAGGTTGTGCTGCTGTAGGGTGTTGGCAATCATCCCGGGCAAGTCGAGGTTGTGAAAGTTGGTCGGCGAAAGATTCACCGAAATAGCCGGAATTTTCAGGCCCTGACGCCGCCAGGCCGCGAGCTGCCGACAGGCTTCGCGCACGGCCCAGAGCCCAAGTTGGTTGATCAGCCCGCACTCTTCGGCCAGCGGGATGAAACGCGCTGGAGATATATCGCCGAATTGCGGGTGGTGCCAGCGCGCCAGGGCTTCGACGCCGTAGAGCAGGCCATCTTTCATGCGCACTTGCGGTTGGTAGTGCAGGTGCAGTTGTTGTGTTTCCAGTGCTTCGCGCAGGGCCGTTTCGAGGGTCAGGCGCTCCTGAGCGAGCTGGTTGAGCTCATGGCTGAAGAAGTTGAAGCGCCCACGGCCCTGGCTCTTGGCCTGATACATGGCCATGTCGGCGCGGTGAATCAGGGTGCCCATGTCGTGGCCGTCGCTGGGGAACAGGCTGATGCCGATACTGGCGGATGGGCAGATGGTGCTGCCGGCCAGTTGGCAAGGCTCGCTGAGGGTCTGGCGTAATTGTTCGACCACGTCGGCGACATGCGCGCTGTCGCAGTTCGGCAGCACCAGGACGAACTCATCGCCGGACAGGCGTCCAACAATATCCGAGCTGCGACGGTTGGCACTGAGGCGTTGCGCCACCACGCGCAGCAGTTCGTCACCGGCGGGGTGGCCGAGGGAATCGTTGACCTGCTTGAAGCGGTCGAGGTCGATAAACAACACGCTCAGCTGCGCTTGGCTACGCTCGGCCTCGGCCAGTGCCTGGTCGGCCCTGGCGTGCAGCAGGCTGCGGTTGGGCAGGTTGGTCAGGCTGTCGTAAAACGCCAGCTGACGGATCTTGCTGCGGCTTTCCTCGCGCTGCAAGGCCAGCGAGCACAGGTGCACGATGACGTCGATCAGGCGCCGGTGGAAGGCGCTCGGGCCGCGTGGCTCGCGGTAATAAAAGGCGAAGGTGCCGAGCACTCGGCCGGCGTTGTCCTTGATCGGTGTCGACCAGCAACTGCGCAGGCCGATGGGCAGTGCTAAGACTTTGAAGTCGGCCCACAGCGGGTCGTTGGCAATGTCGGTGACCAGCACACTCTCGCCCAGGTACGCGGCGGTGCCACAGGAACCGACGCCAGGGCCGATGGCCACGCCTTCCAGCGCTTTGCTAAAGGCCTTGGGCAGGCTTGGGGCCGCCAGCGGGTGAAGCAGACCATTGGGGCTGACGGCGAGAATCGAGGTGGTGATTTCCGGGGCAATCCGCTCGACTTCGCGGCAGGCCTTTTCCATCAGGCTTTCCAGCGGGTCTTCGCGCACGATCGCCTCAAGCATGCGGTTGTGCAGCACCTCATGCATTTTGGTGTGCGTGATGTCGGTGAACATGGCGACGGTGTTGCTGAGTGTGCCCTGGGCATCAAAGATCGGGTTGATCGTTACGTGGCACCAGGTGCGCTGGCCATCGGCGCAGTAGAACAGGGTTTCGCTATTGTGCGGCTGCCCGCTCGCGAGCTGGGCACGGATGCTCGTGATGTCATCGGGCGGCATATAGGGCGCGAGCAGGGTCGCCGGCTTCTTGTTGATGGCCTGTTCGGCCGAGTAACCGAACAGGTAGGTGAAACCGCTGTTGGTGTAGATGATTTCGCCGCCAGCGTCGGTGATCAGGATGGCGTTGTCGGTGCGATCGACCACCAATGACAGCAGCTTTAGCTGCTCATTTTGCTGGTGTTGTGCGGTTATATCCTTGACGAAGGCGGTATAGAGCACCTCGTCATTGGTCTCGATCTTGGAGATGGACATCGACGCCCAGCGCTGCGTGCCATCGGCGCGTTCTATATGCAAGGTGCGTGAGCTGCCGACAATCTTATTGATGCCGGTGCGGCGGTTAGCCTCGACATAACCATCATGGTGCGCACGCATATCCTGCGGCACCAGCAGCTTGACGTTCTGGCCGATCACGTCGCGGCGATCCAGCCCCCAGAGTTGCTCAGCGGCGCGGTTGAACAGCAGCACATTATTGCTGCTGTCGATGACCACCACGCTGTCGGCCGCCTGTTCTAAGGTTTGGATGAAGATGTCCGAGAGGTTGCGCGCAGAAGGCATGCTGATTCGCCATTACAAAAGAGTGGGGTCGAGTCAGGGCGGTCTGGGACTGTCCTCTCGGTATGCGAAGTACGCAAAAAAATCGGCAAGGTATCGTGGCTGAACGCCACCATCAAGGGGTAGTCGGCCTAAATGCAGGTTGTCGTGATCTGGATCAACGGGGCGGGCGGCTGCCCCGGTGCGGCGCTGGCGTCCTGCAATCGGGTACCATGTTTCGCCGTCGCGCGTGGTGATGCCCTGGGTTTAGAGGAGAGCGTTAAATGAGTCTGGTGTTGAATGAGTTGGTCGCCCTGCTGAGCCTGGAAACCATTGAAGAGAATTTATTTCGCGGCGTGAGCCAAGACCTCGGTTTTCGTCAGCTATTCGGTGGCCAGGTACTCGGCCAGTGCATCTCGGCGGCCAGCCAGACGGTCGAAGCCGAGCGCCATGTGCACTCTATGCACGGCTACTTTCTGCGCCCTGGCGATGCCACGTTGCCGGTGGTCTATCAGGTCGAGCGCGTGCGTGATGGCGGCAGTTTCAGTACGCGACGGGTGACGGCGATCCAGAAGGGCAAGCCGATCTTTACCTGCAGCGCCTCCTTTCAGTTCGATGAAGAAGGCTTTCATCACCAGGATTTGATGCCCGATGTGCCGGGGCCCGAAGGGCTTAAGTCGGAAACCGAGCTGGCGCTTCTGATCGCTGATGCCTTGCCCGAGCGTATGCGTGAGCGGGCGGTGAGCGACAAACCAATCGAGATCCGCCCGGTGACGGTGGGCAACCCTTTTGCGCCGAACCCCTGTGAGCCGGTCAAGCACGTGTGGTTCCGCGCCGCCGGTGAGCTGCCCGATGACCCGCAACTGCACAAATACTTGTTGGGGTATGCCAGCGATTTCAATTTGCTGACCACCTCAATGCTGCCGCATGGCGTGTCGGTGTGGCAGAAGTTTATGCAGGTGGCCAGCCTCGACCATTCGCTGTGGTTCCACGGCAACCTGCGCATGGATGACTGGCTGCTCTACAGCATGGACAGCCCGTGGGCCGGCAATGCCCGTGGTTTTGCGCGCGGCAGCATTTTTAATCGCCAGGGCCAGCTGGTTGCCTCGGTGGCGCAGGAAGGCTTGATTCGTCTGCGGGAGGACTGGAAGTGAGCCTCGCGAGCGCCCGTCACTGGGTCTTCGACATGGACGGCACCCTGACGTTGGCCGTGCATGATTTCGAGGCGATCAAGCGCGCTCTGGATATTCCGCTGGCCGAGGACATTCTCGGCCACTTGGCCAGCCTGCCTGAGGCGCTGGCCGCCGCTAAGCATGCCTGGTTGCTGGAGCATGAGCGCGAACTGGCGTTGGCCTCCGAGCCGGCACCGGGGGCGATTGCGCTGGTGCGTGAGCTGCGCGAGCGCGGTTGCCGCCTGGGTATCCTCACCCGCAATGCCCACGAGCTGGCGCTGCTGACCCTGCGTGCGATTGGCCTGGACGACTGTTTTGCCGTGCCGGACGTGATTGGCCGCGATGAAGCGCCGCCCAAGCCTGATCCGGGCGGCCTGCTGCATTTTGCCAAAACCTGGCAGGTGGCACCCCGCGAGCTGGTGATGGTGGGCGATTACCGCTTTGACCTGGAGTGTGCCCGCGCGGCGGGTGCGCGCAGCGTGCTGGTCAACCTGGCGGAAAACCCCTGGCCAGAGCTGGTCGATCATTTCGCGGTGGATTGTGCTGCATTGCACCGGGTGATTTAGCGGGGATGTCAGTCGTTACATCCGCCGCCATATCGTCTCAGCTGTCAGTGGTACTTGAACTGGCCCACTAGGTTTTGCAGATCAATGGCCAGTCGTGCCAGTTGGCTGCTGGCCTGCGCGGTTTGCCCAGCAGACTCGGTGACCCGGTCGGCGACGTCGTTGATGTTGACCACGTTCTGGTTGATTTCATCCGACACCGCACTCTGCTCTTCGGCAGCGCTGGCAATTTGTGCATTCATGTCATTGATGCTGGTCACCGAAAGGGTGATCTGCTCTAGAGCGACGCTGGCTTGCTGGGCCTGCGCGACACTGTCGTGAGCCCTTGCCTGGCTTTGCTGCATGGCGGCCGCGGCTTCGCTGGCGGCGCTTTGCAACTGTTCAATCACTGTTTGGATCTCACCGGTGGATTGCTGAGTGCGCGAGGCGAGGGTGCGTACCTCGTCGGCCACCACCGCAAAACCACGGCCTTGCTCGCCAGCGCGTGCAGCTTCAATGGCGGCATTAAGGGCCAACAGGTTGGTTTGCTCAGCCACCCCGCGGATCACCTCCAGCACACTGCTGATGCTTTTGCTGTCATCTTGCAGGCGGGCGATCACCTGGGTGGCGCGTTCAACATCGCTGGCGACTGCACCAATCGCACTCACGGTAAGGCCCACGACCGTCTGCCCCTGCACCGCTTGTTGGTCGGTGCTCTCGGCTGAGCGCGCGGCCTGTGAGGCATGGCGGGCAACTTCCTGCACGGTGGCCGTCATTTCGTTCATGGCCGTAGCCACTTGCTCGATTTCGCCACGCTGGTTGGCCAGATCGCGGTTTAGCTCTTCGGTAATCGCTGACATTTCTTCGGCTGCCGAGGCCACTTGGGTGGTGGAACCCGCGACGTTGGCGACCAGCATGCGCACTTTTTCCGCAAAGTTGTTGAAGGCCAGCGCCAAGTCAGCCACTTCATCACTGCCATTAATCGGCAAACGTCGGGTTAGATCGCCTTCGCCAGCCGCAATATCGCGCATGGCGGCTGCTGCGGCACTTATGGGCTGAACAATGCTGCGTGCGATCAGCGTGGCCAAAATCAGGCCAACCGCCAGTGCGATAGCCGCCACGATCAGGGCGCTAGTGCGCGCACCAGAGAGCGCATTGGCGTAGTAGCTGCGGTCCATGGCAATTTCCAGCAGGCCGAGAGGCTTGCCGGAGAAGTCTTTTACTGGCGCGGCAAAGACGGCGACCGAGCGGCCGTCAAGTTCGGTCTGAATGGCCACGTTCTGGCCGCTGAAGGCTGCTTCGCGCTGGGTGTTGGACAGCAACTGCGAATTGCTGAATGTACTGGCGAATGAGCTGTATTGGCCGGATGACTCCCGCAGCATCATGGCCACATCAACGTTGTAGCGTTGCTTGAATGATTCGAAGAACGGTTGCCCGAATGACAAACCGAATTCGACTGAGCCGACATGGCGGCCATTTGCCTGGATCGGTGCTAGACCGCGAATACCCAAGCCGGCGACACCGGCTTCAATGCCGTTCAACGGGCGGTGCTGGGTATTGACCTGAACCACCGTCTGGCGAATGGACGATAAATCGTCGCCAAATTTTGCAGGTTCGTGCACGCGCAAAAATGAGGTGGCTGGCGGCTGATGAAATTGGAACTGACGCAAGTCGTAATGTTCTTTCATGTTCGCATAGCCGGGTACGAACAAGTCTGCGAGGCGTGCGCGATCACCATTGGCCATGGCCTGTTGGACATCGGGAAGGCCGGCCACTAACGCTGACAGGCGTTCGGACATCACCGCTTCCGACGCGATTGCTGTGCTGATGTTATTGAACAAACCGCGCAGTTCGCGTTGCTCGGCCTCGGCGATTACATTGTTGAAGCGGCTTAAAAAGACGCTCACTAGAACGGCGACCGTGAGGGCAAGCAGCAGCACGAGGCTGATGGCGATGCGTTGGCCAATTTTTATATTGCTGAACATGGTTGATGCCCTAGGTGATGACACCAACCGGCGTCATGGCTTGTCGAATTGAAAGTGCCAGGCACTTAGGCGCAATAGGCAAGAGATACTCGTCGACCATAGAGAGGAAAACCTTTAGCAGCGAATGCGGATATCCGACAGGCGGTCTATGAGCGGTTTCAGTCACGCTCGCAGGTGCGCCCGGCCAGATCCCTGAGGATCGGGCACTCCGGGCGGTCGTCGCCTTGGCAGTTATCCATCAACTCTTTGAGCGTGTCGCGCAGGTCGCTGAGTTCGCTGATCTTGCGTTCCAGTTCATCAATATGCGTGGCAGCCAGGGCTTTGACGTCGGCGCTGGCGCGTTGGCGGTCCTGCCATAGGGCCAGCAACTGGCTGACTTCGGCGAGGGAGAAGCCCAGATCGCGCGAGCGCTTGATAAAGGCCAGGCGGTGCAGGTCCTGTGCGCTGTACTGGCGGTAGCCGCTGTCCGTACGGGCGGCAGCGGGCAGCAGGTCGATGCTTTCGTAGTAGCGAATCATCTTGGCGCTGAGGCCGGTTTTCGTTGCCGCTTGGCCAATGTTCATGTGGACTCCTAAGGTTGTTTAGGTGGTCGAGGACGTGCTCGCGCCACACGCCACAGATGGTGCGGACACGTCTGGGCTATACAGGACCATCACTCTTCGGCTTCCAGGTTTTCAACAGCAGGGCATTGCTCACCACGCTGACGCTGGACAAGGCCATTGCGGCGCCGGCCAGCATTGGGTTGAGCAAGCCAGCGGCCGCGAGCGGTATGCCGATCAGGTTATAGGCGAAGGCCCAGAACAGGTTTTGGCGGATTTTGTTGTAGGTGCGTTTGCTGATGTCCAGAGCGTCGGCGACCAGGCGCGGGTCGCCACGCATCAAGGTGATACCGGCGGCATGCATGGCCACATCGGTGCCGCTGCCCATGGCGATACCGACATCGGCGGCGGCCAGCGCCGGCGCATCATTAATGCCGTCGCCGACCATGGCCACGACGGCGTCTTTTTTCAGCTCAGTGATGATTGCAGCCTTATTGGCTGGCAGCACTTGAGCATGTGCGGCGGTAATGCCGAGGGCTTTTGCCACGGCATCGACGCTGCCTTTGTTGTCGCCACTGATCAAGTGGCTGGCGATACCTTGTGCAGTCAGCGCGCTGATGGCGTCTGCCGCGCCCTCCTTGAGTATGTCACCGAAGGCAAACAGGCCCAGCACCTGCGGTTGTGGCGCCAGCTCCACGAGCCAGGACAGGGTGCGCCCTTCGGCCTCCCAGGCCAGCGCTTCGGCGACTAGCGTTTGATTCTGCAGCCAGTGTTCTTCCAGCAGGCGCTTGTTGCCCAGAGCCAACTCGCGCTCGCCAATCCGCCCGGCAATACCGCGCCCGGCCAAGGCTTTGCTGTCGCTAACCTCGGCCAGTGTCAGCTGTTCTGCCGCACATTGGTCGAGTACCGCCTTGGCCAGTGGGTGTTCGCTACCGCGTTGCAGCGCGCCCGCCAGTTGCAGCAGTTGCTGGGTGTCGCCGTCGACGGCCTGCAGGTGGGTGATGCGTGGTGAGCCTGAGGTCAGGGTGCCGGTCTTGTCGAATGCCACCAGGCTGACTGAGTGGGCGACGTCTAAGGCTTCGGCATCTTTGATCAAAATGCCGTGACGCGCGGCCACCCCGGTGCCCGCCATGATGGCGGTAGGCGTGGCCAGGCCGAGGGCGCAGGGGCAGGCAATCACCAGCACCGCCACGGCGTTGAGCAAGGCCGTTTCAATGCCTGCGCCGAGCGCCAGCCAGACCACCAGTGTGGCCAGGGCAATCAGTAGTACGCTGGGCACGAAGATGCGGCTGACCTTATCCACCAGCTTCTGGATGGGCGCCTTGGCGGCTTGGGCGTCTTCGACCAGACGAATGATCCGCGACAGTACGGTTTCCGCACCGAGGGCGGTGGTTTCGATCAGCAAGCGTCCTTCGCCGTTGATCGCCCCGGCGGTCACCGTGTCTCCGGGCTGTTTGGGTTGCGGCAGGCTCTCACCGCTGATGAGTGCCTCGTCGGCGTGGCTGCGGCCTTCTACGACCTGCCCATCGACAGGGAAGCGCTCGCCCGGCTTAACGACAATGCGGTCGCCCAGCTGCAGTTCGTTGAGGGCCACCCACTGTTCGCTGCCATCGCGCAGGCGCAGGGCGCGCTCCGGGCGTAACGCTTGCAGGGCACGGATGGCGCTGCTGGTTTGGCGTTTGGCGCGGCTTTCCAGGTATTTGCCCAGCAGGATCAGGGTAATGATCACGGCCGAGGCTTCGAAATACAGATGCGGCATGCCGCCGGTCGGCGTCACGGCCCATTGATAGAGGCTCAAGCCATAAGCGGCACTGGTACCAATGGCGACCAGTTGGTCCATGTTGCCGGCCTTGGCGCGCAGTGCGTTCCAGGCGGCGCGATAGAAGCGTGCGCCGAAGATGAACTGCACCGGGGTGGCGAGGGCGAACTGCGCCCAGGCGGGTAACATCCAGTGCAGCCCGAAGGGCGCGACGAGCATGGGGATGACCAGCGGTAGGGTCAGCGCGATGGCTAAAAGCAGCATCCAGCGCTCGCGCTGCAGCGGTTTGCTGGTGCTGGCGGGTGCGTTTTGTGTGGCGCTGAGCTGGCTGGCTTGGTAGCCCGCTCGGCTGACGGCCTGCAGGAGTGCATCCAGATCAGTGCCGTGGAGTACCTGCAATTGCGCGTGTTCAGTGGCCAGGTTGACGCTGACTGACATCACGCCAGGCTGCTGCGCCAGTGCGCGCTCGATGCGGCCGGCACAGCTAGCGCAGGTCATGCCGCTGATGGCCAGTTCGAGGCGTTCGCTGGGCACCTCATAGCCGGCCGCAGTGACGGCTGCAACCAGTTGCTCCAGGCTTTCGGCTGGTGCTTCGAGGCGTGCCCGTTCGCTGGCCAAGTTGACGCTGACCCCTGTGACCTCGGGCACCTTGGCTAGTGCGCGCTCAACGCGGCCGGCGCAACTGGCGCAGGTCATGCCGCGGATCGGCAGATCGAAGGTGGTGAGAGTAGACATGCGACGGTCTCCGTTAGGTTTCGTAACATAATCAACCTTGCCACCTTGGTAGGGTCAAGCGCTGTTTTGTGGGGTGCCATACCTGGCGCGCCTAAGACCCTGCTGTGCAGGGTTAAAAATGTCCGGGGCATTTTTATGGCTTGACCTGACCCCGTTGGGAGGGAGGACACTGTGCCCCTTAACAGGTGAATTCAGGTGATTAGTGATGCAAGCAACACGCGTTCATACATTTCGGGTCGAAGGCATGACCTGTGATCACTGCATTAAAGCGGTAACCGAGGCCGTGCTGGCCCGTGATGCGACCGCAGATGTGCGGGTGAAGCTGCAAGGTGGCGAGGTGACGGTGGGTAGTAGCCTGCCAAGCGATCAGCTGATTATTGCGATTGCCGAAGCTGGCTACAGCGCCGGTCTAGCCTGATCAGTATTGGGAAGTTATTGGGCTGGCCAGTCACGGACCAGCCCACGAAAGCAGGCATTGATCATGGGCGCGGTGTCCTGCAGTGGGTCGAAGAGCCCGGGGTCACGCAGCCAATCGTGAAACAGGCCGACAATTAATGCATGTACCGACCGCGCTGCCAGGCGCGGACTGAGCCCCGGGTACAGGCGCAAGCGGACCGACGGGCTGCTGAACTGCTGCTCACAGAGTTCGATAAACAGGTTGATAAAGCTTTCGTGGCGCTCTTCGGCCTCGCGTAGCTCTTCGGTAAATTCACACCTGCGCAGCAAAATGGTGAAGATCCGGCGCCTTTGTTGATCACGCGCCAGGTTCGCGATGGCCTCGATGCACAGCTCGCGCAGGGTTATTAGCGGGTCGTGAGCAGGGCAGCCGCGCATTCGCTCGGTCAACTGCTCAGGCGGTAGGCGTACTTGGCCGAGCATGGCGTTGAACAGGTCGGCCTTGTTGGCAAAGTGCCAATACACCGCACCGCGCGTCACCCCCGCATGCCGTGCTATGTGCTCCAGGCTGGTGTGCGCCACGCCTTTTTCTAGAAACAGCGTTTCGGCGGCTTCAAGCAGAGCCATTCGGGTCTTTTCGGCATCTTCTTTGGTTCTGCGCATGGCAGCAGGCGTATTTCTGGCTAGGCTGAGCACAAAGTGTAATGAAGTTAAGGGCAATGTTCTATTTACAAGCACTTGTGTATGTAACTAGCATTGCCGGCCCACATGCTGCGCCCTGCGTCCTTTCGGAGACATCCATGCTTTTTCCCCGTCATCTGCCGGCGCTTGCCGGTTCCTTGTTGCTGGCTGTTCTGGCATCCCCGCTGTATGCCGCTGACGCCCCGCCCGCGCCTGAAGTAGTGGTGGAAACCGTAAAGGTCGAAGCATTGCCGCTGGAGTTTGAATACTCCGCCCGCACGGCCGGCTTTCGTGAAGTTCAGGTGCGCGCTCAGGTCAGTGGGATTCTGCAGGAACGCACTTACCTAGAAGGTAGCGCGGTGAAGAAGGGCCAGGTGATGTTTCGCATCGACCCGCGTACTTACCAGGCCGCACTGAGTCGGGCCAAGGGTGCACTCGCGCAGGAGCAAGCGCGCTATCGGCAAACCGAGCGTGATCTCAAGCGTATCCGTGAGCTGCAGAAGAAGGGCTTTGCCAGCGAGAGCGAGCTGGACAATGCCATCTCCAATTTCGAGCAGAGCAAGGCGAATATCCAGGCCGCCGAGGCCGAGGTGCTGTCCAAGCAGATCGACCTCGACTACACCACGGTGAAGGCGCCCATTTCTGGTATTACCAGCAAAGAAACTGTTTCCGAAGGCAGTTTGATGGTCGCTGGCGATCCGAATGCCAGCCTGCTGAGCAATATCACCCAGCTGGATCCGATTTACGTCAACTTTGCGGCGCCCGACTCCGATGTGGCCAGTGTCCGCAATGGCCTGCAGAACGGCAGCCTGATGCTGCCTGAAGACGGCAAGATGAGTGTGAAAATTACCCTGGGCGACGGTAGTGTTTATCCGCTGGAGGGCAAGGTGGACTTTACCGATAGCCTGGTGGATCGCGGTACCGGTTCGGTCAGTGCGCGCGCCGTCGTACCTAACCCTGAGCAGAAGCTGCTACCCGGTCAGTTTGTCCGTGTACAGGTTAAAGGCCTAAGCCTGCCTAACGCTATGACCCTGCCTGAGCGCGCGGTTGCCCAAGGCCCTGCCGGCACCTTTGTTTATGTGGTCGACGACGCGGGTATTGCGCGCATGCGCCAGGTCACCACGGGCCATACGGCCAAGGGGCGTTGGGTGATTGTTTCCGGGATCAGTGAAGGTGATCGGGTGATCGTCGAAGGGTTGGCCAAAGTTCGCCCGGACAGCCCGGTCAGTATTGCTGCCCCCGCAGCCAGCCAGTCTTAAGGAGCGTCCCCAGGTGATCTCACGCTTCTTTATCGACCGCCCGGTATTTGCCGCGGTTATTTCCATCCTATTGGTGCTGGCCGGCCTCATGGCCATGCGTGCATTGCCTATCGCCCAGTACCCGCAAATTCTCCCGCCGCAAGTGTCGGTAAGCGCCAGCTATGCCGGTGCGAGCGCCCAAGTAATTGCCGAGACGGTCGCCGCACCGCTGGAGCAGTCGATCAACGGCGTTGAAGGGATGATTTACCAGCAGTCCAACTCCGGCGGCAACGCCATGAGTCTGTCGGTGTATTTCGAGGTTGGCACTGATCCAGACCAGGCCACCATCGACGTCAACAACCGGGTGCAGGCCGCCTTGGCAAAGTTGCCGGAAGAAGTGCGCCGTCAGGGCGTAAAAGTGCAGAAGAAGTCTTCGGACATCCTGCAGGTCGTGACCCTGTATTCGCCGGATGGCTCGCGTGATCCGGTGTATATCAGCAACTACGCATTGATTAACGTGATCGACGAACTCAAGCGCCTGCCGGGCGTGGGCGATGTCAGCCAGTTCGGCTCGAAAGACTACTCCATGCGCATCTGGCTGCGTCCGGACAAGTTAGCCCAGTTCAACCTGACACCGACCGATGTGGTTAATGCGATTCGTGAGCAAAACTCGCAGTTCGCCGCCGGCAGCTTCGGCCAGCAACCACTCAAGCAGGAGCAGGACTTCACCTACACGGTGACCACCCAGGGCCGCTTTACGGATCCGCAAGAATTTGAAAACGTCATCCTGCGTACCGATGAAACCGGTGCCAGCCTGTTGCTCAAGGATGTCGCGCGGATCGAACTGGGGGCGCAGGACTACTCGCTGATGACCTCGCTCAACGGTCAGCAAAACGCGGCGTTTGGTGTGTACCTGCAGCCGGGCGCAAATGCCCTGGATACGGCTGAGGCGGTCAGCACAACCTTGGCGCGCCTGTCGAAGACCTTCCCCAGTGGCATGACCTACAAGGTGCCGTACGACACCACCAAATTCGTCCGGGTGTCGATTGATGAGGTGATTTACACCTTCTTCGAAGCACTGGTCCTGGTGGTCTTGGTGGTGTTCCTCTTCCTGCAGAATTGGCGCGCTACGTTGATCCCGGTACTGGCGATTCCAGTCTCGTTGATCGGCACCTTTGCCGGTATGTACATGCTCGGCTTCTCGATCAACCTGCTGACCCTGTTCGGCATGGTACTGGCCATCGGTATCGTGGTGGACGACGCCATTGTGGTGATCGAGAACGTTGAGCGGGTAATGGCCACCGACAAGGTAGGGCCGCGTGAGGCCACCATCAAAGCCATGGAGGAGGTAACCGGCCCCATCATCGCCATTGTGCTGGTGCTCTGCGCGGTATTCGTGCCGGTGGGCTTCCTCGGCGGCCTGGCCGGGGAAATGTATAAACAGTTCGCCATCACCATTGCCGTGTCGGTGGTGATCTCCGGCATTGTTGCCCTGACGCTAAGCCCGGCACTCTGTGCCTTGCTGCTCAAGCCCGGGCATCACGAACCGGCGGCACCGTTCCGTGCCTTCAACCGCGTTTTTGACAAGCTGACCAATGGTTACACCGCGGGCGTACGTTTCTTCCTCAAGCGCACGGCGGTTGGTTTGCTGCTGTTTGGGGGGATGATTGCGCTGATGGTCGTGCTGTTTAACCGGGTGCCCAGCTCCCTGGTGCCCAGTGAAGACCAAGGTTATGTGATCAATGCCTACTTCCTGCCGCCTGCTGCTTCGTTGACCCGCACCGAGAAACTCACCAGCGAGGTGACCCAGCAGTTGATGGCGCATCCGGCGGTGGAGAACGTGGTGACCTTTGCCGGCTTCGACATTCTCTCCTCCGGTACCCGCAGCAGTTCGGGGGTGTCCTTTGTGCCGCTCAAAGACTGGAGCGAACGCACCACGCCGGAACTGGATGCGCGCAACTTAACGCGTGAGTTCATGGGCATGGCATCGTCGCAAAAAGACGGCGTGATGATGAGCTTCAACCCGCCGCCGATCACTGGTATGAGTACCACCGGCGGTTTTGAAGGCTATATCCAGGACCGCAGTGGTGGCACTACCGCTGATTTGGCGAGCAAGGTGCAGGCTTTCCTGGCCGCTGCCGCCAAACGCCCTGAGTTGGCAGGTGTACAAAGCACCTTTAGCGCCAACGTGCCGCAGTACTTTATTGATCTGGATCGCACTAAAGCGCGCGCGCTTGGGGTGACTGTGAGTGACGTGTTCACCGCCATGCAGGCCACATTCGGCAGCTACTACGTCAATGACTTCAGCCTGTATGGCCGCACGTTCCAGGTCAGTCTGCAGGCTGAGGCGGAATTCCGCAGCAAGCCCGAGGATCTGTCCCAGGTCTATGTGCGTGCGGCCAGTGGTGAGTTGGTATCGTTGGCCAGTTTGGTCAAGGTCGAACGTATTCTCGGCCCGGATACCTATGCACGCTTCAACGTCTACCCCGCCGCGAAGATCCTTGGCGGGCCGGCGCCTGGTTACAGCTCGGGCCAGGCGCTGAGCGTAATCCAGGAGGTTGCGAACGAAGTGCTGGGCAGCGATTACAGCATTGGTTGGACCGGTTCGGCTTACCAGGAAGTGGCGTCTCAGGGTTCTGGCAGCAGTGCCTTTATCTTCGGCCTGATCATGGTGTTCCTGATCCTCGCGGCGCAGTACGAGCGTTGGACCTTGCCACTGGCGGTGGTCACTGCAGTGCCGTTTGCGGTATTCGGTGCGATTCTCGCGGTATGGCTGCGCGGTATCGAGAACGATCTGTACTTCCAGGTCGGCCTTCTTACGCTGATCGGCCTGGCGGCGAAGAACGCCATCCTGATCGTCGAGTTCGCTGTGCTCAACCGACACAATGGCATGGGTATCTTCGAGTCGGCGCTGGAGGCCGCGCGTTTGCGTTTCCGTCCGATCATCATGACGTCGCTGGCCTTTATTCTCGGTGTTGTGCCGCTGGCAATTAGTACGGGGGCGGGCTCTGCCAGCCGTCACTCGATTGGCACTGGCGTCATCGGCGGTATGCTGGCGGCAACCTTCCTGGCAATCTTCCTGATCCCGATGTTCTACATGCTGGTGGAGTCATTAGCGGAAAAAATCGGCAAAGGCCGGAAGAAAGCCGACTCAGCAGTTTGATCTCTGCGCCCTGTCACGGGGCTAGCAGGGCGTAGCCCGGATGCACTCCGGGAGCGCTCTGTGAGGCCGTAACCCGGTGTTTTTTCCGGGTTACGGTAGCGGATAGCCCCCTATTTAATCTGGATGTACATGCCCTTACGTCTTTTGTTGATCCTCGGCTCGCTAAGCGCCTTTGGGCCGCTGGCTATCGATTTTTACCTGCCGAGCTTCCCGGCTCTGGCGCAGGCCTTCGCCACCGATGTGGAGCACGTGCAGCTGTCGTTGGCTGCGTACTTTGCAGGTCTGGCTATTGGCCAACTGGTATACGGCCCTTTGGCGGACCGCTTTGGCCGGCGCAAGCCGTTGTTGTTCGGGGTGCTGTTGTTCAGCCTGGCTTCACTGGCCTGCGCATTGGCGCCGAGTCTGGAATGGCTAATTGCTGCACGCTTTGTTCAGGCGCTGGGCGGTTGTGCCGGGATGGTGGTGTCGCGCGCGGTGGTGCGTGACCTGTGTGACCCGATCAATTCGGCCAAGGTGTTTTCCCAGTTGATGCTGGTGATGGGTGTGGCGCCGATTCTTGCGCCACTGGCCGGCGGCCTGCTGCTCAGCGCGTTTGGGTGGCCATCAATCTTTATCTGCCTGACGCTGTTCAGCCTTATGTGCCTCCTCGCGCTGGCTAAGTGGTTGCCGGAAACCCTGGCCAAGGATGTACCGCCAGCCCCTCTGCGCGGTGCGATTGGTGAGTACAAGCGGCTGTTCGCCAACCTGCCGTTTCTGGGGTATGCACTGACGGGCGGTTTTGCCGTGGCCGGGATGTTTGCCTACATCGCGGGTTCGCCGTTTGTGTTTATCGAGCTGTATGGCGTCCCCGCCGAGCACTATGGCGTGTTGTTTGGCAGTAATGCCCTGGGGTTTATTCTGGTGGCCCAATTGAACGCTTGGCTGGTCGCGCGGCATGGGCCGGCTTACTGGCTAGGCAAAACCGTTTGGTTCTACTTGGCGTGCGGCCTGGCGTTATTGTTGGTTGCGCTGGCCAAGCCGCAGGCCTTATGGCCGTTGTTGATTCCGCTGTTCGGCTGCATTGCTTGTTTAGGCATTCTGCTGCCCAACGCCTCGGCCTGTGCCATGGCCGGGCAAGGCCGGCATGCTGGCAGTGCTTCGGCGTTGCTGGGCAGCCTGCAATTTGTCATCGCCGCCAGTGCCGCCACCATGGTCGGTGTGCTGCATGACGGCAGTGCCTGGTCAGTTGCGGTGGTGATTTTTGCTTGCGGGTTATTGGCCGTGGGGTTTTCCCTGTTTACCCGCTGGGCCGAGCGCGGTACGAACCACGTGCTGGGTTAACTGGCAACGCGCTGCTGCTCTGCGGGTAAGACATGCGGGGCGTTCAGGCGGGCTTGCAGGGTGCTGACAAACTGGCGGGCTTCGGGCTCGCTGCGGAAGGTGACCGTTTGCTTACCAAGGCGCACTTGCCAGCCGCGACCTGCGGCGGTGTTTACAGGTTGGATCATGACGTTCATGGACGTATCTCCTCTGCAAGAGCACGCAGTCTAGTTGCTAGATATGAACATTGATTGACTTGAAACAAATTCGATCACGACGAACGCACCGTTGGTCTGATCAATTTATCGTGGTCACGCTTAATTGCACCGCCAGTCCCGCCAGGCGAGTGAACTCTGTCACCAGGGCGATATCCGCCGCGCTCGGCCGCGTGGGTTGCAAATAGTAGATACCGAAAGTGCCCAGCACCTGACCGCCATCATCCTTGAAGGGCAGTGACCAGCAGGCGTGTAAGCCTGCAGCCACTGCGACGGCCCGGTAATCGCGCCAGTAGGGGTGCTGGTTGAGGTCTTCGGCAATGACCAGTTCACCACTCACGGCGGCGTGTCCGCATGAGCCCACTTCCAGCCCCGCCTTAATCCCGTCGATGGCTTGGCAATACGCTTTCGGCAGGCTGGGGGCTGCGCCAACATGCAGGCGCTGTTGCTCATCGAGTAGCATGATCGATACACGCATTTGTGGTTGCAGGTTTTCCAGGCGCTGGGTGATGCCCGCGAGAATACTGTGCAATGGGTGCAACCCCAGCAGTTCATCGAGTACTGCATTGCGCGCCTGTTGCAGTTGCTGAGTCTGATGGCGCTCATGTACGTCACGCAGGCTGCCGTGCAGGCCTTGCTCCAACTCACTGAAATTGAACTGCAACTCAACCCGGCGAGCCGGGCCGCTGCGGGTCAGTAGCTGACATTCCAGGCGCAGATTATCCAGTTTGCCGCCGAGTAACTCATGCAGCCTATGGCTGAGCGGGGGCTGGCCCAACTCGGGCATAAAGTGCTGCAGCGGGCTGCCAAGGCTTTCGTGAATGGGGTAGCCGCTGATTTGCTCCCAAGCGGGGTTGAGAAAGGTCAGCTGAGCGGCGGCATCGGTGATGAAAATCGCATCGCCAAGGTGCTCGACCAGCGAGCGGTAGCGGTGGTCGCTGGCTTGCAGCTCGCTGTCGGTCTTCTTATGTTCTGTGAGGTCGATGTCGACGCAGTACAGCTCGAGTTGATCAAGGCTGTTGCGCAGCATTAAGTGGCTGGAATAGACCCATACCGGGCTGCCGTCTTTGCGTTGTAACTGCACCTCTGCCGCAGGAATCGGCGGGCCGCCGAGCTGCCATCGGTTAATCGCAGTGGCCACCTTGCTACGCGCTGGTGGCGGCACGATCAGCTCTTCCAGGCGACGGCCCATTACCTCATGCACGGCATAGCCGTAGAGCTGGCTACTGGCCTGGTTCCAGTAAATCACGCGGCGTTCACGGTCGTAGCCTTGCACCGCAATGCGAGGCGTTTGCTCGAACAATTGGCGAAAGCGTTGCTCGCTTTCTCGCAGGGCGCTTTCGTCGCGTTTCTGCAGGCTGATGTCCTGAAGGGTGCCCAAGATTCGGCTGTGTTCGTCGACCTCCCCGCGCAGCATCAGCCACGTGGTTTGCGACTGTTGTGGTTTTAACAGCCGGGCGCTGACGAGCATCGGGCTGTGGTCATCGATCAAGGCCTGCAAGGCGCGCTTTACGTGAGTACGTTCGGCTGGGTGCAGGCAGTTGAGTAGTTGTTCAAGGCTGCATGTGTGGCTGTCATGGTCACGACCGAGCAGGTTCCGCGCCTCTTCACTGAGCTGGAAGTCATGGTTGTATTCCCAGCTGCCGAGTGAGGCACTGCGTTGAGTCCGTTTTAGCAGGTTGCTGCTCTGGGTGAGGGCATCAAGCAGAAGACGCTGCGCGCGCCGATCACGGTAGCTGACAAAAAAGATCAGGCTCGTGCTGAGCATGACAAACAACACGCTTTTAACAATGTTCAGGCTGCCCAATAGCTCGCTGCTGCTAATAAATTTTGGCAGCAGATAATTGCTGCCGAAAATCCACAGAGAGCTGAACAATAAATAAAGGCCGGCGAGGCGTAGGGGGCCTTTCAGATCGGGTCGCATCCTTACCGCCCACTTAGTTGGATTGGTCGAACGTCCAGCCGCTGGCCATACAGGCTGCAATGCCAGCGCGGCTGCTGAAGAAAGTTTAGTTGGCAGCGCTGAGCCTGCACGCTACAGCAGCGCTATTCACATACTGTTTGGGTTCGCCCTGCTAATTAGCGGCAGGGCGAGCGCGCCGAATTCAATTCGCCGGTACTGGCTCTGGTTGCAAGGCTTTCTCAGCGCCGCTATGCAGCGGTACCCCGAGGTCGAGCAAGGCGTTCTTGGGGGACAGCTGTGCGCCCTGGATACTGCCGTACTGCAACCATTGGTTGTCCTGGGAGAACAACAGGCGCACCAAGTTCTCCACTTCACGCACGGTCAGTTGATCATCGGTAAGCAGCATGCTGCTTACCGCCAGTGTTGCTACTGGATCGTTCTGCTGTGGGTAGGTGCCCTGGGGAAGATTGAACGCGAAGCTGCCCGGATGCTGCTGTTGTAGTCTGCCGATTGCGGCTTCCGTCAGTGGTAGCAGGCGCAGATCAACGGTTTCGCTGGCCGCGCGGATGCTGTCGGCTGGTGCGCCAATGACCTGAATCAGCGCGTCCAGTTGGTTATCACGTAAGGCACTTAGGGCCTGCTGAAGGTCAAGCTCTGCGGCCGCCGCCAGATCCTTCGGTTGCAGCCCGTGGGCAGTTAGTACTGCCAACGCGGTGAGGCGCGAGGCCGAGCCAGGCTGGCCGATATTGACTCGTTTGCCGCGCAGATCGGCGATGCCTTGCAGCCCGCTCCTGGCATTGACCAGTACATGTACCGGCTCGGGGTAAAGGTTAGCAATGACGCGTAACCTAAGGTCTGGACCATCATTCTGGAACGGGCCGATGCCGTGGACGGCAGCATAGGCGGCATCGCTTTGCGACAAGGCCGCCACCACCTCACCACGGCGTAGCATGCGCAAGTTGTCCAGGCCGCCTTCGGTGTTCAGCGCGCGCACACTTACCCCCTGTTTTTTTAGCAGTTCAGTAACCGCTTGCGCAAAACGTGCGTATTGCCCGGCTGGCGGCCCACCTGCCAGCGGATAACCGCTCTCCAGGCGGGAAAGGCGGCTGCGGATATTACTCAGGGCGCGCTCCAGTTCGTCGTCAATGGCTTTGCGTTCCTGTGGGCTGGTGCCGCCAGGGCCAAGGTTCAACGCGGTGCTGATCGCGTTAACCAGCGTTTCCCGTTTGCTGTTACCGCCTTCCCCCGATTGTGCCGCGCGGGGTGCGGTGAAGCCTTGGGGTACGACTGCCTGCCAGCTGCCTTGCTGTTCGCGGTAGATCAGGCTGCCATGCACTTTGAGCAGATCACCCGCGCGATTGCCGCCGCTCTGGATCCCGGATAAGCCGCGCGGTCCAGCACCCAAGGCCGTGACCAGGCTGGCCACACCGGGTGAGTCCCAAGCACCGAAGTCTTGATCCTGTTCAACCTTGAGCGTGGCATCGAAGTAGACCACTAAGCGTTTTTCCCCGTCCGGCGCGTTGGCGTCATTGGCCGACCCGCGGCGCTGCAGTTGGTCAAGGCTTAGCAGGCTCGCTGGAAAGACCTGCTGCAGGCGTTGTTGCAGATCACTCTGCAAGGTTTCTGGCGTCGGCCCGCGTGAGCAGGCCGCGAGTAATGCGGCGCAGAGCAGCAAAATAAGCAGGCGCATGCTCAACCTCCAACCCAGGGCAGTGACAGGTAGCCGGTAAGAACCAGGGCATTGAGCAAGTCGATGAGAAACGCACCGACCAGAGGAACCACCAAAAATGCCTGGGGAGCGGGGCCGTATTTCTGGGTAATCGCTTGCATGTTGGCAATAGCGGTGGCGGTGGCGCCCATCGCGAAGCCGCAGAAGGCGGCGGACATCACCGCACTTTCATAGTCACGCCCCGCCGCGCGATAGACCAGCAGGCCGCCATAGATCAACACGACTAGTAACTGCCCCAGCAGGATCAGTAGCAGTGGCCCGGCCAGGCTGGCAACACTGGCCAAGTTCAGCGCCATCATGGTGATTGCCAGAAACAGCGCCAAGGTCAGGCTGGAGAGCATATCGATGGCCGCATCGTTAAAGCGTAAACCGATCAAGTGGCCGCCATTACGGATCGCTACGCCCAGCAGCAGGCACCAAAGAAAGCTCGGCAGGGTCACTGGCCCGCCGCTGACCAGATTGGCCAGCCAGCTGCCGGCGAGTACCGCGATCAATACCGCCGCCAGTACGGGAATCAGGTTGCCTGCTTTAATGGGCGCTGCCTCGGTGGCGTCGCTGCTTATGTAGGTGGCGGCCGCTTGGCCATCACTGCCCGCTAACTGGTGACGCTTGATTAGCCACTGCGCCAGCGGCCCGCCGCAGATGCCGCCCAATACCAGGCCGAGGGTGGCTCCGGTCATCGCCAGTTCCATGATTGACTGGATGTTGTTCACCTCGGCGAAGCGTTCGGCATACGCCGCGCCCGTGCCGTGGCCGCCGACCAAGGTGATGCTGCCGCCGATCAACCCCATCAGCGGATGCATGTCTAGCCCCCAGGCGATTAACAGCCCTGTGAGGTTTTGTAGAAGCAGGAAGGGGATCAGTACGAGTACGAACATCAGCAGGCGTTTGCCGCCTTGCTTGAGCAGGCTGAGATTGGCTGACAGGCCCACGGCAGCGAAAAACGCCAACAGCAACACCGGCTTGAGCGTGGAATCGAACTCAAGGCTGAAGCTGCTGAGTTCGCCGCTGATCAGCATGCCGACGGCAAACAGCAGGCCGCCGGTGATGGGGTCGGGAATGTTGTAGTGCGACAACAGTGGTATTTGGCGGTTAACCCAGCGTCCGAGCAGCAGCACCAGAGTGGCGACTAGCAGGGTTTCTAGGGGGAGTAAGGTCACTGCGGAACTCCTTGCGATGGACGTCCGCAGTTGAAGCCGCCGTATCGTCGCGGCAGCGGGATTATGCGTGCGGTCAGTAGAGTTCTAGCTAAGGAATGCTGCGCTGTCGAATCGCCTGGTGGCGCTGTGCAACCTATGGGCCAAGGGCCGCGCTAGAGGCGCGGCGTTGGCTCGATTTGGCGGGTGGCCTAGAAGCCTTCGAGAACGATTTTGCCGCGTGCCGTGCCGCTTTCCAGCAGCGCATGGGCGCGGCGCAGATTGGCCGCGTTGATGCTGCCGAAGTGCTCGCCGAGCGTAGTTTTCAGGGTGCCGGCATCCACCAATTCGGCAACCCGTTGCAGCAGGCGATGCTGCTCGATCATATCGGCGGTCTCGAATAGCGAGCGGGTAAACATCAACTCCCAGTGCAGCGACAGGCTTTTGCGCTTGAGCGGCATGATGTCCAGTGGCTGCTCTGGATCGTCGATCAGCGCCAGACGGCCTTGCGGGGCCAGGGCTTCGACCAGTTGCGCATAGTGCTGATCGGTCTGGGTCAGGCTCGCCACATGGGTGACCTGGTTGATACCGATGCGTTTCAGCTCTTCACTCAGCGGTTGGCGGTGGTCGATCACATGATGCGCACCCAGCTCGCGAACCCAGGCTTGGGTCTCGGGGCGGGATGCGGTGCCAATCACTGTCAGGCCAGTGAGTTGACGTGCCAGCTGCACCAAGATGGAACCCACGCCGCCGGCTGCACCGACGATCAGCAGGCTCTGGCCCAGGTCTGCGCTGCCTTGGCTGACTTGCAGTCGCTCAAACAACAACTCCCAGGCGGTGATTGCGGTCAGCGGCAGCGCGGCGGCTTCGGCAAACGCCAGCTTTTCTGGCATACGCCCTACGATGCGTTCATCCACCACATGTAGCTCGCTGTTGGCCCCGGCGCGGTTGATCGCCCCGGCGTAATACACCCGGTCACCAGGCTGGAACAGGCTGACATCGCTGCCCACGGCCTTGACGATACCGCTGGCGTCCCAGCCCAGTACCTTGGCAGCGCCGTCTTCAGGGGCGACGTTGCGACGGATCTTGGTGTCTACCGGGTTGACCGAAATGGCCTTGACCTCGACCAGCAGGTCGCGCGGGCCGGGCGTCGGCGCAGGCAGTTCGACATCCAGCAGGGCGTCGACGTGGTCGATGGGCAAAGACTGGTAATAGGCGACAGCTTTCATAGAGTGCTCCTTAGAGAATGCGTTGCATCAGTTGATGATCGACCTGTTCCAGCAGGCTGCCGCAGGTTTCGCCGAAGTGCAGAAAGTGTGCGGTCTGCTGGTGCGCGCGGAGGGCGGCGGCGTCCTGCCACTGCTCAACCATGATGAAGCGGTTGGGCAGCTCCTGATGGCGGTGCAGGTTGTATTGCAGGCAACCGGCTTCGGCTTGGCTGGGCGGCACCAATTGGCGCAAGCCTGCTTCAACAGCCTCGGCCTGGCCGGGGCGGGCAGTGATGGTGGCAATCAGGGTCAGTGGCGTGGTCATGGTGGACTCCGGTTAAGTGCTGGCAATGCTCGGTTATTTGATTGACGAGAAAAACAGTCTGCTACTAGAGTCTCTTTCAATATTTTTTTGATAATGAGCTGCCATGCTGCGTTTTGATGATCTGCAGTTGTTTGTCACCACCGCTGATCTGGGCAATCTCTCGGCGGCAGCGCGACGCCTGGATATTTCCCCGGCAGTGGCCAGCGCCGCGCTCAAGCGTTTGGAACAGCAACTGGAGGCGCGCCTGTTCAGCCGCTCTACCCGCAGCCTGCGGCTGACACCCGAGGGTGAGTTGTTTCTCGGCCATGCACGGTTGGCCCAGCAGAGCCTGGATGACGGCCGTCAGCAGTTGGCTGGCAGCAAGGTCGGCATCAGTGGGCCGTTGCAGCTGTCTGCGCCATCAGACTTCGGCCGCAATACGCTGTTGCCCTGGCTGGATGAGTTTCAGCTGGCGCATCCTCAGGTGCTACTTCGCCTGCTGCTGGGGGATCGTGTGGCGGATCTGTTTCGCGAGCCGGTGGACATTGCCCTGCGCTACGGCGCCCCAGAGGATTCCAGCCTGGTCGCCTTACCCGTTGCCGCTGCTAACCGCCGTGTGCTCTGCGCCGCACCGCAGTACCTGCAGCTGCATGGCGCGCCGCAAACGGTGGATGATTTAGCTGAGCACAACTGCCTGCTCTATATGCTCGGCGGGCGGCTGCATGACCGTTGGCGTTTCAGTGACGGCAAGCGCGAGCAGGGCATTAGCGTCAAAGGCGACCGGGTCAGTGATGATGCCGATGTGGTGCGGCGTTGGGCGGTCAGTGGTGCCGGGCTGGCCTACAAATCTTGGCTGGATGTGGCCGGCGACGTGCTTGCCGGCCGGCTCCAGGTACTGCTGCCCGAGCTGCGCGGCGAACCGACACCGCTCAACCTGATCTGCGCGCACCGTGCGCAACTGAGCAAGCCGGTGCTCTTGCTGCGTGAGTTCGTGCAAGCGCGCTGCGCCGAGTTGTTGGCGGATGCGCCGTGGCCGAACTAAGATTGCCGCCAATGCACTGCGGCAATCCATCGCAGTGCGGCTGTGTCACATGCGCCCCAGAGCAATGCTAGAGTCGCGCCCCATGAACATGACCCGTATTGACCGTCGCCTGCTGGCCTGGATGCTGTATTTCAGCGTTCTGTTCAGTGCGTTCGCCTGCAGTATTGGTCACGGGCAGATGGCCGGCCTGCAGCTCAGCGGATTGAGCAGCCAGTACTGCTCCTTTGAGGGCAACTTCGGTGCCGGGGCCGATCTGCAAGGCTCCGGTGTGGTGGCGCCCAATTCTGCCACCGGCTCCGGCTGCTCCCTGAGTTCCACCTTCAGCGCGATCATCCTGGCGGCGTTCTTCGGTTTGCTAGGTTTGCTGGCACTCAGCCGCGCACCCCTGCTGACGTTCTTCTTTACCCCGCGACCTGTTCGCTATCTCTGGCCTTCGGCCAATCCCCGCGCTTCTCCGTTAAGCCTATAGCGACCGGGCATCACGTCCCGGCTGTTGTCGTTGTGCTGCATGTTGCCTCGTGCAGCCACGCTACTGATGAGCTATCGGAGTTGATCCATGAGCAAAACTGCTCCCTCTTTTTATAACCTGGCCTGGCGCTGGCACTTTTACGCCGGGCTGTTTGTTATCCCGTTTCTGATCCTGCTGTCGGTTACTGGGATCATTTATCTGTTCAAACCGCAGCTGGATCAGCTGATGTATGCCGAGCTGCTGCAGGTAACGCCTGCCGAGCAGGCGATCTCGGCTGATCAGCAGCTGGCGCTGGTGCGCCAGGCGTATCCCGAGGCGAGCATCAGCCAATACCTGCCGCCGGTAAACGCCGAGCGCAGTGCGCAGTTTGTGATTGAGGCCGATGGCCAGGGCCTCAATGTATTTGTTGATCCCTACAGCGGCACATTGCTCGGCAGCCAGGATACGCAGCTCAACCTGCAGGCCATCGCCCGCCAGCTGCATGGTGATTTGATGGTCGGCACCCTAGGCGACCGCCTGATTGAGTTGGCCGCTGGTTGGGGCATCGTGTTGGTGGTCTCCGGTCTTTACTTGTGGTGGCCGCGCGGTCGCTCCGGTGCGGGTGTGCTGTGGCCACGGTTGAATGCTCGTGGTCGCTTGCTGTGGCGTGATCTGCACGCGGTAACCGGGTTCTGGGGCTCGCTGTTACTGCTCTTTATGCTGCTCACCGGGATGACCTGGACCGGATTCTGGGGCGCGCAGTTTGCCGGGGCCTGGAACCACTTCCCGGCCGCGATGTGGGATGACGTGCCGCAGTCCGGCAAGCTTACCGGCAGCCTCAACAACAGCAGCCAGCAGACCGTTGCCTGGGCGGTGGAGACTACGCCGCTGCCGGCTTCCGACCCGCATGCTGCGCATAACGGCCATGCTGCTCTCAAGATGCCAACCGCCCCGGCCAATCTGCTGCAATACGTGGTCGATACGGCTGCCGAGCGCGGCGTGCAACCGGGTTACAGCATCACCCTGCCGAAAGGTGAGACCGGGGTGTACAGCATCGCGCTATTTGCCGATGACCCACGTAACGACGCCACCCTGCACATCGATCAATACAGCGGTGCGGTGCTCGCCGATGTGCGCTGGAAGGATTACGGCGTGGTGGCGAAAACCGTGGAAACCGGAGTGATGTTGCATGAGGGCAAGCTGTTCGGTCTGGCTAACCAGCTGCTGATGCTTGCGGTCTGTCTGCTGGTGCTGCTCAGTGCGATCAGCGGCCTGATCATGTGGTGGCAGCGCCGCCCGAGCGGCAAGTTTGGCGTACCGCCGTTGCGCCACGACCTGCCGCGCTGGAAAACCGCGATTGGCATCATGGCCTTGCTCGGTGTCGCCTTCCCGCTGGTGGGCGCGTCCTTGCTGCTGATCTGCGCGCTGGATTGGTTGCTGTTGTCACGTTTAGCGGGCTTGCGCCCACTGACCCGCGATTGAGTGAATGGATTAACGCAGGCCCCATTTGCCTGCGTTATACACGTACCCATGTATTGCATGCTTGAACTGTTAGCCCACGAATGGAGAGACACCATGTTGTTGAAAAAGACCTTACTGATTGCTGCCTTGTTAAGCCCGAGCCTGTTTGCCAGTGCCCACGAATACACGGTCGGTGAGTTGCACATCGGCCACCCCTGGTCGCGGGAAATGCCGCCTGTAGCCCCTACGGCGGCGGCTTATTTTGTGGTGCACAACAAGGGCGCCGAGGCGGATCGTCTGCTCAGTGTCAGCACCCCGCACGCGGGTAAGGCTGAGTTACATGAGCACATGCATGCCGACGGTGTGATGAAAATGCAGCAGGTGCAAAACGTGGTGATTCCTGCCGGTGGCGAGGTGAAATTCGAACCTATGGGTTACCACGTGATGATGTTCAACCTGCAGCAGCAGGCCAAGGACGGCGAGCGTTTCCCGTTGACCCTGACCTTCGAGAAGGCCGGCCAGTTAGACGTAGACGTGGCGGTGCACAAGGATGCTCCAGAAAGTGAGCAGGCCCCCGCTGAAGGGCACGCGCATTAAGCGCCACCACCCGCTGAGCGGCACGGCTGTGTGCATGCCACGGCGTTCCCAGTGCAGCGTTGCAGCCGTGCAGCAGGGCGGTTGTGTGCCGGCCTTGAGTGGTCGTGATGCCCGGTAGTCGCGCCCACTCAGGCCAATACCGCGCCGCGTGCCTGGCCTTGTTCGCCATGCTGTTGCTCAGTGTCGGGCCGTTGTGGTCACAGCTCAGTCAGCCTGCCGAACCAGCTTGGCTGACTGAGCTGGCCTGTGGCGAGCACAGCGGCAGCGCTGAGCACTCGCTGAGTCATGAGGCCGCGTGGGCCAAGTGCGGCTATTGCACCTTGCTGCTGCACAGTCCAGCCACCGGTTGCGTCAGTCCATCGCTGGCGTTGGTCGGAATCACCCCAGAGGCCCCATCTATTGCGCCGGTACGCAGCGGGATTGCCGGCTCGGCCATCTTCCCGGGCTCGCGCAGCCGCGCCCCGCCTATTTATTCCTGATCGTCATTGCCCTTGTTATGTCTGTCATCGCTGTTGAGCGGCGGTGAGCAAACCCTGGTTTTGTCTCGATTTTGGAATAAACATGTCGACTCGTTCGCTGTTGATCACTGCTGCACCGTTTCGTTTGGCGCCGCTGTGTGCCGGTTTACTGCTGGCCGCCCAGGCGCATGCCGCGCAAACCAATGAGCCATCATTGCTGCACTTGCCGCCGTTGGTGGTCACCGGTGTGGCCCAGCAGTCGCCGGTCACCGTGGTTACCGACCCCAAGCAACCGCGTCAGCCGGTGCCCGCTGCCGATGGTGCGGATTACCTGAAAACCATCCCCGGCTTCAACGCCATCCGCAGTGGCGGCGCCAATGGTGACCCGTTGTTTCGCGGCATGTTCGGCTCGCGTTTGAACATCCTCAGTGATGGTGGCGTGCTGCTCGGTGCCTGCCCCAATCGGATGGATGCGCCAACCTCCTACCTGTCGCCGGAGAACTTCGACCGTCTGACGGTGATCAAGGGGCCACAATCGGTGCTCTGGGGGCCGGGTGCCTCGGCGGCGACGATTCTCTTTGAGCGTGACACGCCGCGCTTTGAAACCCTCGGCGGACGTGTGGATGGCAGCCTATTAGCCGGCTCCAACGGCCGTTTTGATCGTCGTCTGGATGCCACGGCGGGCGGCAGTCACGGCTATGTACGCGTGCTCGGCAACAGCGCCCAGGCCGATGATTATGAGGACGGCAATGGCGATACCGTGCCCTCGCGTTGGCAGAAATGGAACAGTGACGTGCTGCTCGGCTGGACGCCGAATGACGACACCTTGATCGAACTCAGTGCCGGCCGTGGCGATGGTGAGGCGCGCTACGCAGGGCGCGGCATGGATGGCAGCCAGTTCCTGCGTGAAAGTCTCGGCCTGCGCGTGCGTCTGGAGAATCTCGGCGAGGTGTTCCAAGGCCTGGAAGGGCAGGTGTATTACAACTACGCCGACCACGTGATGGACAACTTCAGCCTGCGCAGCCCCAACCCGCAGGACGTGATGGCGATGATGCGCAACCCCGTGGCCAGTAATGTTGACCGCCGCACCTTGGGCGGGCGTGTGGTGGGCACGTGGAACTGGCAAGCCGTCGAGCTCAAGGCCGGTGTCGACGCACAGCGCAACGAGCATCGCAAGCGCGCCTCCAGCTTCAACATGATGACCCAGACGTACACCGACTACGACCAGTTCAACTGGGACAAAGATGCCGAGTTCCACAACTACGGTTTGTTTGGCGAGTTGACCTGGCAGGTCAGCGAGCGCGAGCGCTGGGTCACCGGCGCACGACTGGACCGCGCCTCGGTCAAGGATTACAGGCAAACTCTCGGCAGCGGCATGACCTTGCGTGCCAACCCCACGGCCGATGAAACCCGCAGCGACACGCTGCCCAGTGGCTTTGTGCGTTACGAGCAGGACCTGCAACGCCTGCCGGCCACCTGGTATGCCGGCCTCGGCCACACCCAGCGCTTCCCCGACTACTGGGAGTTGTTCTCCGCCAGCGCCGGCCCCATTGGTTTTGTGCAACCGATGGAAAGCCTGGAGCCGGAGAAAACCACCCAGCTGGATATCGGCATCAACTACCGCGGTGCCAAACTCGAAGCCTGGGCGTCCGCCTACGCCGGTCAGGTGCGTGATTACATCCTGTTCAGCTACGGCCCTGGGATGATGCCGGGGCATGTGCGTTCGCAAGCCAGCAATATCGACGCGCGCATCATGGGCGGCGAGTTGGGCATGAGTTATCGCCTGGACAGCAACTGGAAAACTGATGCCAGTCTGGCCTATGCCTGGGGCAAAAACAGCTCCGATGATCGCCCTCTAGGGCAAACGCCGCCGCTGGAAGCACGTTTTGGTTTGGCTTATGAGCGCAGCGACTGGAGCGCAGGGGCGCTATGGCGTGTGGTCGCGGCGCAGAATCGAGTGGATGAGGGCAAGGGCAACGTGGTCGGCAAAGACTTCGATGCAAGCAGTGGTTTTGCCGTGTTCTCGCTCAATGCCGCTTACCGCCTGACGCCCGAGGTCAAGCTCAGCGCCGGCGTGGATAACCTGTTCGACAAAGCGTACAGCGAGCACCTGAACCTGGCCGGTAATGCCGGGTTCGGTTTTTCTGCGGATGACCCGCAAGCCTTCAACGAACCAGGCCGCACGCTGTGGACCAAGGTGGACTTCAGCTTCTGATCGTGATGTATGCGCCGTCTGGCAACGGGCGGCTCCGCTTAGTTGTGCGAACCGCACGGCCGTTCTGTCTTGTACAGCGTGGTCCGTGCGGTTTTTTCTGCGCCAGGGAAAAGATTTGCAGGGCTTAAGCAGGTTTTAAGCTTCGCCGAGCAGTGTATGCACGCAGACGTTAATCCACTCTCTCGAAAGGAACATCTCATGCGCAAATTACTCCTGCTGTCCCTGGTGCTTGCCAGCCCGCTGACCTTCGCTGCGACCCAGTGCACCACCGCTGACAAAGCGCAGTGGCAGGATCAGGACGCGTTCCAGGCAGACCTCAAAGGCCAGGGTTACGAGATCAAGAAATTCAAAGTGACCAGCGGCAATTGCTACGAAATCTACGGCTTTAACAAAGACGGCGAAAAGGTCGAAATCTACTTTGATCCGGTCACCGGCAAAGTCATCAAAGGTGGCGTTGAAGGCTGATGAGCGCCCCGACCCTACGCGTGTGGGACCCAGTCGTGAGGCTGTTTCACTGGTCCCTGGCGGGCGCTTTCCTGGCGAATTACTTCTTCACCGAAGAGGGCGAAAACTGGCACCGCTGGTTAGGTTATTACGCTGTAGCCTGGCTGGCGATTCGTTTGCTGTGGGGTTTTGTGGGCTCACCGGCGGCGCGCTGGGCGGATTTTTGGCCGACTCGGGCGCGTTTGACCGAACACCTAAAGGCGCTCGTTAGCGGGCGTGACTACCACCGCATGGGGCATTCGCCGCTGGGTGGTCTGGTGATGATCGGCATGATGCTGTTGATGCTCGGCCTGGGCGTGACCGGCTTTCTGATGGAGGAAGTCGACTACTTCTGGGGGGCCGATCTACCGCTGCAAATTCATGAGTTCTGTGCCAATGCGCTAATGGCTCTGGTGGGCCTGCATATTGCGGCGGCGCTGTTTGAAAGCTATCGCCTGCAGGAAAACCTGCCGCTGTCGATGGTCACGGGTAAGCGGCGCAAGCTGGAAGAGCACTGAGTTTTATCTGTCGCGGCTAAAGCCCCTCCCACAGTTCATATGCTCTGTGGGAGGGGCTTTAGCCTCGATGATGTTGCTTAAACCAATCTTGCATCCAGGCTGTTCTGCGCCAGGCGCTTGGCCTGCTCCTGGGTCATGCCCAGGCTGTCGTGCAGGGCGGCAAAGTTCTCGGTGACATAGCCGCCGAAGTAGGCCGGGTCGTCCGAGTTCACCGTAACCTTCACCCCGCGCTCAAGCATTTGCAGGATGTTGTGCTGGCGCATGTCGTCGAACACGCAGAGCTTGGTATTGGACAGCGGGCAGACGGTCAGCGGGATCTGCTCATCGATGATGCGTTGCATCAGTCGCTCGTCCTCAATGGCGCGCACGCCGTGGTCGATGCGCTGAATTTTCAGCAGGTCCAGGGCTTCCCAGATGTACTCGGGCGGGCCTTCCTCACCGGCGTGGGCCACGGTCAGATACCCTTCGCTGCGCGCCTTGTCGAACACCCGCTGGAACTTGCTGGGCGGATGGCCCATTTCCGAGCTGTCCAGGCCGACGGCGATAAAGGCATCGCGGAACGGCATGGCTTGCTCCAAGGTTTTAAACGCTTCTTCCTCGGGCAGGTGACGCAGAAAGCTCAGGATCAAACCGTGACTGATGCCCAGTTGTTTCTCGCCATCCACCAGCGCCTGCTTGATGCCGCGCAGCACCACTTCAAAGGGAATGCCCCGGTCGGTGTGGGTCTGCGGGTCGAAGAACGGCTCGGTGTGGATGACGTTTTGTTCCTTGCACTTGAGCAGGTAGGCCCAGGTCAGGTCGTAGAAGTCCTGCTCGTGACGCAATACGTTGGCGCCCGCGTAGTAAAGGTCGAGAAACTCCTGCAGGTTGTTGAACGCGTAGGCACTGCGCAGCGCTTCGACGTCATTCCACGGCAGGGCGATCTTGTTGCGTTCAGCCAGGGCAAACAGCAACTCGGGCTCTAGTGAGCCTTCCAAGTGCAGATGCAATTCGGCTTTGGGCAGGGCGTTGAGCCAGTCGTACATGGTCAGTTCTCGTTGTCAGGCGTAATCGTTGGCAAGTTTAACCGCTTGGTCAGATTTCGCCGAGTCGGCTGGCATCCGCAAGGTCGGAGAGTTCTGTGGGAGGGGCTTTAGCCGCGACATCGTTAAAGCCAAAGCAGTCGCGGCTAAGATTGCATGGATGCAGGAGGAGAGCGAAGCAGGATGCCAGAGCCGAAAGTCCCTCCCACACGATTAATTCGCCTGTTCTTCCCTTCGATACGCATAGGTGTCGGCAAAGCGCGACAGCAGGTACTCGGCACTGGTGACGGACGGGTATTTCGACGGGTTGGCGGCGTCCGAGCAGTTGGGCAGGCAGCTGATTTCGGTGTCCGGGTGCGGCTCGGCGAAGAACGGCATGGAGTAACGGTCGACGCCCAGCGGACTAATCACCCGATGCGGGGTGGAGGTGTAACGGTCGTTGCTCCAGCGGGCGAGCATGTCGCCGATGTTCACCACAAAGCTGCCGGCAATCGGTGGTGCATCAATCCACTGGCCATCGCGGGCGCGTACTTGCAGGCCACCGGCGTCATCCTGATAGAGCAGGGTGATGCAGCCGTAATCAGTGTGTTCACCGGCGCCTTGCTGCTCAGTGCTGCTGGCCGTGTGGCGCGGCGGGTAGTGAATCATGCGCAGCACGCTGATTGGCTCATGAAAGCGTGAGTCAAAGAAGTCGCGGTCGATATCCAGGGCCAAGGTCATGGCGCGCAGCAGGGTGTTGGCCAGCGCCTGCATATCGCTGTAGTGCTGCTCCATCAGCTCTTCCCAGCCGAGTAGCTGTGGGTGCCGATTGGAGCCGCGCAACGGTTTGCCGGCCAGAACCTCCGGGTGCTCGGCGGGCATATGGAAACCCATGTCGAAGGTTTCCTTCAGATCACTCGGTTTGCTCGGGTCCAACTGCTCGGTGGCAATCGCGCCATAACCACGGTGATGGGCGGTCTGGGTGATGTCGATCTTGAGCTTTTCTGCGGCCGGCAGGGCGAAGAAGGTCTTGGCGGCGCTCAGCAGGTCGGCGATGCGCGCCGGGCTGATCGGGTGGCCGGTGATATAGAAAAAGCCCCACTCGCGGCAAGCGCGGTCAATCTGCTGGGCCACGTCCGGCCAGGAGGTTTGGTCGTCACTGTAGAGCGGGGCGATATCGATAATCGGTAGGGTGTGCATAGAGGCTCCGGGTGGGGCGGTGCTGCGAGTCTTCTCGTACCCAGGGCAGCGAAAAAGGACGCCTCGGTTATGGGGCGCCCTTGTGATGCGGTTCTGCTGTCGGCCAGCAGGGACGGCATCGGTGATGTTCCGTAGGAGGGGCTACAGCCGCGATTCTTTCAAACATTAAGAACAGTCGCGGCTAAAGCCCCTCCCACAGCCGAGGTTTACTTCGGCAGTTCAGCCTTTACGTTTTCCACGTAGTAGTTCATCGACGCCAGTTCGGCGTTAGTCGCCGCGACACCCGCTGGGATCTTCTCTACACCGCTCTGGTCCTTGATCGGGCCGGTGAATGGGTGGAAGGCACCGCTCTTGATGTCGGCGATGATCTGTTCGGCTTCGGCCTTCACGTCAGCCGGCACCAGGTCGCTGATCGGCAGGCGGATGGTGTCTTCAGCTAAACCACCCCAGAAATCCTGCGGCTTCCAGGTGCCATCAATAACCGCCTGAGTGGATTTGACGTAGTGCGGGCCCCAGTCGTTGACGATTGAGGTGAGCACGGCTTTCGGTCCGAAGTGCGCCATGTCCGAGGCATAGCCCACGGAGTAAACGCCACGACGTTCGGCTGTCTGGATCGGCGCCGGGCTGTCGGTGTGCTGGAATACTACGTCGACGCCTTGGTCGATCAGCGCGTTAGCCGCATCGGATTCTTTACCCGGATCGAACCAGGAGTTGACCCACACCACTTTGATTTCGCTGCCAGGGTTGTACTTGTCCAGGGCCAGCTGAATGGCGTTGATGTCGCGGATCACTTCCGGGATTGGGAAGGAGGCCACGTAGCCGATCTTCTTAGTCTTGGTCATCTTCGCTGCGAGGAAACCACCCACGTAACGGCCTTCATACGAACGCGACAGGTAGGTGCCGACGTTCTTGTCCTGCTTGTAACCGGTGGCGTGCTCAAAGGTGACTTTGGGGAACTGCTTGGCCACTTTCAGCGTTGGGTTCATGTAGCCAAAGGAGGTGGTAAAGATCAGGTCATAACCGCCCTTGGCCATGTTGCGGATCACCCGCTCGGCATCCGCGCCTTCTGGCACGTTTTCCACGTAGCTGGTTTCGACCTTGTCGCCGAGCTGTTTGATCACCGCCTGACGGCCCTGCTCATGCTGGTAAGTCCAGCCGTGGTCGCCAATAGGGCCAATGTAGACAAAGCCGACCTTCAACGGATCGGCGGCAACAGCACTGAGGGTGGCGCTAAAGCCAAGGGCGGCAACAAGGGCGCGCAGCAGGGGTTTTTTACTCTTCTCGAACATGGCTGATGGAACTCCGATGTGTGTGGGTACGTTGTTGTTAAGCAGCTATGAGTTGAATTGCAAAAAGCTGACCAACTGGACAATTAGCGCGTAATGCCGCGCTATTACGCAGAACCCCGCCGGAGCGGGGTTCTGAGGTGGTGCTGTGCTGGTGCGTAAGGTGCAGGTCGTGCTGCCTGCTGGTGCGGTGTTGCTTTGAGGGCGTCGCGGTTCAAGCAGCTATAACCTCTGCAGAGAAAATTATCTGGAGGCAACGGAATGCCCCATTCAAAGCAGCTACGCCTCGGCCGTTTTTCCGAGGATCAGCGGGTCTACTTGCTGACCGCGACAGTCGAGAAGCGAGAGCCGATCTTCGCGGATTTCCAGCTTGGTCGCCTGCTGATTGCTGAGCTAAGAGCGGCCCATTGCGATGGTCTGGTTGAGTCTTTGGCGTGGGTGGTGATGCCTGACCATCTGCACTGGCTGCTGGTGCTGCAGCGTGGCTCGATCAGCGAATTGATGCGCCGGGTTAAAGGCCGCAGTGCTCGGCAGATTAATTCGCTTGCGCATCGAAGTGGCCGGTTGTGGCAAGACGGTTTCCATGACCATGCGCTCCGCCACGAAGAGGATGTGTTGCCAGTTGCGCGTTATATCGTGGCTAACCCTTTGCGGGCGGGTCTGGTGAAACGGGTCGGTGATTACCCGCTGTGGGATGCGGTGTGGCTGTAAAAGCTGTCGCGGCTAAAGCCCCTCCCATAAGTCAGCGATGACCTGTGGGATAGCTGGGCGGCACTTCGTTTTTGTGGGAGGGGCTTTAGCCGCGACAAGGTAAAAGCATCAGTGCCCCGGCTGCCAGGGCTTGCCCAGCGATACGGGGGCGAATAGCCGCGTTTTGATTGCGTCCCGCGAGAGCAGTACCAACACCAGAATGGTCGCCACATAGGGCAGCATCGCCAGCAGGTTGGAAGGGATCGACAGGCCGATGCCCTGTGCCACCAGATGGATGATGCTGGCCAAGCCGAACAGGTAAGCACCGAGCAGCACACGGAATACCCGCCAACTGGCGAATACCACTAGAGCGAGGGCGATCCAGCCGCGGCCGGCGGTCATGTTTTCCGCCCACATCGGCGTGTAGGCCAGCGACAGGTAACCGCCCGCCAATCCAGCCATCGCCCCACCGAACAGCACCGCCAGGGTTCGCACACGCAGCACAGGCAGGCCCATGGCGCTGGCGGCGTCTGGGTTTTCGCCGACCGCCTGGATGATCAGGCCGATGCGGCTTTTCAGCAGCACCCAGGCCACCAAGCCGAACAGGGCAAAGGACAGGTAAACCAGAATGTCCTGGGCAAACAGCATGCGCCCGATCAACGGGATTTCGCTGAGCAACGGAATGGCGATGGGCTCGAAACCGGCCAGCGGTTTGCCGACCCAGGCGGCGCCGACAAAGGTCGATAGGCCCACACCGAAGATGGTCAACGCCAGCCCGGTGGCCACCTGATTGGCGTTAAAGCCCAGCGCCACGGCGGCGAACAGCATCGACAACAGCATGCCAGCGGCCATCGCCAGCAGCACGCCAAGCCACAGGTTGCCGGTGCTCAGGGCGACGATAAAACCGATCACCGCGCCGAACAGCATCATGCCTTCCTGGCCTAGGTTGAGCACGCCGCTCTTCTCGCAGATCAGTTCACCCAGCGCCACCAGCAGCAGCGGCGTACCGGTGCGCACCATGGCGTAGAAAATATTGCTTAGTAGGTCGAGATCCATATTTGCAGCCTCAGGCGCGTGCTAAATGTGCAGGAGAAAAGGTGATGTCGATACGGGGTGTGGGAGGGGCTTTAGCCGCGACGATTTCAAGCGAAGCACTGTCGCGGCTAAAGCCCCTCCCACGGTTAGGTGGTCGCCTCAGTGAGCTTCTCGCGCTGCGCCCACTTCAATTTCAGCCGTGGCCGATAAAGGATCAGCACGTCACAGGCGAGCAGGAAGAACAGCATCATTCCCTGGAATAGCTGGGTGATCGCCTGGGGCAGGTTCATGGTCATCTGCGCGTTCTCGCCGCCCAGATACAGCAGCGCCATCAACAGGCTGGCGAAGACGATGCCGAGCGGATTGAGCCTGCCGAGAAAGGCCACGGTAATAGCCGCATAGCCATATCCGGGCGAAACCTGTGGCACCAGTTGGCCAATCGGCCCGGCCACTTCACCGACACCCGCCAGCCCCGCCAGGCCGCCGCTGACCAGCAGGGCAAACCACACCAGGCGCTTCTCGCGAAAGCCGACAAAACCAGCGGCGCGGCGGTCGAGGCCGAGCACCTTGATCTGGAAACCGAGAAAGCTCTTGTGCAGCAGCACCCATACCGCCACCAGCGCCAACAGGGCGAAGTACAAACCGGCATGCAGGCGACCGTCTTCACTGACTAGCGGCAGGCGGCTGGCATCGCCGAACATCGCTGACTCGGGGAAGTTGAAGCCGGCCGGGTCTTTCAGCGGGCCATGCACGAAGAACAGCAGCAGGTTCAGCGCGATGTAATTGAGCATGATGCTGGTGAGGATTTCGTTGGCATTGAACTGCGTGCGCAGCCAGGCGGTCAGGCCGCCCCAGGCCGCGCCGGCGGCTATGCCGGCGAGCACCACCCAAACCAGCGCCCAGCGGCTGTCCCAGTCGATAATCTGAATCGCCATGGCGCTGCCGGCCAGCGCGCCGAGCAGCAGCTGGCCTTCCGCGCCGATATTCCAGATGCGCGCCTGGTAGGCCACAGCTAGGCCTAGGGCGCAGAGCAGAATCGGCAGCGCTTTGACCAACAGTTCCGATACCCCGTACCAGTCGGCCAGTGGTGCAACCAGCAGGGTATGTAGCGTTTCCAGCGGGTCATGGCCGAGCAGGGCGAATAACAGCGCGCCGCTGCACAGAGTCAGCACCGCGGCGAGCAGCGGCGATAGCCAGAGCATGGCGCGCGATTGCTGGCCACGCGGTTCGAGGGATAACAGCATGGAAAACTCCGTCAGCTCAGGCTGGCAGCAGGCGCTGCGAGCGGGCTTGTGATAGGGGGCAGCACAGCGAATTCGCCGGCCATCCAGCGGCCGACTTCTACTGCTTCAGTTTCTGCGGTGGCGGCCAGGGGCGAGAGCTTGCCGCTGCACAGCGCGCCGATGCGGTCGCTGATCTGGAACAGCTCGTCGAGGTCTTCGGAGATCACCAGAATCGCCGCGCCGGCATCGCGCAGGGCAATCAGCGCGCGATGAATCGCCGCCGCCGCGCCAACGTCCACGCCCCAAGTCGGGTGCGCCGCCACCAGCAATTTGGGGTTCTGTAGGATTTCGCGGCCGAGGATAAATTTCTGCAGGTTGCCGCCGGACAGGCTGCGCGCGGGCGCATCGGCATCTGGGGTTTTCACCGCAAAGCGCTGAATGATCTGCTCAGCCAGCGCGCGCACCTTGCTGCGCTGAATCAGCCCCTTACTCAGCAGGCCTTGCTGAAAGGCGGTGAGCAGGGCGTTGTCGGCCAGGCTCATATCCGGCACCGCACCATGTCCCAACCGTTCAGCTGGGACAAAGGCCAGCCCCAGTTTGCGTCGCGCATCCGGGTACAGATCGGCAATCGGCTGCGTGTCCAGGCTGATGCGTTCTCGCTCGTTGCGCGGCAGTCGTGTTTCCCCACTGAGCAGGGCGAGTAGTTCGTCCTGGCCGTTACCCGCAACGCCAGCGATACCAACGATCTCGCCGCTGCGCACGTCCAGGCGAATGTGGCTGAGGGTGCAGCCGAACGGGTCCGCATTGCGCCAGCTGAGGTCATCCACCCGCAGGCGCGGCAGGCCGCCCTCGGCTTTCGGATAGCTGCTTTCCAGGCCTTCGGCGTCGCCAACCATCAACCGCGCCAGTTGCAGATCGCTGCACTCGGCCGGCACGCAATGCCCGGACACTTTGCCGCCGCGCAGCACCGTGGCGCTCTGGCACAGCGCGCGTACTTCGCCAAGCTTGTGGCTGATAAACAGAATGCTGCAGCCTTCACTGGCCAGACGGCGCAGGGTTACGAACAACTCGTCGGCCTCCTGTGGGGTCAGCACCGAAGTCGGTTCGTCGAGGATCAGCAGTTTGATGTCCTGCATCAGGCAACGGACGATTTCCACCCGCTGCCGTTCACCGATGGACAGACTGTGCACCAGCCGGCCCGGTTCCAGGGCCATGCCGTAACGCTGGGAAACCTCGCGGATTTTCGGCTCCAGCTGCTTCGGCGTGCCGGCCGCCGCACCCATGGCCAAGGCGATGTTCTCTGCCACTGTCAGGGTTTCAAACAGCGAGAAATGCTGGAACACCATGCCTACGCCAAGGCTTCGCGCCATGGCCGGGTCGCGCATCTTCAGCGGTTCACCCTGCCAGCGAATCTCGCCGCTGTCGGGCTGAGTGACGCCGTAGATGATCTTCATCAGGGTGCTTTTGCCGGCACCGTTCTCGCCGAGCAGCGCATGGATTTCCCCAGGTGCGATGCTCAGGTCGATACGGTCGTTGGCCAGGCAGCCGGGGTAGCGCTTGCTGATACCGCTCAGCTGCAAGCGTGGAACAGAAGGTGAACTGGACATGGGCAGTGGCTCAGGAATGACAACTGACCTGGCTAAAGCAAAAAGCTGGCCAGTGAGTCAGAAAAGCCGCTGCGCCGTGCTAGCCAATGCCTCGCCGTAACCCCATATCTACAGAAGGCTCCAGCTTGGTGCGCCGTCTTGAGGGTTGGTTCGTTTTGGCGCATCGCGGGCAATAACTGGGCGCCCCCCCGCTCCTACAAGTGAGCGTGTGTGATCAGAGATTTTCGTAACGCTGCTGTCTCTGTAGGAGCGGGCTTGCCCGCGATAAATCCTGAGACCGGCGCACATTCACAGCCACACCGCATCCCATAACGGGTAATCGCCAATGCGCTTCACCAGGCCGGCGCGTAGTGGATTGGCGACTATATAACGAGCCGCCGAATGCAGATCTTCATCCCGACGCAGCGCACGGTCGTGATAACCCGGCTGCCAAATTGGGCCGTGTGTGCCGAGGTGCTGATTGATCTGCCGTGCGCTGTTGCTTTTGATCCGGCGCATCAGTTCATCCAGAGAGCCTGTCTGCAGCTGGATAAGCCAGTGCAGGTGATCGGGCATCACCACCCAGGCCATAGACGTGACCTGGTGTTGCTCATGGGCTGCGCGTAGTTCAGTGATCAGCAAGCGGGCCAGTTTGAAATCGCTGAATAGCGAACGGCGCTGCAGTAGGGTGCTGGTTAGCAGGTAAATGCGGTCCGGCTCTGAATAGCGGCCTCGCCGCAGGTTGCAACCATGGGGTTTTGTAGGCATTCCATTGCCTCTCGTGGTGTATTGGATATTGATCGCGGGCAAGCCCGCTCCTACAAAATAGTGCAAAAACTTCCATCTCGGTCACACCGCAACCCCTGTAGGAGTGGGCTTGCCCGCGATAATTCGTGAAATAGGCAGCAAGCTCACAGCCACAATGAGGAAGCGTAGTGCAGTGAGTCTACTGCGCCTGTAATTCAACCCGGCCACGGCTGATATCCGCCAGCAGCCGTTGCAGTTCGGCAACCCTTGGTGCAGGTACAGCCAGGTGCAATTCGGCCCCCGTGGCGTCATAGGTTTCGCTTTCCAGCAGGCAGTCGAGGTCGCTGAGTCGCGCTTTGAGCAGCGGCAGTTCGGCGAACAGGCAGTGGCAGCGGTAGTGCTCACGGGCTACCAGCTCAACGCATGGTGCGGCTTGCAGGCATTTGTTGGCGCTGCCGCCGTAGGCGCGGGCCAGGCCGCCGGTGCCGAGCTGAATGCCACCGTACCAGCGGATGACCAGCACCGCGACCTGGTCCATTTCCTGCGCTTCAATGGCCGCGAGTATCGGCCGCCCAGCCGTACCGCCGGGCTCACCGTCGTCACTGAAACGGTACTGCTGGCCGACCTTCCAGGCCCAGCAGTTATGGCTGGCGCTGGGGTCGCTGTGCGTGGTGATAAACGCCTGCGCCTCGGCCGCGCTGGTGACGGGCGAGGCGAGGGCTAGAAAGCGGCTTTTGCGAATCTCCTCGCGGTACTCGCAAGGGCTAATCAGAGTGAACGGCATCAGGCGTCTTTGGCGGGAGGGGTCAGGCCGCAGCCCTTGAGGATGATAGTGATCAACTGCTCGGTCGCCTCTTCATAATCGGCTTTTACCAGGCGCGAGCGCCCGGTCACACGGCAAATCTGCGAGGCAAAGTCGGCGTAGTGTTGGGTGCCGCTCCAAATCAGAAAAATCAGGTGCGCGGGGTCAACCGGGTCCATCTTGCCGGCGGCGCTCCAGGCGGCGAAGACCGCCGCGCGGCCACGAAACCAGGCCTGGTAGTCTTGGTCGAGCATCTGCGACAGGTGCTCGCCACCGCTGATCACTTCCATGGCATAGATGCGCGAGGCTTTCGGGTGGCGGCGCGAGAATTCCATCTTGGCGCGGATATAACGCGCAATGGCGGCAGCGGGATCATCCTCGACGCTGACGGTGTTGAAGCTGTTGTCCCACAACTCGAGGATGTTCACCAACACCGCCTGATAAAGGCCCAGCTTGTTGCTGAAGTAGTAATGCAGGTTGGCCTTCGGCAGCCCGACGCTCTGCGCGATGGTGTTCATGCTGGTGCCTTTGAAGCCGTGCTTGGCGAACTCGTCTTCGGCAGCCTTGATGATTGCCTGTTCATTTTTCTGCCGAATACGCCCGGCCGGTTTGGCGTTCGGGTCGGCAATGTGCGCAAGTACTTCAACAGTCATGGGCGGTTCCGCAGTGGTCAGTTTGTCGGACGACAGCACTGATACCCCAGCGCCGCCGAGTAGACAAGCGCAAGGGCTGGAAAAAGCGCCTTCGCCTCTGTTTGGGCGGGGGCTGCACTGTTGTTGTGCGGGCTGTGGCCTGCCTTAGGCTTCGGCCAGCGCCTCCAGAAAACTCTCCAGCACCAAGTGCGGGCGGCGGCCTTTGCGGGTGACCGAGGCCAGGCTGACGTCGTAGAAGCGGCTGTCGGGCTTGAGTGCGCGCAGCCGGCCTTGCTGCACCCAGGCTTGGGCGTAGTGGTCGGGCAGGTAGCCGATGTAGCGCCCGGTGAGAATCAGAAACGCCATGCCTTCGCGGTCCGAGGCGCTGGCGGTGCAATTAAGCACTTGGTAGTGATTCTGCACTTCGGGCGGTAAGCGGAAGGTCGGCGCAATGGCTTCCTGATCGTTCAGCCGTGCGTCTTCAAGCTGCCGATCATCGACATAAAACAGCGGGTGGCCGACGGCGCAGTAGAGCAGCGAGCGCTCGTCGTACAGCGTCTGGTACTCCAGGCCAGACAGCGCGCCCACTTGCGGCACTACGCCAATGTGCAAGCGGCCGTCGAGTACGCCTTGTTCGACCTCGCTTGGCGGGGTCATGCGGATATGAATGCGCACATCCGGCCCCTGGGTTTTCAGCTGCGCCAGGGCATTGGTGATGCGCATGTGCGGCACCGTCACCAGGTTGTCGGTCAGGCCGATATTCAGCTCACCGCGCAGGTGCTGGTGCAGGCCGTTGACCTCGGTACGAAAACTTTCCAGCGCCGCCAGCAGTTGCTGGGTGCTCAGATACACCTCGCGGCCTTCCTCGGTCAGGGCAAAACCGGCGCGCCCGCGTTGGCACAGACGCAGGCCGAGGCGTTGTTCAAGGTCGCTCATCTGCTGGCTGATCGCCGAGCGGCCGATGCCCAGGGCGCTTTCTGCCGCGGAAAAACCGCCGCACTCCACCACGCTGCGAAACAGCTTGAGCAGACGAATATCAAAATCACTGACCTGGGCCAGCGGATCGGGGCGGCGGGTGCTCATGGGTAGCGGCTCATTGTTTAGTGGAAAGTTAACTAAAGATAAGAAGAGTCGTGTTTTCCTGACTCTAAGCCCGTGGCACCTTTGCTGGCAACAGATTCGCTTTACCCAGCCCCTAGAACGCTCAGCCGCCTATACGCGAGGCCACCATGACCATGTTGCAGACCGAAGTCCCGTCCCTGGCCAGTCAGCTCAAACTGGATGCGCATTGGATGCCGTTTTCGGCTAACCGCAACTTCAAGCGTGACCCGCGCCTGATCGTCGGTGCCGACGGTAACCACTTTATCGACGACAAGGGCCGGCGCATCTTCGACAGCCTGTCCGGGCTGTGGACATGTGGCGCTGGGCATAACCGCAAGGAAATTCAGGAAGCCGTGGCCAAGCAACTGGGCACCCTCGATTACGCGCCGGGCTTCCAGTACGGCCACCCGCTGTCCTATCAGCTGGCTGAGAAAATCACCGAGCTGACACCCGCCGGCCTCGATCACGTGTTCTACACCGACTCAGGCTCCGAGTGCGCCGACACCTCGGTGAAGATGGCGCGCGCCTACTGGCGTCTGAAAGGCCAACCGAGCAAAACCAAATTTATCGGCCGTGCCCGTGGCTACCACGGCGTAAACATCGCCGGCACCTCGCTGGGCGGCATCGGCGGTAACCGCAAAATGTTCGGCCAGATGATGGATGCCGATCACCTGCCGCACACCCTGCAGTCGCACCTGGCCTTCACCAAGGGCATGGCCGAGACCGGTGGCGTTGAGTTGGCCAACGAACTGCTGAAACTGATCGAACTGCACGACGCTTCCAACATTGCCGCGGTGATCGTTGAACCTATGTCCGGTTCCGCCGGTGTTATTGTGCCGCCAGTCGGCTACCTGCAGCGCCTGCGCGAAATCTGCACCCAGCACAACATCCTGCTGATTTTCGACGAAGTGATCACCGCTTACGGCCGCATGGGTAAATGGACTGGCGCCGAATTCTTCGGCGTGACCCCGGACATCATGAACACCGCCAAACAGGTCACCAACGGCGCGATTCCGCTGGGCGCGGTGATTGCTTCCAGCGAGATCTACAACACCTTTATGAACCAGGCGATCCCCGAGCACATGGTCGAGTTCGGCCACGGCTACACCTACTCGGGCCACCCGGTTGCCTGCGCCGCCGGCCTGGCTACCCTAGAGCTGCTCAAACGCGACAACCTGATCGAGCAATCCGCTGCCCTGGCACCGATTTTTGAAGAGAAGCTGCACAGCCTCAAAGGCAGCAAGAACGTCGTCGACATCCGCAACTGTGGCCTGGCTGGTGCGATTCAGATTACCCCGCGCGATGGCGACCCGGTGATCCGCCCATTCGAGGCCGGCATCAAACTGTGGAACGCCGGCTTCTACGTGCGCTTCGGCGGCGACACCTTGCAGTTCGGGCCAACCTTCAACACCACGCCTGAGCAGCTGGACTCCGTGTTCAACGCCGTCGGCGATGTGCTGAACACTCTCGACTAATTCCTGTGGGAGGGGCTTTAGCCGCGACTGCGCAATGTCGCGGCTAAAGCGGGGTGCCGCCCAGCGGATCGCCGCACGGCTCCTCCCAAGACAGAACACTCTGGCGACCAAGGCCGCCCCAAAGAATTTGCTAATGGAGTTTTTATGACCACCGTAACCCACCTGATCCACGGCGAAATGATCGCCGGTACTGGCCGTAGCGCTGACGTGTTCAACCCGTCCACCGGTGAAGTCAGCAAGCAGGTTGCCCTGGCCGACCGCGCCACCATGCAACTGGCCATCGACTCGGCCAAGAGCGCCTTCCCAGCCTGGCGCAACACCCCGCCGGCCAAGCGCGCCCAGGTGATGTTCCGCTTCAAGCAACTGCTCGAGCAGCACGAAGCGACTATCTCCAAGCTGATCAGCGAAGAGCACGGCAAGACCCTGGAAGACGCCGCCGGTGAACTCAAGCGCGGCATCGAAAACGTCGAGTTTGCCTGCGCCGCCCCGGAAATTCTCAAGGGCGAGTATAGCCGCAACGTCGGCCCGAACATCGACGCCTGGAGCGACATGCAGCCAATCGGCGTCGTGGCCGGCATCACCCCGTTCAACTTCCCGGCCATGGTGCCGCTGTGGATGTACCCGCTGGCCATCGTCTGCGGTAACTGCTTCATCTTGAAGCCGTCCGAGCGCGACCCAAGCTCCACCCTGTATATCGCTCAACTGCTGCAAGAAGCTGGCTTGCCGAAAGGCGTGCTCAACGTGGTGCACGGCGACAAGGAAGCAGTCGACGCGCTGATCGAAGCGCCGGAAGTCAAAGCCCTGAGCTTTGTCGGCTCCACGCCGATTGCCGAATACATCTACAGCGAAGGCACCAAGCGCGGTAAGCGCGTGCAGGCCCTGGGCGGCGCGAAGAACCACGCCGTACTGATGCCCGATGCCGACCTGGACAACGCCGTCAGCGCACTGATGGGCGCGGCCTACGGTTCTTGCGGCGAGCGCTGCATGGCCATCTCGGTAGCCGTATGCGTGGGCGACCAGATCGCCGATGCACTGGTCGAGAAGATCGTGCCGCAAATCAAAGCGCTGAAAATCGGTGCCGGCACCTCCTGCGGTCTGGACATGGGCCCGCTGGTTACTGGCGCAGCGCGTGACAAGGTCAAAGGTTATATCGACGCCGGCGTGGCCCAGGGCGCAAGCCTGGTGGTCGACGGTCGCGACCTGGTGGTTGCCGGCAACGAGAACGGCTTCTTCGTCGGCGGCACCCTGTTCGACAAGGTGACCCCGGAGATGACCATCTACACCGACGAAATCTTCGGCCCAGTGCTGTGCATCGTCCGCGTCGGCAGCCTGGAACAAGCCATGCAGCTGATCAACGATCACGAATACGGCAACGGCACTTGCATCTTCACCCGCGACGGTGAAGCCGCCCGCCTGTTCTGCGACGAAATCGAAGTCGGCATGGTCGGCGTCAACGTACCGCTGCCGGTCCCTGTGGCTTACCACAGCTTCGGCGGCTGGAAGCGCTCGCTGTTCGGCGACCTGCACGCCTACGGCCCAGACGGTGTGCGCTTCTACACCCGCAAAAAAGCCATCACCCAACGTTGGCCGCAACGCGCTTCGCACGAAGCGGCTCAGTTCGCTTTCCCGAGTAATGGCTAAGTAACACGCCAGGGGGCTGATCGCAGGATCAGCCCCCTTTTTTCAGTTTCCGTAGGATGGGTTGAGCGCAGCGATACCCATCAAGCAGCAACAGTTTTACGCAACAAACCAGCCGCGCGGGCGCGGCGTTGGTGCAGTGACCGCAGGTTACGGCACCCCTTGGGTGAGCGGGTTCAGGGTTTCCTGACCCGCAAGCCCGCTCTCCCAAGGGCAGCCCACTTCAATTACTTATGAAGAGGACTTGCTATGAACAAACCTTTTATTGGCCTTCCCCTGTGCCGTTGGCAGCTGACCAGCCGTGATATCGGCTGGTTTCACCTGGTCGGTGAGAAGTACATCCACGCCGTCACCGGCTTCGGTGCCTTCCCGCTGATGATCCCGGCGTTTGGCGACGATCTGGACATGGACACGGTGCTGGATAGCGTCAGCGGCATTATGTTCGGCGGCTCGCTGTCCAACGTGCACCCCAGCTTCTACGGCGATGACCATCCCGGCCTCGGCCTGGCCGACAAACCGCGTGATGAAACCGTGCTGCGCCTGATGCGCGCCTGCCTGGAGCGCGGCATTCCGTTCCTTGGCATCTGCCGTGGCGTGCAGGAACTCAACGTACTGTTCGGCGGCACCCTGCACCGTGAAGTGCATGAGGTTGAAGGGCGGCTTGATCACCGTGAAGTGAAAGACGTGCCGGACGACGTGGCTTACGGCCCGATTCACAGCGTAACCCTGACCGAGGGTGGCGTGCTGCATACGCTGTTCGGCGAACGGCAGGTCAAGGTCAACTCGTTGCATGGTCAGGGTATTGATCGACTGGGCGAGGGCTTGCAGGTTGAAGCCGTGGCCGAGGATGGGCAGATCGAGGCGGTCAGCGTGATCGGCGCCAAGGCGTTTGCCGTTGGCGTGCAGTGGCATCCAGAGTATCGCTATTGGGAGAAGGCCGATTACAACGCACTGCTGGAGGCGTTTCATCAGGCGGCGCGGGAGTATCAGGTGAAGAAGCTTGAGCGTCGCAGCGAGGCGGCGTTGGTCTGATCCGCGTGATGTGCTGAGCAGTGATCCAAACAAAAGGCCCGTCGATTGACGGGCCTTTTGTTTGGATAGTTGATGGGTATCAAACCATCCGCGTGCTGCGTTTCCATCTCTTGATGGCGCCCTGTTACAGCTTAGACGTTTGGTTTTTTCCGCAGGGCTTGCAGAGGCTATTGAGGCGTTGATGGTTTCAATCTGAAGTGTTGGCGATCATCAAGTCGATCAGGGCTTCACAGGTTTATGCCGATGTCTCGGGGGTTGATAGATAGTCTTTGAATTCAGGGTCGAGCCCGAAGTCGAGCAGTTTTGGATGCTGAGTTATGTATTCCCATACTTCCCTGCTGCTGTTCAGCGGTGCATGTCCGTAGACCTTGTCTAGCGCCTTGAGTGTGGCCGTGACTAGCTGGTTCTTACAGTACATGCGAATCTTCTCCGAATTCGCATGCCGCCTCTGCTGCAACTCAGCGATGATCCAAAGCGCCGGCCGCCACCAGTCGTAGGCGAAGTCACAGTGCTTGATCACGGTGGCCGACGATTCGCGCTGCGCTAACATGGCGAAGAAGTTGAGAATGTTGTCGAGCATCAGTCGATCGGCGCGATCAGCGTGGATGATCTGCTGGTCGTCTAGGCTCTGCTTTTCCGCATCCAGCGTGCGAAGGGTTTTCGCGCAGGCAGGCGGAAAGGTTAGCTGCTCAACCACGAACAGGCGGCTGGCCAGATACTCGGCGTATTCACGGTGCTGGATGCCCGTTAGCAGCGCCCGGAACGCACCGTCCTTCACCTGCTGAAACTCTAGGCTTGTGAATGTCTGGAACAGCTCGAAAATGGACCGCTCAATCTCTTCGCGCCGTGCGATGCGCGATTCTTCTGCTTGGAACGCCAGGGTGATGATCACGCCACCAAACGCCAGTGCGGTAAACAACACATTCAGGCCGTTGTACACAGGCTCGAAGGGCTCGTTGAAGGTGTCGCTTGGAATCAGGTAGCGCGCGATCGGATAGGCCATCACCCAGATCATGACGATCAGGAACATGGTTAGACCGGCAAGCTTGATCGGTCGGGAAATACTCATTGGTGTGTTGTTCCTTTTGCTGAGCACTTTCGATTCCGCACGGCAAGTGCTTGGCCCCCTGTGCCGGTGGTGCCGAGCATTTGCAGTTCAAAACGGCTGTTCTGCGCTTTGATCAGATCGCTCAGCTTTTTAAAGCCATACATCCGCGAGTCAAAGTCGGAGCGTAGCTTGCTGATATTGGAGCCGAGCAGTCCCAGGTAACACCAACCATCCTCGTCCGAGTTGTCGTCGATCACTTTGGCAATAAAGTCCACCGGCACTTTCTGCGGTTTGACCTTTGCTGGTGCTGGCGTCGCGGCAGGTTTGCTTTCTGCTGCGGCGGATGGTGTTTGTGTAGCGGCTGGCGCACCGTTACCGGCGATTTCCGGCTCGACGGGTTCGGCGTCGTTGCGCAGCAGTTCGGTGTAGATAAATTTGTCGCAGGCGGACACGAAGGGTTTCGGGGTTTTCTGTTCGCCAAAGCCGATTACTTCCAAGCCTTCTTCACGCAGGCGGGCGGCCAGGCGGGTAAAGTCGCTGTCGCTGGAGACCAGGCAGAAACCATCAAAACGCCGGGTGTAGAGCAGATCCATGGCGTCGATGATCAGTGAACAGTCAGTGGCATTCTTGCCGGTGGTGTAGGCGAACTGCTGCATGGGTTGAATCGAGTGTTCCAGCAGCACCTTCTTCCAGCCGCCCAGTTGTGGGCCGGTCCAGTCGCCGTAGATGCGTTTGACGCTGGCGACGCCGTATTTGGCGATTTCTTCGAACAGACCTTCAACGATTGCAGCAGAGGCGTTGTCGGCGTCGATCAGCACGGCAAGGTGCTTCTGCTGCCGAGGTGGGCTGGATTTGGCGGCCATGCTTCTTCCTTGAATAGGGTTGGCTCGACCTTACTGCGAATGGGTGGCAATGCGCCATAGTTTGCGCATTGGCTTTTGGTCTGGGGTCTGTTCTTGGGTTTGTGGGTATCCGCCGCTTGTGTGGAGTTTGGTCTAACGGTTCCGCCCTTACGGCGGCTCACTTTTGGCAAACGCCCGGGTGGCCGGCCCCGCCAAAAGTAAGCAAAAAGTCTTGCCCCTTGCATCCGGCCCGACTGCGTCGGGTTCCCTCGTTCCATCATTGCTCCAGGGGCACGCCGCGAAGGGCCATCCCTGGCCCATCGCGGCTCTCGCGGCATCCATGCCGCTCAACCCCTTACGCAACGATTCCACTCGGCCTCCTGATGGGGCGTTTGGCGTCGTCTGTGAGATTGCAGACGGGTAACTAAAAGCAGAGCAACAGCTTTGTCTATTGCCGTTCGTTCTGCTGTCCACAAATCGTCCAAACAACGCGGTCCCCGAATCCCGTCAGGAGGCCGAGTGGAGGTGCTGTGCAGAGGGGCGTTTGGCATGGATGCCAAACGAGGAGCGATGGGCCAGGGATGGCCCACCGTGACGACCCTCGGAACAGCACCGGAGCGAGGGAAGTTGAGCGCAGCGAAACCCGGATGCCGGGCGCGCTTTCTCTTTGGTTACTTTCTCTTTCGCGCGAGCATACGGAGCGAAGCGCAGTAACAGCCGCAGGCTGGCCGGAAGGGCGAGCGTAGCGAGTAAAGAGAAAGTAACTCGCCGTAAGGGCGAAAAGCGTAATCCCGATCAATAGAGCTGCTGAGTCTTGCATTCCTGTCTGCATTATCCGCGTGTGGTCAGCGCCGCAGTGTTGCGTATCCTCGCGCTGCTGCACGTAGGCAGGAGAACGTTTTCTGACCTGCCATTTCGCAACACCGCCACTTCGCAGTCAGATCTACTCAATTCAGCGCAGTCTTATTGGGCGACGGCCATATAAAGCGACTGCTTGGGCTGGGCGAATATCCTGCACAGCATCGGCGCAAAAAACTCCAACGGCAGCACCTCGCCATCGGGATCAAATGCCGCTGCATCGTACTTGGCGCAGAAGTCGATGGTGGCTTGGTATTGGGGGTGATCCTTGAATTGCTCGCGCAGGTGGCGATCCATGCCCAGGTGATGGAAGAAGTAGTAACCCTGGAACACGCCGTGTTTTTCCACCATCCAGTGGTTCTCCGCGCTGACGAAGGGCTTGAGCATGGCGGCGGCGATGTCTGGGTGGTTGTAGCTGCCGAGGGTGTCGCCGATGTCGTGGAGCAGGGCGCACACCACGTATTCCTCATCGCGGCCGTCGCGGTAGGCGAGGGTGGCGGTCTGCAGCGAGTGGCTTAGGCGGTCAATCGGGAAGCCGCCGAAGTCGCCATCAAGCAGTTTCAGGTGAGCCATGATGCGCTCGGGTAGTTTGGCGGCGTGCGCGAGAAAGTCCTGGGCGATGATTTGCCAGTCTTCGGCGGTGCCGTCTTGCATGTGGGTGAACTGGGCGTGGGCATTCATCAGGTTGTCTCCTCTGCGGGCTGCGCGATCACGCCCCAGTAGGGCTGTGATGAGTCCTTAGCACTCTATGCGCCTGGGTGCTGGCAAACAGTGGCGCGCAGTGCCAGGTTGCTGTCCTTGGTGGCCATGTGCGCAGGCTGATGCGTATAAAAAAGCCCCGCATTGGCGGGGCTTTTTCGTTTACCGGCGATAGCCGTGGAGATGCTCGTTTCTGTGACCCCGGCGTGGCTGGTGCCAGTGCTTATGGTGCGGCCGTTGCTGCACGTAATACACCGGCGCCGGGTGGTAGTAGACCGGGCGGCGCTCGTAGTAAACCTGTTGCGGCGGGTAGTAAGCCGGCGGAGGTGGGTAGTAGGCGGGTGGCGGCGGGCTATAAGCCTGCACCGGACGGCTTTGGCTGACGATAACGCCGCCAATCACGGCGCCGGCGATTACGCCCGCAATGGCGGCGTCGCGGTTGGACGCCTGTGCGGGCGCTTGGCCAATGAGCGCCAGGCAGGCCAGCAGGCCTGTGATCAAGGGGATGCGTGACAGCATGGTCGAAACTCCTCTGCAAACCGGATTTCCCGGCATGTTGTTTCGACACTGCTATGTGGCTGGCATTGCAGGCGGCAGTGTAAAGCCTGTGTAAACGTGGCTACGCGTCGCGTTTACGCATTGGTTTTAGCTGACTGGCGGTTGGTGATTTAGCTGTTTTGCGCATCCTCGCGGCACTGCGCCTGCAGGGCGGCCCAGCCGTCGCTGCCGAGTTGCTCCAGGGTGTCGATGTTGGCGTCGAAGATGGTTTCCGGGTCGGGGAAGGCTGCGACAGCGCGGTCGATGCTGGCTTCGCGGAGGATGTGCAGGGTCGGGTAGGGCGCGCGGTTGGTGGCGTTGCTGACATCGTTGACGTGGGTGTCGGCAAACTGAAACTGCGGGTGGAAGCTGGCCACTTGCAGGATGCCGCTGTAGCCGAGGTCTTCCACGGTGTCATCGACCACAGCGAGAAAGTCGTTGAAGTCGAGAAAGTCGGTGAGTGCGGCAGGGTGGATCAGCAGGGTGGTGTCGGTTTCGCTCGGCGCGACGTTAGCCAGTGCGTGCAGTTCGTCAATCAAGGCGCTGAGCAGCGCTTCAGGCTCGGCGCTGGCGCACACCACGTAGCGCACTTGCCCTTTGACTTGCACGGCTTTGGCGAAGGGGCAGAGGTTTAGGCCAATCACGGCGCGGTCGACCCAAGCGCGGGTTTCGGCGATGGCGTGGGCGGCGCTCGGGGTGACGGGGTTAGGCATAGAAGACGACTCGGGCTGGCAGGGTGGAATTAAGTTTAGCGGCAATAGCGCGCCGAGGGTTTGCGGCGCGCGCGTTGCGGCTTAGCCGCTGTTACGTTGCGGGTTGCCGGCGCGGCGTAGCGGGCTGCAACTGCGTGGGTCAACAGCGCCGACGTAGGGGTTGCCGTAGCCCATCACGCAGCCCACTTGCTGGTTGCGCCAGCGTTCCCATTCGCTGATTGGGTATTGGCGGTTCCAGGCTTCATAGGTGCGGCGGTCGAGTTTCGACAGGCGCAGTTTGTAGTGGTCAGCCATATACAAATAGATGCGCGCCGCTGCGCCACGGGCATGCACGGGTGGCATGGCGGTCTTGGCCTTGAAATTGACCACCATCGGGCAGGCGCCGTATTGCTGTGGTTTTTCACTGAGCATGCCGAGGGCGTAGTTGGAGCGGTCGCCATTCACTTCGCCAATGCTCGGTACCAGGTTGTGCAAGTCGGCTTCGGCAGCCTTGAAGGTGGCGTCGTTGCGCGCACAGTTTTTGCGCCCGCCGTTTTGCCAGCATTGGCGCTGATGACCAATCACCCAGGCCGGCACCACATGTTCCCATTCCAGGCGCTGGGCGCGGCGCAATTGTTTGCGCGGGCTGTAGCCGCAGCTGTCGAGGTCCACGCGGTTGCCGTTGTACGCGCAGTTGCAATAGAAAGTCTTGGGTTGTTCGGCATACAGGCGCCAGGCAATTTTCTTGGCGGCGCTGAAGGTTTTGGGTGCATCGGCGAAGGTGGGCAGAGCAATTAATAGACAGAGCAGGGCAAGCAGGCGTGGCATGGGGGACTCGGCAGCAAAAAAGCTGCGGATCATACCGGTTAAAACGCTCTGCGACGGGGCTTTTAGCGCGCCAATGATCAGCGGTCCGCAACCTTTGATGCTGAGCCGGGTCTGTTAGCACGCAACCTGAACTTGCGCAGCTAGGTGTTTGATTGTGCTGTAAGTCATGCCTTTGGGCAGAAAAGCGGATCAATCTGGATTTTGTTGCTAGCGTTACCCCATCACACCCCAGTGGATGACCTCCTCTGATGAGTCCCGTGCAGCGTTTACCAAGACAGGAAAAACGCGCCCATGCTATGCCCGTTCTGGGTCTATCGCGGCGGGGGAGTTGGGTGTCTGGGCTGCTGCTTTTCAGCGTGCTGGCGCTCAGTGGTTGCTCTACACGGCAGGACCATCAGAGCATTATCAGCAACCAAAGCCCGATCAAACCTTCCGAGTTTTTCCAGAGTCATGCCGACCGCATGGCAACTCTGGGCATGCGCAATAACCTCAACAGCCTTTACCGCTTGATGGACAAGCTGTACCTGCGCAACCCGCGCGAGTGGCGCAAAACCGGCTTGGCTGATGTGCAAACCGCGAAGCGTGCCGTGCACCGTGCGATTGAGCAGGACCAGCCGCTGCCGCAGCTGGGCGGGCGGACTGATATTGCCGCGCTGAGCTATGCCTTGAGTGCCGAGTATCAGGGGGATCGCGTTGGGGCTTTTATCTACGCCCTGGCGAGTATGCTGATTACCGCCCATGGCGGGCGCACCGAGTACTACATGAGCGATACGCTCGATCCGCAGTTCATCCACAACGCGGCGCGTAACATTGAGAAGGCCAGCTGGATGCTTGCGCAACGCACGGATGCCGGCGGCACGCCGTGGCTGCTGTCCAACGAGATTTCCGCCGAGGGGCGCAACCTGAGCTATGCGGTGGAGTTCGGCAAGATCGTGGCACGCTTGGATCTGCTCACCGATGTGCTGGATGAGCGCTACCGGCGCATGGGCGTGAGTTATGCCCAGGGGTTGCTGTTTATGAACTTCCTGCCGGTGCAGTAAGCCGCCCCTTCCCGTTGTTAATAACCGCTCTCTTAATAGCTTTCTTCGAGGCGCTTCTGGCCCTGTGCGTTGGCGGCCTCAATCTGCTGCTTGAGTTGCTCTGTTTGCTGTTGCAGCTGCTTCGCTTGCTCGGCTTGCAGGCTGGCGGTGGCGGCGGTTTCGCCGAGGCCGCAGGCGCTCAACAGCAGCGTGGTCGATAGCAGGGTGAGGGTCAGGCCGCGCATAAAAACTCCGAGGTTTGATTGGCGGGCAGTTTATTGCCAGCGTTGGTAGAGAGTATCCAGTACGCCAGCATCGCGTAAACGCGCCAGCGCTGCTGCGAACGTGTCGGCACGGTCGCGATCGCCTTTGCTGAAGGCCACATAGCGCGGCATTTCCACCAGGGACTTGGCGAGGATGCGCACGCTTTGTTCGGCGCGCTGTTCGCGGACGAAGTACATCAGTTGGACACGGTCGCCGACAATGATGTCGATGCGTCCGGCCAGCAGCATAGACACCAGCTGGCGGGGGTTCTGCGCGCTGCTGTCACGCCGCAGGTCGGCCTTGTCGAAATCCGCTTGGTAGGCATAACCGCGCACCTGGCCAATGACGTAGGGCGACAGGTCATCCAAGCTGCGCCAGTCCGCAATGGCGGTTTTTTCTGTGGTCATAAACACGGTGGAGCCGGTGCGGATTGGCCCGACCAGCTTATACTGCTGCATCCGCTCGGGGGTGCCGACAAACTGGAAGGCCATGGTCACGTCGTGACGTTCGAGCATGCGTTTGACCCGCTGCCACGGGTACAGGCGCAGGCTGTAGGGGATTTTGGCTTCGTGCATCACCGCTTCCACCAGCTCGACATCCAGCCCGCGTGGCTGGTCATCGTCGAGGGTGACAAAGCTGTAGGGGGCAAACTGTTCGTCGCCGGCCACCTTCCACTCTTCGGCCTGTAACCCCCAGGGTATTAACAGCAGCAGACTGTTGTGGCTCAATGATTCTGGACACCCCGATAGGGCGTTAAGCTTCGCCCAGCAATGAGGTGTTTACGTGACCAGAAGATCATTCAGTACAGATTTCAAACTCGAAGCAGCAGGCCTGGTTCTGGATCAAGGCTATTCCATCCCCGAGGCAGGTAAGTCGATGGGCGTAGGCCCGACGGCATTGCGCCGATGGGTAGAGCAACTGCGCAGTGAGCGTGGTGGCACAACCCCGCCGCGCAGTAAGGCCATGACTCCCGAGCAGAAACGCATACAAGACCTTGAGGCCCAAGTTCGGCGTTTAGAGCGGGAGAAAGAGATCCTAAAAAAGGCTACCGCTCTCTTAATGTCGGACTCCCTCGATCAATAAGCCTGATCGAGGCATTGGGCGAGCGATATCCACGAGCGAGCTGTGCCGCGTATTTGGCGTACATCGCAGCAGTGTCTACGACGCCTGCAAGAGACGCCGCCGGGTAGATCATCGGCGGATTGCATTACGCCAGTTGGCCACTGAATTTCATCTACAGAGTCGCGGCTCAGCTGGAGCCAGAACATTGTCAGCGGCGCTGCGGATACAGGGTGTCGCGGTGGGGCGTTTTCTGGCCGGACGCCTGATGAAAGAGGCCCGGCTGTTCAGTTCGCAATGCCGCAAGCATCGTTATCGTCGAGCTGATGGTGAAAATGCTATCGCAGCGAATGAGCTGGATCGGCAGTTCACTGTGAGCCGCCCCAACCAAGTGTGGTGCGGCGACGTGACCTACATCTGGGCGGGTAATCGCTGGATTTACCTGGCGGCGGTTATGGATTTGTATGCGCGCCGCATCGTGGGCTGGGCACTCTCCAATCGACCAGACTCGCAACTTACGACGCGCGCTTTGCGCGTGGCTTTTGAGTCCCGTGGTTGTCCGCAGCAGCTGATGTTTCACTCTGACCAAGGCAGCCATTACACCAGCATCGAGTTCCGCCAAATGCTGTGGCGCTACCGGATCAAGCAGAGCATGAGCCGGCGTGGCAACTGTTGGGACAACGCACCGATGGAGCGCTTTTTCAGAAGCCTGAAAACGGAGTGGATGCCAGAGCAAGGCTATACCAAGCAGGGTCAGGCTGAGGCGGATGTACTGCGTTACCTGACGGACTACTACAACCATCAACGGCCACACAGCTACAACGGGTACAAAACGCCAGTGGAAGCCGAGTCACTGGCCGGATAAACCTTAACCAGTGTCCAGAATTCGTTGACCACAACAGACACAGCGCCGCATTACGCATGACGTCCTCCGGGCGTGGGCCTTATCGAGCGGTGTGCTCGTAAGTCATGCTAGCTAATCGCATGCAGGGCTGCACGCTAGGGGGGGACGTAATTGTGTGCATAAAAAACCCCAGCACGTAGGCCGGGGCTTGGCGAGACCGTCAGTGCGCTGATCAGACTTTGCGCACGAACTCGGACTTCAGCTTCATGGCGCCAATGCCATCGATTTTGCAGTCGATGTCGTGGTCGCCGTCGCACAGGCGGATGCCTTTGACCTTGGTGCCCACTTTGACCACCAGGGAGGAGCCTTTGACTTTCAGGTCCTTGATCACGGTGATGGTGTCGCCATCCTGCAGCACGTTGCCGACCGAATCCTTGATCACCTTGGCGTCATCTGCCGCTTCGCTGGCGGCGTTGGCCGACCATTCGTGGGCGCACTCGGGGCAGATCAGCTGGGTGCCGTCTTCATAGGTGTATTCGGAGTTGCATTTGGGGCAGGGCGGCAACGTGCTCACGGCGGGGTCCTTACTGGGGGAATAAGAAAAGGCCGCATAGTGTATAGGGTTTTGTCGCCCTTGGTTTTACAGGGGGCGGCTGGCGGCTGGAAGCTGCGGCCAATTAAGTATGCCGCGGTCCTCGAAACGCCGGGTGCCAAACAGGCCGCCGGCGAGCTTGCCGCTCAGCTCGTAGGGCAGACCCTTGCCGTCCTGATAGCCGGCCACACCCCAGGCTTGGCGCAGCGCGGCGTAGGCGGAGAGGCTGACCGGAATGTGCAGGATGCTCTCGCCATAACGTGGCACCTGACCGCTTTGGTTGCTTACGCCATTGAGCAGCGGTTGCTGGTTGACCTTCAGTTGCAGGGCGACGCCATTGAAATCAATCGGGCTGTCGTTGGGGTTTTGCACACGTAGCTTGATAGCAAAACGCATTTCCAGGCCTTCGCCCGCCAAGGGTTCGATGCCGACCAGCTGAATCTGTAATGGGTCGCGAGGGGCCAGGGTGCTGCAAGCGCTCAGCGTGACGAGCAGGCTGACGAGTAGGGCGTAGGCGAGGGAGCGGGACAGGGCGATGGGCATATTGGGGTTCCACTGCTGAGTAATCACAGAGTAGAAGACCCTGAGATCTGTGCGATTACGCCGCAGTGCGAAAAATAAGCGCGGTGCCGTGTGCTGCGAGGGATGCCCGCCAGCCTGCAGTGGCAGTGCTGGCGGGGTTCAGCGGGGTATCAGAAGTGCGCTTTGACCAGCAGGCTGGCGGTGTTCTGATCGGTGGTGAAATTGTTGGTGTCTTCGATGCCGTATTTGTCTTTCCAGTAGTCGTACTCGATGCCGACGTACAGCTGCTTCTCACCCCAGCTCATGGCTTTGCCCAGGTCGTATTTGATCTGCGGGTTGAAGTGCAGGTTGGCATGGTAGTTCTTGTCGTTATCCACGACCCAGTCCATAAAGCCGTCGATGACGATGTCGGATTTGCCGACTGGGATGGTGTAGCTCCACACCGGGGTGATCTGCCAGACGTTATCGCCGTCGCGCTTGCCGTCCGTGGTGCGGTTGTAGAAGTTCAGCGAGAAGTAGTCGAAACCGGGGATCGCCAAATCAAAACCGGGACCAATCAGGTAGGAATCGACATCGTCTTCGCCGAATTCATAAGTGGTGGCCAGCAGCACATCCTTGATCGGACCAAACTCCAGTTTGGTGTTGAACAGCTTGCCGAACGACAGGCGTGGAGAGAACTCACCGTAGAAGGTATGACCATCGCCGGCACCATTGGTGGCGTCGGTGTTGTACTTGATGGTGTCGACGAAGAAGAACAGGTCACCGACGCTCCAGCCGCTGGCGTGCTCGAAGGTGATGGTCTGCTGGATTTCCGGGTCTACTTTGTAATTCTGGCCATATAGATAGCTCAGACTGTTGTTCTGCCACTGCAGCAGATCACCCGCTACTGCCTGGCCGCCTGCCAGCAGCCCGCCGGCCAAGGCCAGAGAAGAAAGAGTACGGTTCATCAAGTGGTGCTCCCCAAAGTGCTGAATTGTCGTTATTAAACCTGTCTGAATGGTCAGGCTAGCTGGTCCTAGAGCAAGAACAAGGCCACATTCCATATTTGCTCGTAGGTCCACCACGCTGAGCCTTCGGCAGCAGCTTGGGCGCGCACTTTAGTGAGTTTGCGAAGGATGTAAAGGTTGTGCATGCACTATTAACTGACCGGGCGGACAGTTTCAGCCTTATGTTGGTGCATCCGCGGGTGGCGCCCGTTGGGCGCGGGCTTAACCGCCCGCCAGTTAGCGTTCCGAGGCTTCCAGGCTTTGTAGCTCGACTTGCTCCAGGCTGTTGCCGGATTCGACTGGAGTGCCCGCCAGCTGGCCAATCAGTTGCCATTGCTGGTCCAGTTCGCTGCTGATCGCCAGCATGCGCTCAATCATCTTGCGGGCGCTGTCGTGTACGGCGCTGTCCTGTGCCTTCAGCAGCTCAAATGACATCGCCGTGGTGGCGGCCGTCAGGTGGGTGAGCGTCCGTGTGGACAGGCTGAGCAGTTCGGTCAATTGCGCTTCCTTGGCCGTCATAAGCATCTCCTTGTTAATGCCGTCCCGAGCTTAGCCTGAGATACGTGTCGCCGGCTATTTATGCTGTCGTTGCGGCGGTTCTGCCAGGCCCCGCGAATGGCCCAATATCCTGGTTGTCTGTGCTTTATGGACGGTTGCACTGATCGGCGTAAGCATTCTGTCGGTTGAGCAGCGTGAGTGTTGCGACTGTGCTTTGCTCAATTCAGTGCGTATAAGTGTTGGGTGCAACCTTTTTGCGGTTTTAGGTTGTACCTGTCGTCGGAAGATTAATGCTTTTTTTAAACAGCTGTTTAACCCCGCCGCTGCGGATTTTCCCTGTAGGCAGCCTCAGGTTTCAGGCTTGCCCTCTATGTGGTTGGGTTTCAGGTGACTGGTGAGCTTTCAGGTGTGCGCTTTAGTTGGGTTGCGCCTAGTTGCACCTTTAGCCTCGAGAGGTTTAATCTCGCGCCAGTTTTTTTGCCGTGCTCCAGCCCATAACAGGATAAACCAATGGCCACCACTACCCTTGGCGTAAAGCTCGATGATGCAACCCGTGATCGCCTCAAGCAGGCTGCGCAGTCAATTGACCGCACGCCGCACTGGTTGATCAAACAGGCAATCTTTAATTACCTGGAGCAGATTGAGGGTGGTCTGACCCCCGCTGAGCATTCGGGCCTGGCGGCCGTCGCCGGTGAGGAGTCGGTTGAGACCCTGACTGAGCAGGGTTTGCAGGTGTTCCTCGACTTTGCCGAAAGCATCCTCCCGCAATCGGTGCTGCGTGCCGCGATTACCGGGGCTTATCGCCGTCCGGAAACCGAAGCCGTGCCGATGCTGCTGGAGCAGGCGCGTCTGCCCAAGGACATGGCCGAGGCCAGCAACAAGCTGGCCATGAGCATTGCCGAGAAGCTGCGCAGCCAGAAGAATGCCGGTGGCCGTCAGGGCCTGGTGCAGGGTTTGCTGCAGGAATTTTCGCTGTCGTCGCAGGAAGGTGTGGCACTGATGTGCCTGGCCGAAGCGCTGCTGCGCATTCCGGACAAGGCCACGCGTGACGCGCTGATCCGCGACAAGATCAGCAACGGCAATTGGAGTCAGCACCTGGGCAACAGCCCGTCGATGTTCGTCAACGCCGCTTCCTGGGGCCTGTTGATCACTGGCAAGTTGGTGTCCACGCACAACGAAGCCGGCATGGTCTCCTCGCTCAATCGCATTATCGGCAAAGGCGGCGAGCCGCTGATCCGCAAGGGCGTGGACATGTCCATGCGCCTGATGGGCGAGCAATTCGTCACCGGTGAAACCATCGCCGAAGCCCTGGCAAACGCCACCAACATGGAAACTAAAGGCTTCCGTTATTCCTACGACATGCTCGGCGAAGCTGCGCTGACCGACGAAGATGCCAAGCGTTACCTGGCGTCTTACGAGCAGGCGATTCATGCCATCGGCAAGGCTTCCCACGGCCGTGGCATTTATGAAGGTCCGGGCATCTCGATCAAGCTCTCTGCGCTGCACCCGCGCTACAGCCGCGCGCAGTACGACCGCGTAATGGACGAGCTGTACCCGATCTTGCTCGGCTTGACCAAGCTGGCCAAACAGTACGACATCGGCCTGAACATCGACGCCGAAGAAGCTGATCGCCTGGAAATCTCCCTCGATCTGCTCGAGCGTCTGTGCTTCGACCCGGCCCTGACTGGCTGGAACGGCATCGGCTTTGTGATTCAGGCCTACCAGAAGCGCTGCCCGTATGTGATCGACTACGTCATCGATCTGGCCAAGCGCAGCCGTCACCGCCTGATGATCCGCCTGGTAAAAGGTGCGTACTGGGACAGCGAGATCAAGCGCGCCCAGGTCGAAGGTCTGGAAGGCTACCCGGTGTATACCCGCAAGACTTACACCGACGTTTCTTATATAGCCTGTGCGCGCAAGCTGCTGGCCGTACCGGAAGCCATCTATCCGCAGTTCGCCACCCACAACGCCCACTCGTTGTCGGCGATCTATCAATTGGCCGGGCAGAATTACTACCCGGGTCAGTACGAATTCCAGTGCCTGCACGGCATGGGTGAACCTTTGTATGAGCAAGTGGTGGGCAAGGTTGCCGATGGCAAGCTGAACCGTCCGTGCCGTATTTACGCGCCGGTTGGCAGCCATGAAACCCTGCTGGCTTATCTGGTGCGTCGTCTGTTGGAAAACGGCGCGAACACCTCTTTCGTTAACCGCATCGCCGACCACAGCATCTCGATCAAGGAGCTGGTGCTCGACCCGGTGCAGCAGATTGAGCAGATGGCCGCGCAGGAAGGTGGCCTCGGCCTGCCGCACCCGCGCATTGCCTTGCCGCGTGCCTTGTACGGTGATGCGCGGCTGAACTCCGAAGGCATCGACCTGGCTAACGAGCATCGTCTGGGCTCGCTGTCCTCGGCGCTGCTGAGCAGCACCAATAACGCTTACAAGGCCATGCCGCAGCTGGGTTGCGACACGCCTGAGCTGGGCGAGGCGCAGCCGGTGCGCAATCCGGCGGATCATCGTGACATCGTCGGCCACGTGCATGAGGCCAGCGAGCAGGATGTGCACAATGCCGTGCTCTGCGCGGTGTCCAGCGGGCAGATCTGGCAGTCGACTCTGCCGGCCGAGCGCGCCGCCGTACTCGATCGCGCCGCCGACCAGATGGAAGCGGAAATCCAGCAACTGATGGGCCTGCTGGTGCGTGAGTCGGGCAAGACCTTTGCCAATGCCATAGCCGAAGTTCGCGAGGCGGTGGACTTCCTGCGTTATTACGCGGCGCAGGCACGCAATCACTTCAGCAATGACAGCCATCGCCCGCTGGGTCCGGTGGTGTGCATCAGCCCGTGGAACTTCCCGCTAGCGATCTTCAGTGGTCAAGTGGCTGCCGCGTTGGCCGCCGGTAACACCGTGCTGGCCAAACCGGCTGAGCAAACGCCGCTGATTGCTGCGCAAGCGGTGCGCATTCTGCTGGAAGCCGGCGTGCCTGCTGGTGCCGTGCAGCTGCTGCCGGGCCGTGGTGAAACTGTCGGTGCCGGTTTGATCGGCAACGAGCGCGTGCGTGGGGTGATGTTCACCGGTTCCACCGAAGTGGCCGGGATTATCCAGCGCAACCTCGCTGGTCGTCTGGATGCCCAGGGCCGCACCATCCCGCTGATCGCCGAAACCGGCGGCCTTAACAGCATGATCGTTGACTCCTCGGCGCTCACCGAGCAGGTGGTGGTCGACGTAGTGGCCTCGGCCTTCGACAGCGCCGGCCAGCGTTGCTCGGCCCTGCGCGTACTCTGCGTGCAGGACGATGTGGCGGACCGGGTGATCAACATGCTCAAGGGCGCGATGGCTGAATACAGCCTGGGCAACCCGGAGCGCCTGAGCACCGACATCGGCCCGGTGATTGATGCCGAAGCCAAGGACAATATCGACCAGCACATCGCAAAAATGCGCGAGAAGGGCCGCAAGATTTTCCAGGCGGCGCGCAGCAATGGTGATGACATCAAGCGCGGCACCTTTGTCACGCCGACGCTGATCGAGCTGGACAGTTTCGATGAAATGACTCGTGAGATCTTCGGCCCAGTGCTGCACGTGGTGCGTTATGCCCGTGCGGACCTCGGCAAGCTGCTGCAGCAGATCAACGACAGCGGCTATGGCCTGACTCTGGGCGTGCACACACGTATCGATGAAACCATCGCCCAGGTGGTTAACAGTGCCAAAGTCGGCAACCTCTACGTCAACCGCAACATGGTCGGCGCTGTCGTCGGCGTGCAGCCGTTTGGTGGTGAAGGCCTCTCTGGTACCGGCCCGAAAGCCGGTGGCCCGCTGTACATGTACCGCCTGCTGGCAACCCGTCCGCAGGACGCCGTGGCCAAGCAGCTGCAGCAGGAAAACGGCGACATCACCCGTCCGGCTGCGCAGGCCAAGGTTATCCAGGCGCTGCAGGAATGGGCCGCCAAGCACGAGCCGAGCCTGTCGGCGCTGAGTGCGCAGTATGTTGAGTTAGCGCAGAGCGGCACCGTGCAGATGCTTACCGGCCCAACCGGTGAGCGCAACAGCTACAGCCTGCTGCCGCGTGAGCACGTGTTGTGTCTGGCGGATGAGCGTAGCGATCTATTGGCGCAACTGGCTGCCGTACTGGCTGTGGGTTGCCAGGTACTGTGGCAGGAAAGCACCCTGACTCAGGAGCTGTTCGCCACGCTGCCCAAGGCGGTGCAACAGCGCATCACTTTACTCAACCAGTGGAGCAGCAGCGAAACCGTGTTCGACGCGATCCTGCACCATGGTGACTCCGACCAGCTGCGCGAAGTCTGTCAGTTGGCCGCTCAGCGTCCTGGCGCGATCATCGGTGTGCATGGCTTGCATAAAGGCGAGACTGACATCCCGCTGGAGCGCCTGCTGATCGAGCACGCCCTGAGCATCAACACTGCAGCGGCGGGCGGTAACGCCAGCCTGATGACCATCGGTTAAGCCGCTGCCACTGTGAGTAGCGGCGCGGTTGGCCGCTGCTCACAGCACCGAGCATTAAACCCGGCAGGTTCGCCTGCCGGGGGTAGTACGCAGTACCGGCTTACCGCCACCCCCAGGGACTTTGCCCAAGTACCTGATGCTGCACGCGGCACCTGCCGTCACGCGGCGCCCTTCGTACACCCGGTAACGGGGGCTACCCGCCCGTACGAGGCGTTTCTTCCTCTCTGGCATTTCGATGCGATGCACCGGCCTACCCGGCTGGTGCGGGAGCGGCGCTAACCGCGCCGTTCCAATCGATCGCCTGCCGCCTAGCGAAATTAAATCCGGGCTTGATGATTTGCCCCGGGCCAACGCACGCCTGTCATGCATCGGTTGAACCGCTGTCTGCCGATTTCCACGCCCGAGCGGTTGTGATGGCTTGCAGCTGTACGCGGCTCAATGCGCTTATGCAGTCAGTTCGATGTGCCGTCTCGACAGTCTCGGCTAGAGCATCAATGGCGCTGCTAGCGCAGCGTCTCGGTCTGGCTTAGCTGATCGCGCAGTGCCCGGTCGACCTTAATTTGCAGCTGGTAAGCCGGCGCTTCGATGGCGTCGTGGTCGCGGGTGTAACGGCGGGTGAATTCGCCCACGCCCCACTGCTGGTATTGCTGCACATGCAACAGCTCGTGGGCCCAGAGCGCGACATTCTGCTGCGCGTCCTCAGCGTTGCGGAAGACGATGATGTCGATCAGCGTCACCGCCTGCACGTCGGGGTTTTGCAGCAGGGCATTGCCGGCGTTGAGTGCCTCGTCGCCGCCGACCTTAAAACGCGCCGAGTCGAGCACCGCGAGATCGAAATAGGCCTCCAGTTGTGCGCGGATATGCAGCGGCACAGGCTCGGTGCCGTCGGCTGCCGCGCGTTCACGCGCTTGCCGCAACCCCTGTTCAAGACCGGAGGCCGCGAGCTGGGTGGCGTCTTCGTAGAGGCCGTCGATGTCGGCTTGGCTGAGCGGGGCACAGAAGCACACCACGGCACACACTTGCTGCTGCCCGCTGGGGCAGGCCAGCACCGAGGCCGTGAGCCCGAGCCCGCCGACTAATAAGGCGATCCAGCGCAGGGGGTGACGCAAAAATACAGCAGGCAAGTAGGTCTCCCTGGAACAATAAGATCGCAGCCGGATAGGGGCGTCTGCGTCGGTGTTGGACAGTGGCCGTTGCGCTTGGTTGCAGCGGCGCTCAGGCCGCTCAGCGCCAGGTTATCTGTGCGCTGGCTGTGGCTACGCCCGCACCCAGCGTTGGCGGGTCCAGCTACTTAGGGCGTCGACGCCAAATACCAGCATTAACATCGCCAGGATCACCGTACTGGCTTGCGCTTCCTGGAACAGGCTGAGGCTGACGTAGAGCATTTGCCCCAGGCCGCCGGCCCCGACGAAGCCGAGCACGCTGGCCATACGGATATTGTTTTCCCAGCGGTACAGGCAGTAGGCCAACAGTTGCGGCCACAGGTTGGGCAGGGTGCCGTAGCAGAACGCTGCGACCTGGCCGCCGCCTTGCAGGCGAATCGCCTCGGCTGGTGCGGTCGGGGTGTTTTCCAGGGCTTCGGCAAATAAGCGGCCGAGTACGCCGGCGGTGTGCAGGGCCAGGGCCAGGGTGCCGGCATTCGGGCCGAGGCCAGCGGCCAGCACCATCAGCGCCGCCCAAACCAGCTCTGGAATGGCGCGCAGGGCATTGAGCAGTAAGCGGGCCGCGCTCTGCAGTGGCCAGCCGAAGCGTCCGGCCGCCGGCAAGGCCAGCAGCAGGCCGAACACCGCCGCCAGTAAGGTGCCGACGGCTGACATCGCTAGAGTTTCCAGGGCGCCGCGGCTGATGGCTGACAGGTGCTCTGCACTAAGGTCTGGGCTGAGAAAGCGCTGCACGTAGCCAACCATCAGCTTCAGGCTGTCGCCACTGATCAGCGTGCCGAGGTCGATACCCAGGTAGGCGAATGAGGCGTACACCGCTACGCCAATGACCGCTAACAGCAGCAGATTGATCAGCCGGGTCATGCCAACCTCCGGCGCAGTAAGCGGCTGAGTTGGTCGGCCAGCAGCACCAGCAATAGGAAGGTCAACAGCATGCTGGCCACCTCGCCGCCGGCGAACATACGCATCGACAGGTCGATTTGCTGGCCGAGGCCGCCCGCGCCGACAAAGCCCATCACCACCGAGGCGCGGATCGCACACTCCCAGCGGTACACCGTGTAGGAGGTCAGTTCCGCCGCGGCATTTGGCAGGATGCCATAGACAAATGCCGCCAAGCGGCCACTGCCGGACTGCAGCAGGGCGTGCATCGGGCGCTGGTCGACTGATTCGAAGATTTCCGCGTAGACCTTGCCGAGCATGCCGCTGTAGGTGATGGCGATGGCCAGCACGCCAGCGGTGGGGCCGAGACCGACGGCGCGCACAAACAAGAGTGCCCAGACGATTTCCGGCACGCTACGCAAGAAGATCAGCAGCCCGCGTACCGGCCAGCGCAGCAATTGCGCCAACGCGTTAGGTCGGCCGCCGCGGGCGGCTGCCGAGAGCGACAGGGCGCGACTGGCCAGCAGGCTCGCCGGAATCGCCAACAGCAGCGCCAGGGCCATGCCGGCGGTGGCAATGGCCAGGGTCTGCAAGGTGGCTTGCAGCAGCAGATCGAGAAATTCCGCGTCATGCGCCGGTGGCCAGAACGCGGCGACGAATCGGCCCATCTCGCTTTGGCTGTCGGCGCGCAGCAGCACGCCCAGGTCCAGCTCGCTGAGCTGGATACCTGGCCACAGCAAGGCCAGTGCCAGCAGGCTTAGCAGCAGGCGGGGCAGGGCGGCCGGGTCATGGTTTGCGCGTGTCAGCATCGGGGGATCTGCACGCTCAGGCTGACAGCGGGAACGGGAGGCGACAGCAGTTGTTCGTTGGCATACAGCGCATCGAGCTGCACCTGGTCGACTTCAGCGGCTGGGCGGTCGAACAAAATCTGCCCGTCGCGTAGGCCGATCACCCGCGGAAAATGCGCCAGGGCCAGCTCCACCGCATGCAGGCTGGCGATCAGGGTGACGCCACTGGCTTCGGCATGCCGGCACAGCACACTCAGCGTATGCGCGGCGAGCACTGGATCCATCGCGGACACCGGTTCATCGGCCAGCAGCAGCTCGGGCGCCTGGTACAACGCGCGGGCGATACCCACGCGCTGCAACTGGCCGCCAGACAGCTGCTGGCATTGGGCGAACAGTTTGTCGGCCAAATCCAGCTTGGCCAGCTCACGCTGTGCCCCGGCTATATCCAGCGGGTGCAGTAGATTGAGCAAGCTTTTGGCCAAGCTCCACTGGCCGAGTTTGCCGGCCAGCACCGCTGTTACTACGCGTTGCCGCGCCGGCAGCGGCGGGGCCTGATGCACCAGGCCGATGCGTGCACGCAGGCGCTGGCGTTGGCGACCAGAGAGTTGCCAGGGCTGGGTGCCGAGCACGTGCAGCTCGCCGCTGCTGGGTTGCAGGGCAGTGGCGAGCACATTGAGCAGGCTGGACTTGCCGGCCCCCGAGGGGCCGATGATGGCCACGCGTTCGCCTTGGGCAATGTGCAAATCGACATTGCGCAGGGCGTTGACGCCGTTAACGTGGCTGAGACTGGCGCCGCACAGGCGCAGGGTCATTTCAGCAGGTCAGCGGCGCGGGCAGCGTCCTCGATGCCTTGATAGTTCTCAGGCTTGGTTTCGATAAAGCGGCTGGCGGCCTGCAGGTCGAGGATCGCCTTGTGCGCCGGGTTAGCCGGGTTGAGGGCAAGGAACGCCGCCTTGATCTTCTCAACCAGTACGGGGTCGAGATTGCCGCGCACGGTCCAGTTGTAGTCGAAGTAGCTTGGGGTGGTGGCGAAGACCTTGACCTTGCTGGTGTCGACTTTGCCGCTGGCGACCAGTTTTTCCCACACGCTGGCATTCAGCACGCCGCCATCAACCTTGCCGGCCTGAACCCAGGCAGCGGTGGCGTCATGCGCGCCGGAGTAGCCGATACGGCTGAAATAGCTTTCCGGCTTGATGCCGTCTTGCAGCATGAAATAACGCGGCATCAGGCTACCGGAAGTCGAGGACACCGAACCAAAGGCGAATGTTTTGCCCTTGAGGTCGGCCAACGAGTTCACATTGGCATCAGCGGTGATGAACTTGCTGGTGAACTGGGCATCTTGTTCGCGCTGCACCAGCGGGATCGCATTGCCGGTTTTCAGGTGAACTTGGACGAAGGTGAAACCGCCCAGCCAGGCCATATCGAGGCGGTCGGTGGCCAGCGCTTCAACCACGGCGGGGTAGTCGGCCACCGGAGTGAACTCGACTTTCATGCCCAGCTGCTGTTCCAGGTAGGCGCCCAGCGGTTTGAATTTGCGCAGCAGCTCGGTCGGTGCTTCGTCCGGGATGGCGCTGACGCGTAGGGTTTCGGCGGCGTGGGTGAGGCTAGTGGACAGACACAGGGCAGCACAGGCGGCGAATGCCAGGGTACGTTTGAACATGAAGATTCTCCGGTTCAATAGCGGAAAAGGTTCTAAGTAACAGGTCAGCTATTCGGCTGGCTGCGTGTCGTCAGGTAATCGACGTGGCGCGATTATAGGGAGCGCTGCGCTAAAGACCAGCATTGCCGGCTGGGCGTTAGAAAACTAGCGGCGTTGGCAATCCTGTGTTTCCGCCGGCCTGCTAGAATCCGCGGCTTGTTTTCTGATTTGCCGAGAGCCTGACCGATGAGCGAGCCGATCCGCCTGACCCAGTACAGCCATGGAGCCGGTTGCGGCTGCAAGATTTCCCCCAAGGTGCTGGACGTGATCCTGGCCGGGAGCGGCGCGCAAAACCTTGATCCTAAGCTGTGGGTGGGCAACGCCTCGCGCGACGATGCGGCGGTGTATGCCCTGGATGATGAGCGCGGCGTGGTTTCGACCACCGACTTCTTTATGCCGATTGTCGATGACCCCTACGACTTCGGCCGTATTGCCGCCACCAACGCGATCAGCGACATCTACGCCATGGGCGGTGACCCGTTGATGGCCATCGCCATTCTCGGCTGGCCGGTCAACCTGTTGCCGCCAGAAGTGGCCCGCGAAGTGATTCGCGGCGGTCGCGCGGTGTGTGATGAGGCCGGTATTCCCCTGGCCGGTGGTCACTCCATCGACGCCCCAGAGCCGATCTTCGGCCTGGCGGTCACTGGCGTGGTGAGCAAGCGCCACATGAAGCGCAATGACACCGCCACGCTCGGTTGCCGGCTGTACCTGAGCAAGCCGCTGGGTATCGGCATCCTCACCACCGCCGAGAAGAAGGCCAAGCTGCGCGCCGAAGACGTCGGCCTGGCGCGTGACTGGATGTGCACCCTGAACAAGCCCGGTAGCCGTTTCGGCAAACTCGCCGGCGTCACTGCGATGACCGATGTCACCGGCTTCGGCCTGCTCGGTCACCTGGTGGAAATGGCCGATGGTGCGGGCCTCACCGCGCAGCTTGATTACGCTGCCGTGCCGCGTCTGCCGGGCGTTGACTATTACCTGGGCGAGGGCTGCGTGCCCGGCGGCACCCTGCGTAACTATGAGAGTTACGGCGAGAAAATCGCGCCGATCTCCGAGGCGCAGCGCAACCTGTTGTGCGACCCACAAACCAGCGGCGGTCTGTTGGTGGCGGTCAATGCCGAGGGCGAAGCTGAGTTCCTGGCCGTGGCGGCCGAGCTGGGCTTGAGCCTGGCGCCAATCGGTCAGCTGGTGGCGCGACAGACTTACGCGGTAGAGGTGCTCTGATGCGTGACAACAGCAGCGACTACCGCGACATCTTTCTCAATGACCGGCCGCTGATGGATGCGCGGGCGCCGGTGGAGTTCCTTAAGGGGGCTTTCCCTGGCGTACTCAACCTGCCGCTGATGAATGACATCGAGCGGCAAAAGGTGGGTACCTGCTACAAGCAGCACGGCCAAGACGCGGCCATCGAGCTGGGTCATCAACTGGTTGGCGGCCAGGTCAAAGCTGAGCGGGTCGAGGCCTGGGCGGCCTTCGCTAGAGCTCACCCGAACGGCTATCTGTATTGCTTCCGGGGCGGCCTGCGCTCGCAGATCACCCAGCAGTGGCTCAAGGAAGCCGGCATCGACTACCCGCGGGTTATCGGCGGCTACAAAGCCATGCGCACGTTCTTGCTGGAGACCACCCTGCAGGCGGTAGCTGAGTGCAATTTTGTGGTGGTGGGCGGCATGACCGGCACCGGCAAGACCGAAGTCATCAGCGCGCTGACCAACAGCATCGACCTGGAAGGCCACGCCAACCATCGCGGCTCCAGTTTCGGTAAACGGGCCACTGTCCAGCCGGGGCAGATCGACTTCGAGAACCGTCTGGCCATCGACATCCTTAAGCAGCGCGCCGCCGGTACCGAGCAATTTGTACTGGAAGATGAGAGCCGCTTGGTCGGCACCTGCTCGCTGCCGCTGGAGCTGTACCAGGGCATGCAGGAATACCCGCTGGTGTGGCTGGAGGACAGCTTCGAGGGCCGTGTCGAGCGCATCCTTGGTGATTATGTGATCGACCTGTGCGCCGAGTTTATCCGTGTGCATGGCATCGAGGATGGCTTCCGCTTGTTCGCCGAGCGCCTGCTGCAAAGCTTGAGCAATATCCAGAAACGCCTGGGCGGCGAGCGCTATCAGCGACTGTTGGCGATCATGCAGGCGGCGCTGGACGAGCAGCAGCGCAGCGGCAACGTTGACCTGCACCGTGGCTGGATCGAAGGGCTGCTGCGTGAGTATTACGACCCCATGTATGCCTTCCAGCGCGAGAGCAAAGCGGCGCGTATCGAATTTGCCGGCGAGCAAGCGGCGGTCATCGCCTACCTGAAGGCGCGCCAGGCAAACGCCTAAACCCAAGGTGCCTGAGCTTGGGCGCTGGCTCAGGCACTGGAACGCTGACGTGAGCGGCTAATAGCGTCTTTTCCGGGGGAGCGCTGCAGTTCTGCTCTTTTGCCAGGGCGCATTTGGCCTGGCCTGAATAGTGCTCTTCAGGCGTTTATCGGTGCCGGCTGGGCTGGGTAGCGCGGGAGGACTATTGGTATAGTAGGGCCTTAATGTTGTAACTAGACGACTGGTCTAATTTATTGGTAGCCTACCCCGATGAAGCAAAACTACGATGATACGCGCCAGCATTTACTCGATACCGGCCACCGCATGATGGTGGTTAAGGGCTTTACGGGGGTGGGCCTTAACGAGATTTTGCAGGCCGCCAGCGTGCCGAAGGGCTCGTTCTACCATTACTTCAAATCCAAAGAGCAGTTCGGCCAGTCCTTGCTCGAGGATTACTTTCGCAATTATTTGGCGAATATGGATGAGCGTTTTGCCGTCACGGGCAACACGGCCCGCGAACGGCTCATGGGTTACTGGCAGAAGTGGCTGGACAGCTACTGTGAGCCTTGTGAAGAGCAGAAGTGTCTGGTGGTGAAGTTGAGCGCTGAGGTGGCGGATCTTTCTGAATCCATGCGCCTGACGCTGCGCGATGGGGCCGATGAAATCATTGCGCGGATTACAGCGTGTATTGAGCAGGGTCAGCGAGACGGTTCCCTGCCGCAGGGCGATGCTTACCGCACGGCGACCGCGCTTTACCAGCTGTGGCTCGGCGCCAGCCTGCTGAGCAAGCTGCACCGTAATAGCCGGTCGCTGGAAAACGCCATGGCCACGACCCATACCATGCTGGCCTCTGATAAGGCCTGATGAGCAGATTGCCCACCCTAGAGGTGGGCATTTTTTATCGGCTTGATAGCCGACTGGTCTAATTTTTTCCATCGAGACAACCCCTCTTCACCACCCGCCAGGAGTTTGCACATGCCCCAGTCAAAGCTAATCAATCGGCGCGTTGTTCTGGCCTCGCGCCCGCACGGTGCGCCTGTCGAGGCGAACTTCCGCATTGAGCAAGGCCTCATTCCTGAGCCTGCAGAGGGGCAGGTGCTGCTGCGTACTGTCTATCTGTCGCTCGACCCGTATATGCGCGGCCGCATGAGTGATGCGCCGTCCTATGCCGCGCCGGTGGAGGTTGGCGGGGTGATGGTGGGTGGCACAGTAGGCCGTGTGCTGGCCTCGAAAAATCCTGCGTTTAAAGAGGGTGACTGGGTGCTGTCCTATGCAGGTTGGCAGGACTATGCGTTGTCCGATGGCAGTGACCTGACCGCGCTGGGCGAGTCGCCGGCACACCCTTCTTATGCCTTGGGCATCTTTGGCATGCCGGGCTTCACCGCGTATATGGGCTTGCTCGATATTGGCCGGCCGCAGGCGGGCGAAACCTTGGTGGTGGCAGCGGCTACCGGGCCAGTCGGCGCGACTGTCGGGCAGATCGGCAAGATCAAGGGCTGCCATGTGGTTGGTGTCGCTGGCGGTGCGGAAAAGTGCCGCTATGCCGTCGAGGTGCTGGGCTTTGATGCCTGCCTCGATCACCGTGCGCCGGACTTCGCCGAGCAACTGGCCAAGGCCTGCCCGGCGGGTATCGATATTTACTTCGAGAATGTCGGCGGCAAGGTCTTTGAAGCTGTGCTGCCGCTGCTCAATACCAAGGCGCGGGTGCCGGTCTGCGGAATCGTCGCACACTACAACGACACTGCCCCACCCAGCGGCCCAGACCGCTTGCCTGGCTTGATGGGGGCAATTCTGCGCAAGCGCCTCACCGTTCAAGGCTTCATCATTTTTGATGATTACGCCCACCGCTACGCTGAATTTTTTAACGAGATGTCGAGCTGGTTTGCCCAGGGGCGGATTAAATACCGCGAAGAACAGGTGAGTGGCTTGGAAGAAGCGCCCAAGGCGTTTATCGGGCTGCTCGAGGGGCGTAATTTTGGCAAGTTAGTGGTTCGCGTCGGTGACGACTGATTGCCTGGCGTAGCAATGCCTCTAGTTAGTGCTCTGCCAGCTCAAGCGCCTTGCTGGCAGAGCTTTTGGTTTAGAAAACCCAGGCCATTAGGCGCGGTGATGGCGGCAGAGACTCTTATGAACACCCGCAATAAGTGATCGCAGCCAGTCAATGCCGGCCTATGGCGGATTTTGCTGGGCTGGCTGGGGTTATGCCCTACGCTTTTGCTGGCGCTGAGCTTTTGGTGCCTTTGACTCAGCTCATCTCCTTTCCGCTGGCCGGGTGGCCGTTTAAGGCAGATTAATCAATGAGTGCGTGAAGCGGTTTCAGTCAGCGTCACGCGCCGAAAACATGACCCAAGCGATAACCCAGGTTGTCGGCATCAACACTATTAAGCAGAGGGAAAAACATGCAAACGTTAATCATCAACGGACAGTCGCAGCAGGTTGACGTTGCCGCGGACATGCCTCTGCTATGGGTCTTGCGCGATGTGCTGGGCCTGACCGGAACCAAGTATGGCTGCGGCATTGCCCAGTGCGGCGTGTGCACCGTGCACCTCGACGGCCAGCCAATCCGCTCGTGCGTGACGCCGATTTCCGCTGTGGCGGGGCGCTCGATCACCACCATTGAGGCCATCGGCGAGACGGCCGTGGGCCAAGCCGTGCAGCAGGCCTGGCTGGCGCACGAGGTGGTGCAATGCGGTTACTGCCAATCCGGACAGATCATGGCCGCCACGGCGCTGCTGCAGAGCCAGCCGAAGCCCGATGATCAGGCCATTGATGCCGCCATGGCGGGCAATCTGTGCCGCTGCGCCACCTACACCCGGATTCGCTCGGCCATTCACAGTGTTGGCCAGGTTGAGGAGGCGTGAGATGAAAAAGCCTAACGAAACCAATGTTGATATGTCCCGTCGCCGCCTTTTGCAGGGCAGCGGCATCGCCCTCGGTGGCTTGGTGTTGAGCACCTGGCTGCCGCCGCTGGTGGCCAAGAGTGCCGCCGCCGATGCGGCGGCGGCAGGCCGCCTGGGCGATCGCTCTGCTGAGGGCTTTGGGGCCTTTGTGCGGGTGGGCCCCGATGGTGTGGTCACGGTGATCTCGCCGAAGATTGAAATGGGCCAGGGCGCGCAAACCGGTATTGCCATGATGGTCGCCGAGGAGCTGGAAGTGGCCTTGGATCAGGTGGTGATCCAGGAGGCGCCACCGAATTCGGCGCTGTATACCGACACCCTGCTGCAGTTTCAGGCCACCGGTGGCTCGACCTCTACCCGTTACACCTGGGAGCCGCTGCGTCGCGCGGGTGCTACGGCGCGCATCCTGTTGATCCAGGCGGCGGCGCTGCAGTGGCGCGTCGCGCCGAGCCTGTGCCATGCGCAAAACGGCCAGGTGTTTGGCCCCAATGGCTTGCAGGCGGCCTATGGCGACTTGGTCGAAGCGGCTGCGACGCTGCCATTGCCCGACACTGTACCGCTGAAAATCCCCGAGCAGTTCAAGCTGCTGGGCACCCCCGCGCAGCGTCTGGACACCCCCGAGAAGGTCAACGGTAAGGCGCGCTTTACCATCGATCTGCAAATCCCCGGCATGCTGGTGGCCTCCAGCATCACCTGCCCGGTGCACGGCGGCCGGCTGCTCACGGTGGATGATAGTCAGGCGCGCCGGGTGCCCGGGGTGCGCGACATTGTACGCCTGGACAATGCAGTGGCCGTCACCGCGAGCAACTTCTGGGCCTGTCAGCAGGCCATCAAGGCGCTGAAGATTGAGTGGGACTTGGGGCCGCATGCCGCTATCGGTTCTGCGCAGTTGGACCAGGAGCTGCTCGCGGCCAGTAGCAGTGATGGTGTGGTTGCCAAGCGCAGCGGCGACATTGAACAAGCCAAGCAGCAATCGGCCAGCCAGTTTGAGGCGGTTTACGAGCAGGCGCTGTTGTCGCATTCGCCGCTTGAACCCATGAGTTGTGTGGCCCATGTGCGCAAAGATGCCTGCGAACTGTGGGTCGGCACCCAGGTGCCGGTCTTCGCCCAACAGACGGCTGCGCAAATCACCGGGTTGCCCGTGGAAAAAATCCAGGTGCACAACCAGCTGATCGGCGGTGCATTTGGCCGGCGTCTGGAGTTCGACTTCATCACCCAGGCGGTGGCCATTGCGCGCCAGGTCGCTTACCCGATCAAGCTGATCTGGAGCCGTGAAGAGGACATGACCCACGACCTCTACCGGCCGCTGTACGCCGACCGTATGCAGGCCGCGCTCGACGCGCAGGGACGGCCGCTGGGCTGGGAACACCGCATCGCCGGCGCCTCGATTCTCGCCCGCTATGCCGGCAGCTTACCGGCCAACGGCGTGGACGCCGATGCCGTGGAAGTGGCGGTGGACCCCATCTACAGCCTGCCTAATTTACAGGTGCGCTATATCCGCCAGGAGCCGAACGTCGTGCCCGTGTCCTGGTGGCGCGGCGTGGGCCCGATGCGCGGCACTTATGCCCTGGAATGTTTTATTGATGAGTTGGCGCACAACGCCAAGGCCGACCCGGTGGCCTACCGCCTGGAACTGATGGCAGACCAGCCACGTGCCCAAGCGGTGCTGCGCCTGCTGGCCGAGAAGTGTGACTGGAACCAGCCGTTGCCCGCAGGGCAGGGGCGCGGTGTGGCGGTCAGCGCGGTGTTCGGCAGCTATGTGGCGACCCTGGTTGAACTGGAGATGCAGGGCGATTTGGGCCTGCGCATCAAGCGTCTGGTCAGTGTGGTGGATTGCGGTTTTGCGACTAACCCAACCTCGGTTAAGGCGCAGATCGAGGGCGGAACCTTGTTTGGCCTGTCCGCCTCGCTGTTCAACGAAATCCTGATCGACAACGGCCAGGTGCAGCAAACCAACTTCCACACCTATCGGCAGCTGCGCATCAGCGAAGCGCCGGCGGTGGAGGTGCACCTGCTGCCGAGTCTGGAAGCACCGGGTGGCGTGGGGGAGGCCGGTACGGCCTTGATCGGCCCGGCCCTGGTGAATGCCTTGTATGCGGCCTCGGGCCAGCGCATTCGTCGCCTGCCGCTGAGCCGCTTCGGCTACTACCCGGTTTAAGGAGCACCTGATGAAATTAATAAGCAACTTACTGACGCTCGCTAGCGCGGCTCTGCTGGCGCAAGCGGCCTATGCGCAAGACGACTCGCTGGCTAAGGGCGAATACCTCACGCGCGCCGCCAACTGTGTGGCGTGTCATACCGTGCCTGGCGGTCAACCCTTCGCCGGTGGCGTTGAGTTCAAGCTGCCGTTCGGCTCGCTGTTCTCGCCCAACATCACCCCGGACGTGCAAACCGGCATCGGCGCGTGGACGGATGAGGAGTTCGTCAGCGCCCTGCAAACTGGCGTGGGCCGTGATGGCAAACACTACTACCCGGCGTTTCCCTATACCTCCTACAGCAAGATGTCGCGCGATGACATTCTCGCCATCAAGGGCTATCTGGCCAGCCTGGAACCTGTTGAGCAGGCGCCGCAGGAAAACCACATCAGCTTCCCATTCAACCAGCGCTGGGGCATGGCTGTGTGGAATCTGCTGTTCCTCGACGACGCGCCGTTTCAGGCGGACAGCCAGCACTCGGACGAGTGGAATCGCGGTAAATACCTAGTAGAAGGGGCGGGCCACTGCGGCGAATGCCATTCACCGCGCAACGTATTCCAGGCGGTCAGCAGTGACCGCTCGTTGGCCGGCAACCTGCTGCAAGGTTGGAACGCCTACAACATCAGCGCTGACCCCGTGCACGGCATCGGTGCCTGGCCCACTGACGTGCTTGCTGGTTATTTGAAGGATGGCGCCGCACCAGGCTTGGGCTTGTCCTCAGGGCCGATGGCGGAAGTGGTGGAGAACAGCCTGCGCCATTTGACCGATGCAGACCGCCAGGCGATTGCCGTGTTTCTCAAAGACTCAGCGCCGCGCAGTGAAGGCGTACCTCGCCCGCAGCAGGTCACACTGGCGGAGCAGGGCAGCGGCAATGCGCTTGGCAATAAGCTGTTCGCCGACGCCTGCGCCAGCTGCCACCGTTGGGACGGCACCGGCACGCAGAGCCAAACGGCCATGCTGCTGGGCCTGAAAACGGTCAACGACCCGGCTGCCAGCAACTTGCTGGGCATTCTGTTGAGTGGCCATGGTGCCGCCGACACCCCAGTGGATCGGCGTATGCCGTCGTTTGGCACTATTTACACCGATCAAGAGTTGGCCGCGCTGAGCAGCTTTATCCTGCAGCGCTTTGGCGACAGTGGCGCGCAGGTCGCGGTGTCGGCTGTTGCCAAGCGCCGGACCGAGTCCTTGCATTGAGCGGAGGTGGCGCATGTCGGGCCTGAACACATTGCTGGATGCGCTCCTGAGCGAGCGTGAGTCTGGCCGTGAAGCGGTGCTGGCGACGGTGGTTAAGGTCGAAGGCTCGGCTTATCGGCGGCCCGGTGCGCGCATGCTGGTGTCGCGCTTCGGCCGGCCCGAGGGCACCATCAGCGGTGGCTGCCTGGAGGCAGAAGTGGCGAAAAAGGCCTGGTGGCTGACCGAAGCCGGGCCAGCGCTGCGCAGCTACAGCACTGCCGAGGCGGATGAGGCCAGCGAGGAAGCGCTGAGCTTCGGCCTGGGCTGCAACGGCAAGGTTTATGTGCTGTTCGAACGCGTGCCGGCCAGCGGCCCCTGCGCCTTGGTCGATGCCTTGCGCGGCGTGCGTGACAGCCAGCAACCGGCGGCCATCGCCACGGTGATCGCCAGCTCGGGCGCGGCTGCGCCACGGTTGGGCGCGCGCTTGTTCTTGCGGCCTGGGCAGGGTGCCGAGGGCGAGCTGCTGGGCTTGGCGCTGGCTGAGCACATCTGTGCAGACCTGCAACAAACTTTGCTGGGCGGCAAGTCATCCCGCTGTCTCTATCCCCATGGCGCCGACGAGGTGGAGGTGCTGCTGGAATACCTGCCGCCCGTGCGCCGGCTGGTGATATTTGGTGCGGGCCATGATGCCCAGCCGCTGGTGCGCATGGCCAAGCTGTTGGGCTGGCACGTGACGGTGATCGACGGTAGGGCGCACTTTGCCCGCGCCGAGCGGTTTGCCGAGGCTGACCAGGTGCTGGTCGGCGATGTAGAGCAGCCTTTCGCCTATCACGAACAGGTGCGCGGGGCCGCGGTGGCGGTGATGACCCACAGCCTGGTGCAAGACGCGCATTGGCTCCAGGGTGTTTTGCACAGCGCACCCTGCTATGTCGGCCAGTTAGGCCCGCGCGAGCGCACCGAGCGCTTGTTGGCCGGTATTCACGCGCAGCAGGGCGACCTGCCGGGGCTGGCGAGTTTGCATTATCCGATTGGCCTGGACCTGGGCGGCGACACCCCGGAAAGCGTGGCCATGGCGGTGCTGGCGGAAATTCAGGCGGTGCTCAATGGCCGCACTGGCGGCAGCCTGCGTTTGCGCGCCGCGAGCATTCATGACAGCGACCCGCTGCGCATCGCTGGCCTGGAGCAAACCGCTGTTGCTGCCGAGGCTTGCCCGCAATTTGCCGTGCAGCGCTGATAACGATCAACCAAGGAATCCATCTGCATGAATCAATCCCTACGTGTTGTCGCGGTGCTCACCGCCAAGGCCGGCAAAGAGCAGCAGGTCGAGCAGGTTCTGCGTGCCTGCGTGCAACCCTCGCGCGCCGAAGACGGTTGCCTGTCTTACGATCTGAATCGCTGCATTGAACAGGCTGGGCGGTTTGTCTTCGTCGAGCGCTGGGCCAGCCACGAGGCGATAGCGCTGCATCGGCAGATGCCGCATTACACGGCCATGGCCAAAGCCCTTGGCGAGTTGCTGAGTGACCGTCAGGTTTATGTGCTGGAAGCGCTGGCTGAAGATGGCGAATCAGCCGTTGGCTCCGATGTGGGCATGGCTGGGTGATCGTTGATCGACAGGGTCGGCGTTTCCGTAAACTTCGCCTTAGCCTCACCGCCGCCTGCAATTACGCCTGCACTTACTGTGTGGCCGATGGCCGTCGCTTGGTGGCCGCGCGTGATGAGCTGACGGCCGCGTCGATGCTGCGCGCCGTCGAGCTGCTCAAAGATGTCGCGGGTATCGATGCGCTGCGCATTACCGGCGGTGAGCCGCTGCTGAGTGACCGGCTGGAGCCTTTTCTGCAGGGCATCGGCGCATTGGCGTTGGCGGATATCAGCCTGACCACCAATGGCCAGTTGCTGGCCGGCAAACTGCCGTTGCTGCGCAGCGCGGGCATCCAGCGGCTCAATGTGTCCCTCGACACGCTTGACCCTAGCGCCTTTCGCACGATCGCCAAGGGTGGCGACCTGCAGACGGTGCTCAACGGCATCGAGCAGGCGCGCCGAGCGGGCATGAGCATCAAGATCAACATGGTGCCGATGCGTGGCAGCAACCTCGATCAAGTCATGCCGATGTTGGCGTTCTGCCTGGAGCAGGGCTACGAATTGCGCTTTATCGAACTGATGCGCATGGGCCATCTGGCGCAGCATGCAGAGGCTTTCCGCGCCCAGTTCGTTGGTCAGCGCGAGCTGCTGGCGTTGATCAGCGAGCGTTATGCCTTCACCCAGGCCGAGGCCGAGCTAGACGCTACCGCGCTGCGTTACAGCGTTGGCGAGCGTGGGGCGTTCGGCATTATCGCCAACGAAAGCGCGCCCTTTTGCCGCAGTTGCAGCCGCCTGCGGTTGTCGTCTACGGGCTGGTTATACGGGTGCCTGTCATCCAATCGCGGGCACTTTATGGGCGGGCTATTGGATCTGCCGAGTGAACAGGCACAGCCGCAGTTGGCAGGTTTGCTCAGTCGCGCGTTGGCGGATAAGCAAGACGCTACGTTTACCGGCAGTGCGCTGATTATGAAATCGGTGGGTGGCTAAGGTCAGCGGGCGTGTCGACGTCGCGCAGAATGCCGCTGTCAGTAAGCGTCACGGTAATCACCTGCTGCGCATGGCTGGCGATCAAGCCCTTGGCCCCATTCTCACCGTGCAGTTGCATCAGCTGCGGCCAAAAGCGCCGGCCGAATAACACCGGGTGGCCGCGCTGGCCCTCGCAGTAAGCCACGACGATATGTTCAGCGTCGGCCTGCGCTCGCAGTTGCTGCAGGGTCGCGACAGAAATCCACGGCATATCCCCGAGCAGCACCGCCACCGCAGTGGCCTGCGTGTTTGCCAGGCTCTGGATACCGGCGGCCAGGCTTGAGCCCATGCCCTGTTTGGCGTGGGCCGCGCGCACCAGCTGAACGTCAGAGGGAATAGCCAAGGCCTGTGCATCATCCTCAGTCTTTATCACGACCCGAACATCGCTGAAGGCTTCTTGCGCGCGCAACACCGTCGCGCGCAGCAAGCTGTTGCCGTCTGCCAGCTGGGCGCGGCGTTTGTCGCTGCCGAAGCGTTGACCGGCGCCGGCGGCAAGTACCAGGCCGATACAGTCCGGGGTGCTGTGCAGTTCGCTCATCTTGATAAGTCCTTAATGGTCTGCCGGGTTGTTTCTCCGCGCAGCGCTTGAGTATGGACGTGCAGGCAGGGGCTTGGGCAGCGCTCAGGTATATGGCTGCGAATGATGGATTATCCAGGCGCGGCATGGCCGCGTCTGTCATCTCGCGTGACGCCGAATGCGCCAGCCCGTTAGCTGCCGCATTTTCGGTCCGCGAGCATACGGCCGCCAGCGTTAAGCCGCGACGGCCGCTGGTGCAGGTTTACTCGGCGTAGGTGGGGTAGTCGCTATAACCCTTTTCCGTGCCGCCGTACATGCTGGCAGGGTCGACCGGGTTGAGCGGCCAGCCATTGGCAATGCGCTGCGGCAAATCCGGGTTGGCAATGAACGGTCGGCCAAAGGCGATCATGTCACCCAAGCCTGCCTCCAGGGTCTGCGCCCCGCGCTCTGTGGTGTAACGGCCGGCGTAGATGATGCGGCCGCTGAACGCCTCGCGCACCTCACGGCGAAAATCCTCGGGGAGCGCGGGGGCATTGTCCCAGTCGGCTTCGGCGATCGACAGGTAGGCGATGCCGGCCTCTTCGAGCACTTTGATGGCCTCGATGTAGGTGTTGTGCGGGTCTTCTTCAACCAGGCCCAGGTAAACCCGGTCCTCTGCTGTGCTTTCAAACAACGGCGCGAAGCGCACGCCCAAGCGGTCGGCACCAACAACCTCGGCTACGGCTTGGACAATCTCGCGCAGGAAGCGCAAACGGTTGTGCAGCGAACCGCCATATTCATCGTCGCGCTGGTTGCTATGCGCGGAGATAAACTGATTGACCAAATAGCCGTTGGCACAATGGATTTCCACACCATCAAAGCCGGCACTCAGGGCATTGCGCGCGGCCTGCGCGTACAGCTGCACCAGTTCTTTGACCTCAGCATTGCTCAGGGCGCGGGGCACTGAAGGCTCGGCCAGCGCGCCGGCACCTGGGCCGGTTTCAATAAATACTTTGACGTTGGTCGCTGCTATCGCCGACGGCGCTACCGGCGCGGCGCCATCGGGCTGCAGTGAGGTGTGCGAGACCCGACCGACATGCCAGAGCTGGGCGAAAATGATGCTGCCGGCGGCGTGCACGGCGTCGGTGACGTGGCGCCAACCGTCGATTTGCGCCTGGCTGTGAATGCCGGGCGTCCAGGCATAACCCTGACCGCGGGGTTCGATCTGTGTGCCTTCGGTGACCATAAAGCCTGCGCCGGCACGTTGCTGGTAATAGGTGGCCATCAGCGGGTTGGCGATGTTCCCCGGCTGGGTGCTGCGCGAGCGCGTCAGTGGCGGCAGGACGATGCGGTTGTTGAGCATATACGGGCCGAGTTGCACCGACTGAAAGAAGCGACTTGTATCCATTTTTACATTCCTGTTGAGACCCGGGGCCACCTAGCGGCCACAGGCGAAAAGTGCGCCGCTGCCAGCGTTGGCAACAGCGTGACGCCGGCCTTAGGCCAGCAGTTTGAGCAACGCGTGGGCAGTGGCTTCGGAGGAGGCCGGGTTCTGGCCGGTGATCAGCAGCCCGTCGGTGACGACATGCACCTGCCAGTCGGCGGTCTTGCTGTAATGGCCGCCCTGGGCTTTGAGCATGTCCTCGACCAGGAACGGCACCACCTGAGTCAGGCCCACAGCCTCCTCCTCGCTGTTGCTGAAGCCGGTGACCGACTTGCCGGCGACCAATGGCTGTCCGTCGTTGCCTTTGACGTGGCGCAGCACCGCAGGTGCATGGCAAACCGCCGCAACCGGCTTGCCGGCGGCGATGGCGCGCTCGATCAGGGCGATGGACGCGGCATCTTCGGTCAGGTCCCACAGCGGGCCATGGCCGCCGGGGTAGAACACGGCATCAAACTCGGCGCTGCTCATGTCGCTGAGTTTTAGCGTGTTGGCCAGCGCATGCGTGGCAACTGAATCGGCCTCGAAACGGCGGGTGGCGTCGGTCTGGAAGTCAGGCTCATTGCTCTTTGGGTCAAGCGGTGGCTGGCCGCCGTTGGGCGATGCCAGAGTCAGTTGCGCGCCAGCGTCGCTAAAGGCGTAGTAAGGCGCGGCCAGCTCTTCGAGCCAGAAACCGGTCTTCTCACCCGTGTCGCCAAGTTGTGCGTGGGAAGTCAAAACGAGGAGGATTTTCATGTGGTTTACCTTGCGATTAAACGTGCGTGTGGCTGTTTGCTTATGTGCCGCCAGCGTGGGTGTATAGCGCTAGCGGCGCGGCTTAGAGGCTCGTTTCAAGCACCCGGCGGCTGACGTCGCTGTGTTCGCCGAGGTCGGTTAGGTGGTGTGTGGCGAGCTTGTCTTCGTCGCCCTGGCGGATCTGCCAAACCCGCTCGGCGTATTGCAGCAACTTGGCGCGCTTGGCTTCAAAGCGAACTTCAAGGTTTGCGGTTAGCACAATGGCCAGCGTGCATGTGTCAGCGTGCCGACTTTCGCGGCACGCTGACCGCCGTAAAGCAGCAGCACACCAGCTTCAGTCGGCACTAAATCATCCAGGCGACTGATGGTGTCGCGGCCAAAGACAATGCGGGTAGGGTTGTAAAAGTCGAAGCTGAACATGTCCTTATCCTGAATAGACCAGTCGTCTATTTTTGCTGCAAAGTCTTGCGCGGGGTTGCCGTGAGCGCGCGGCGCAATGTGCGTAGTGTTCGATGTTCAGTGCGCCGTGGCGTGCTAAGAGTTTTGCCCTATGAGGCTTTGTGCGCTGTTTTACTGGGCCAGATGCTGGTCTGAGTTCACCTTTGGCCTGCAATATATTTTAAAATAGACCAGTCGTCTATATTGCTGCCAGGTTTTCTCATTACCCTCGCTCCCAGGATTCGTCAGGCGGTTGAGCCAGGTGGGGAGTGTAAAGACGTGCCCGTCCATTGATGTATGTCGGAGTCAATGGCACTGAGTGTCGGGTATAGACTGGATTTCAGGCACAAAAAAAGACGTCCGAGGACGTCTTTTTTTTGTATTTGGTGGACCGGGGGGATTTGAATCCTAAACCTCTTACCCCTGCTCAAATCAACGGTTTCAGGCCAGTTGCCTGTCGCCAGTGATTTGTTGGAATTCTTACAGTCACGGCCCTGAGTATAGAAACCTTGAGCTCTTCGTCAAGTGGCATGTAGCGAATCCAAATTGTGGTTTCAAATCCTAGCGGGGGAGTTGAACCCGCGCAGTGCCTAGGTAAGTGTCTGCTGAGCACCGGATTTCTATGGGTATTAAAGTGCCCTTTTTGATTGTTTTAAAGCCTTTATAGGCATTTAATTGCCTTTTTGTTGCGGCTTAGCTAAGGTTTAGGCATTAAATTGCCGGTGATTACTATGCACAAGCTCACTCTACAAATCTATGCGGGTGGCGAATGGCAGGACGCCATGGGGATTGGTTTCGAGCAGCCTGACCTAGGGTTGGATGGTCCTTGTACGTATGGGTACGAGCAGGGCTATCTAGTGGGCTCCCTCGACTCGATTAGCACTCGTCTGAATGGCGCTGTCAGTGCCACTTTACCTCTGGGTTGGGACTCTTGGCGGAGTAAGAAGGCTCCGGCTTTTCTCTTCGATATCTTGCCTGCTGGCGCGGCTAGACGCTTTTTGCTGAAACGTTTGAGTGGTGAGCGACCGGAGGGCATGAACCTGGATTTGTTTCTGTTGGGGCGCTGTACGCCTGCGCCTATTGGAAATTTGCGAATCAAGGAGTCGGCAGGCGCAATCGAAGGTAGTCCTGTGTTGGGTTTTACGCGAGACGAAGTGGTCAGCCGCGATTCACGCTTTTTGGAGTATGCCTATGAGCAGGGAGCTGCCATTGGTGGAGCTACCGGAGCAGGCGGTGAAGCCCCTAAGCTACTGTTAACCGAAGACCGCCATGGCGCATTGCATCCTGACGCCGTATTGCCCGATGCAGATGCTGTGCAGCACTGGTTTGTGAAGTTCGCCCGCAACAAAGCCAGTCAGACCGACCAGGACATCCTACGCAGCGAGTACTGCTTCTATCGAGCGATTCAGCAGTTGGGGCTCGATACCATCGCAGCCGAAGGATTGGCTTTGGAGGAAGGAAAGAAGCCCAGCCTGTGGATGCACCGCTTTGATCGTGGGGTTGGTCCTGCAGGCGTTAATCGTGTCGCTGTTGAGTCGATGTATTCACTGTCGGGCGTAGTCGAAGCTGGCAGCTATATGTCGCATTCGGATGTACTACGAAACTTGGTCGCGTTATGGCAGAACGTTGGACAGGCCGAACAGGTTGGTGATTTGGTATTCGAGTACATGCGGCGTGATTTACTGAATCAGATTCTTGGCAACTCAGACAATCATGGTCGAAACACCTCAATCCTTCGAACTGAGCAAGGCGTGAGCCTGGCTCCACTCTATGATCTGGCTCCCATGGTCATGGATGATGAAGGCGTAACGCGTACAACAAAATGGCCAAAGCAGATTGAGATGGCAGGTCAGGTCGACTGGAAAGCTGCCTGCGATGAAGCTGCTGAGTGGATCGCGCCTGATGAGCTATTTCAGCGGCTAAGGATCGCAGCACAAAATTTCCTGGCTTTGCCTGACTTGCTGAGTGCCGACGGACTGCCCGCGGCTGCAATGAATCATCCGCGCATAGCGTTGCGAGATCTGCCTCAGCGGCTCAAAAACTGGGGGCTTATCTAATGGACATTCTTGAGCGAAATCGGATTCTTACCGAGCTACAGGAGCAGCTGGCTTCTGGCGAAATCACTATCGGCGAGGCAGTTAGGCGTTTACGCAAGGACGTGACGGGGTTGCAACAGGCTCGGTTCGCGCAGATGTGTAAGCTGTCCCTGCGGGCCTTGCGCCAACTAGAGCATGATGAAAGCAACCCGACTGTTCAGACCTTGAATAGCGTGTTTAATCCGTTCGGTATGCAGGTTGGCATCGTGCCCAGAAACTCACGCTGAACGTTGGGTAGCTGCTTAAATTAAGTCTCACCATAAAAAACCAGATAGCCAATAGGCTCACAATTTCCATTTAAGATCACAGGCAGGCTGGGCCCACTAGCTGGCAGGTTCAAATCCCTTTCTTCCCCCTAAGCTGATCGGGAAAATTGCTTGTGCGAATTATCCGCCTGAAAGAAGTCATCTACTCGACCGGCCTAGCCAGATCGACCCTCTACAAGTACATCGGTGAGGGCACTTTCCCGAAGTCAGTCTCGTTAGGCGACCGTTCCGTCGGCTGGATCGATACCGAGGTACAGGAGTGGATCCTGGCAAGGATAGAAGATCGCGATAAGTGCGACGTTACTGATGGGGATGTCACGTTTAGTTAGAGCTGCTCGCCAACACTCTTTCATCATGCGCTCATAGCCGCGCGTCTGATCAGTCGAAGCCAGCTTTGAAGGCGAGGGGCGAATGGCCCAGACCCGATTAGTACTCGACAGGGTGTGCTTGATCTCGTCGTGAAACCTGCTGAGCTCACGGAGAATGAAATCCCCGCCGCGCTCCACGCGGTCTTCGTCGCATTTTTGCAGAAACTCTTGGAAATGCAGATTCAAGTGTTTCGTCAGGTCGCGCGCAAGCGCTTCGTCATTCCCGAGTGACCAGCGAATTTGTGCCGGAAGCTTAGGGTTGAGTGCAAAGTGCTTTGGGAAAGTGAGGTAATACTGAAAGCCAGTTTTGGCTTGGAAGACCAGGTGTGGGACACCTGTTTTGCTTTGGCGCTTGGACATAATGGCATACCTATTTGGATTCACAGAAGGACTGTGAGAAATCCAAAGCCATCAAATCAGTCCTGAAGCCCCCGTTCTAGAGAGCTCCAGGTAGGTATTTGGTGGAACCGGGGGGATTTGAACCCCCGTCCGCCAGTGTTCCGCTTTCGGTACTACATGCTTAGCCGTGTCTACTGAGTTAATCCGCAGCCGCCCGACGGGCAGGGTGCTTTGGACGAGTTGTGTAAGTTTTAGCCGCTTTGTCCACAACGTACTACGCGGCGATCCTGTTCTGCATGACAATCACTTCAGGTTTACAGGCATCCCCTAGTGATCGCTGGAGCCGAAGCTACCAGAAGGACTAGTCGCGCCGCTTACGCAGCGAGAGCGTAGCCCTCGTAGTTTTCGTCATTGGCAACTATAAAAGTTGCAACAGTGGATTTACGACTTCTGTTACCAAGTCGGCATGCACCTAGAGTTTCACTACCGGCGTCGAATCCTAATCGGTCCCGAAACTTGTGTTGCTGGTACTAGGACGAGAGTCTACGCCAAAGGTTCCGCAGCGTCGACCCGGTAATTGCCGGGCGGACGTCGGCGTATTTGCCGGCTATGATTGCCGCCTATAGATCCGCTTTGTCTTTTGGATGAGACTCCCGTATGCCGCGCGCTTCACGTTACCCCTTGCGTCAGTGGATTTGGCGCGCTTTTGTGCAGAGTGCGCTGATCCCATTGATTTTGGTTGAGTCGGTGCTGATCGGGGTGTACCTGTTCAGCAATGCGGCGATTCGTGATGCGCAGATCGAGCATTTGCAGCAGAACGCCCTCGATGATTTGTCAGCGGCAGTGGTGCGCGAGGTGCAGGTGATCGATGGTCGTCTGCGTTCGGTTGAGGCGCAGGTGCAGATATTTCGTGATGCCGCCGCTAATGCCTTGGGGAACTTGGCGTTTCAGCCTGATGCGCTTGAGCGCCAGCGCCATGCATTGACGGATAGCGGGGTGTTTTACAGCCGCAGTGATGATGGCCGTGCGGCCTCCTTCTATGCCAACAGTATGCCACTGGCCCAGCAGGATCACGCCAAGGCATTACGTCTTGCGCAGCTCGACCCGTTGATGCGCTCGATTCGGGCGGCCAACCCGCGAGTGGCTTCGGCCTATTTCAATACCTGGGACAGCTATAACCGCATCTATCCGTTCTTTATGACGCCCGAGCAGTATCCCCATGACATGGTGATACCCGATTACAACTTCTATTATCTGGCCGACGCCACGCACAACCCTGAGCGCAAGGTGGCGTGGACCGAGGTGTACCTCGACCCCGCGGGTATGGGCTGGATGATGTCGGCAGTAGCACCGGTGTATCGCGGTGATTTCCTCGAAGGCGTGGTGGGCCTAGATATCACGGTTGGGCAGATGCTCGGCGAGATCGATGACCTGGATGTGCCCTGGCAAGGTTATGCCATGTTGGTCAGCCGTGATCACAACATCATGGCCTTGCCGAGTGCCGGCGAAACGGATTTTGGCCTGCGTGAGTTGACGGAATATTCCTATGCCGAAGCGGTGCGCCGTGAGGTGCTTAAACCCGAGGATTTCAACCTCGCCAAACGTACGGAGATGCAGTCACTGTTGCAGGCCATGGCAGCCGGGCAGGGAAATGTGCAGGAAGTGCTGCTGGGCGGTCGTAAGCAACTGATCGCCTGGAGTGAGATCCCCCAGACCGGTTGGCAACTGCTGTTAGTGGTTGATGAAGAACAAATCTTTAGCGAGACCAATCGACTGGCCGAGCGTTACTTGCAGATTGGTTATCTGCTGATTGCAGGTTTGGCGCTGTTCTACCTGCTGTTTTTTGCCCTGATGTGGCTGCGCTCGCGGCGTTTGAGTGAGCAGTTGGTGCAGCCGATTGATGGCATTGTCGGAATGATGCGTGAGTTGGGCCGAGGCAACTACCAGCCAGCGGCGCCCAGCAGCCAGATCGACGAGCTGGCGAGCATGGCGGCGGCGGTGCAGCACACGGGCGAGCAATTGCAGGCCAGTGAGGTGCAGCGTGTGGAGGCGCAGCGGATTCTCCAGTTGGTGCTGGAAAGCACCACAGAGAGCCTCTGGGAAGTTGAAACGGAAAGCATGAGCATCAGCCTCAGCGACCGTTTTCTTAAACGCTTTGGTCTGGCTCATCGGAAAATGAGCTTCAGCGAGTTTAATCAACGTGTACACCCCGATGACCTGGAGCGTATTCGTCACTTGCGCCAGCTATTTGTCAGCAGTGCAGAGGACGATGTCGAAGCAGAGTACCGCTATGCCGATGCTCGCGGCGATTACGTCTGGTTGCTCAGTCGCGGTAAGGTGCTGGAACGTGACAGTGAGGGGCGGGCGCTGCGCTTAGCCGGTACCTATGTCGATATCAGCCGGCTCAAGCAGGTGCAGGAAGACTTGCGCAGCGCGAGCATCGATGCGCAGGCGGCGAGTCAGGCCAAGAGTCGGTTTTTGTCGAGCATGAGCCATGAGCTGCGTACGCCGCTCAATGCGATTTACGGCTTTGGTCAGTTGATCGAGCTTGAGGTGCAAGACAAGCCTGAGGCCACGCTAGAAGCCGATTACGCCCGTGAGATCGTCAATGCCAGCCGTCACCTGGCTTCATTGGTCGACGATATTCTCGACCTTTCAAGCATCGAGAGCCGCCAGCAGCAACTCAAGCTACAGCCGGTAGAAGTCGGCGCGCTGCTGCATGGCTGCGCCGAGCTGGTGCAGCCACAAGTGCAGCAGCGCCAACTGCAGTTACAGGTGCTGGCAGAAATCGATGCGGGCCTGTACGTGCAGGCGGATATGCGTCGGCTGCGTCAGGTGATGCTTAACCTGCTCTCCAATGCGATCAAATACACCCCCCCGCAAGGGCTGATTCACATGGGCTATGAGTTACGCTCGGGCTGTGTACGGCTTTGGGTTGAGGATAACGGTACCGGGCTTACCGCTGAGCAGCAGGCCAATCTGTTTCAGCCTTTTCAGCGTTTGGGCCGAGAGAACTCGAACATTCCTGGCGCCGGAATCGGTTTGGTGTTGTGCCTCGAGCTGGCCACGTTAATGGCCGGCGAGATGGGCTTTAGCAGCAGTGCGGGCATAGGCAGCCGTTTCTGGATTGACCTGCCGGGCGCAGCGGTTCCGCCGGAGCAGGATGCCGTGAGTATCGAAACGCTGTTTACGCCACCTAAGTAGCTGGCGTGCTGTGCAAGGTGTAAAGCCCGTTGGTTTAATGACTCGGGCTATTCGCTGGCATCAAGCAATTGCAGGGCTTCACCCAATACCTTGACGGACTGGCTGTGATTACCGGCTTTGTGCAGGGCTTCGCCTTCGCTGCGCAGTTGCTGCACCTGTGCAAGTACTGTGGCATCGCTGGGCGGGTTGGTTTTCAGCAGCTCATCAATCTTGGCCATGTCTGCTGGGCAGTGCATGGCCCAGAGTGAGGTGCTGAGTAATGCGGTGGCAAAAAAAGCGACTAAACGGCGCATGGTGATACTCCAGCAGCGGGGTTGGGCTTTCAGTATAGAAAGCCCATGCCGGCTGACTGCGCCGTTGGTCTGCTTGGTGTTTAGGCCCTGGCGCTGCTGACCCGGTCGAGCAGATAGACCAGCCCGTGATAATCGATGCCGCCATGCTGGCTCAGGCCGATTTCGCAGGTGCGACTGGTGCTGATGCCTTCTTCGCAGTACTGCACGGCGGATTTCAGGCTGCGCAGGGCGTGATCGTTCAGCTCCGGGGTGGTAAAGCCTTTGTCGCCGGCAAAGCCGCAGCAGTGGATACCTTCGGGAATGACGACCTCTGTGGTGCAGCGCCGCACGATATCGATCAAGCCCTGCGCTTCACCCAAGTGCTGAGTACTGCAGGTGACATGCACGGCCACCGGTTTTTCCTGCGCGGTGATGTCTAAGCGGTCGAGCAACTGCTCGCGGATAAACTTCACTGGGTCATGCAGCTTGAGTCGGCTGTCCAGGCCATCTTCAAGCAGGCGCAGGGTGCACGGGCTGGTGTCACAGTAAATCGGATCAAGGCCGCCACGGCTGGCTTTGAGCAGGGCGTCGATCAGTTCCTGTTTTTTGCGCTCGGCCTGCTCGCTGTAGCCTTTGGAGGCAAACGGCTGGCCGCAGCACAGGCTGTCCAGGTCCGCCGGGAACACCACCTGGAAACCACCTTTTTCCAGCAGCGCGCGGGTTTTGTCGAGCAGTGGCATTTGCTCGGCATCGGTGGCTGCCGGGCCCATGGCGCGGGATACGCAGGCGGCCAGGTAAACCACTCGCGGGCGCGCGTCTTCGATGGCCGCCGGCAGTTGCAAGCGCTGCAGCGGTTGCGGCATGGCTGGGGTCCATTGCGGCACGCGACCCTGGCTGGCTCTGCTGATAGCGGCCGAGGTGCGGCTGAGCAGCGGTGCGCCCATCAACAGGCGTGCGCCGTTGGCGATATGCAGCATGACGCGTGCGCCCTGCATGGTGCGGTGGAAGTTGTTCGCCAGCCAGTCGGCGCTGCGTTGCTTGTTGGCGTCACGGCCGCGCAACTGGCGCACCAGATCGCCGGTGTTGATCCCCACCGGGCAGCGCTGGGCGCATAGCCCGGTGGCCGCACAGGTGTCGATGCCCTGGTACTGATAGGCCGCTTCCAGTTCGCGGGTATCGACCCCAGCGCGCTGTTTCGCCTGGATGTCGCGCCAGATCACGATGCGCTGGCGCGGGCTCAGGGTCAGCCCCTTGGAGGGGCAGACCGGCTCGCAGAAGCCGCATTCGATGCACTTATCGACGATTTCATCGGCGGCCGGCAGTGGTTTGAGGTGTTTCAGGTGAATCTGAGGGTCATCCGACAGCACCACATCCGGGTTAAGGATGCCTTGCGGGTCGAGCAGGCGCTTGATTTGCCACATCAGCTGATAGGCCTCACTGCCCCATTCCAGCTCGACGAAGGGCGCCATATTACGCCCGGTGCCGTGTTCGGCTTTCAACGAACCGCCGAACTCCACAGCCACCAGCTGCGCGACATCTTGCATAAAGGCTTCGTAGCGGGCCTTCTCCACCTCGCTGTCAAAACCCTGGGTAAACACGAAGTGCAGGTTGCCTTCCAGGGCATGACCGAAAATGATCGCCTCGTCGTAGCCGTGTTTATCGAACAGCACGAGCAGGCGATTGACGCCTTCGGCGAGCTGTTCGATGGGGAAGGTCACATCTTCGATGATCACCGTGGTGCCGGTCTGGCGCACCGCGCCGACGGCGGGGAAGGTGTCCTTGCGGATCTTCCACAGCAGGTTGTAAACGGCCGGGTCTTCGCTGAAATCCACCTGCTTTTCCAGGGGGAAGTCGGCGATGGACGCCATGATCAGTTGCAGCTGTTCGTGCAGCAGGCTCTGGCTGGCCGCGCGCGATTCGATCAACAGGGCGCAGGCGCTGTTGGACAGGCCCTTGACCCATTCCGGCATGCCGGGTTTGTCCTGCACTGAGCGCAGGCTGCGGCGGTCGAGCAGCTCCACGGCAGATACCGGCTGTTGCTTGAGCACGGTCACCGCGCGGCAGCAGCTTTCTACATCGGGGAACACCAACAGGGCACTGGCCTTGTGCGGATGATCGGGCACGGTGTTGTAGGTCACCGCACTGATAAAGCCCAGGGTGCCTTCGGAACCGACCATCAAGTGGCTGAGGATATCCAGTGGCTGATCGAAATCGACCAGGGCGTTGAGCGACAGCCCGGTGGTATTTTTCAGCCGGTACTTGTGGCGAATTTTCGCGGCCAGGGCGCTGTTGGCGCGGGTCTGTTTGCCCAGTTCGGCCAGTTGCGCGAGCAGGTCGGCGTGGCTGGCGAAAAAGCGCGCGACGCTGAGTGGGTCTTCGCTGTCCAGCACCGTGCCATCGGCCAGTACCAGGCGGATGCCCGCCAGGGTGTGGTAAGTATTCTGCGCGGTGCCGCAGCACATGCCACTGGCGTTGTTGGCGACGATGCCGCCGATTTTGCAGGCGTTGATCGACGCTGGATCGGGGCCGATTTTACGCTGGAAAGGCGCGAGAACGGCATTCGCCTGGGCACCGATAACGCCGGGTTGCAGGCGAATCTGCGTGCCTTCGCCACGGATCTCCCGACCGTTCCAGTTATCCCCCAAAACGATCAGCAGTGAGTCACTGATCGCTTGGCCGGACAAGCTAGTGCCGGCGGCGCGGAAGGTCACGGGCACTTTGTGCATGCCGGCCAGCTTGAGCAGCTCGACCACCTCCCGCTCCGCCTCGACGCGCACCACCAGCTTGGGGATCAGCCGGTAGAAGCTGGCATCGGTGCCGAAGGCCAGGGTCGACAGCGGATCATCGAAGCGCCGTTCGGCGGGAATCAGCTGTTGAACCTCGGTCAGGAAAGTCGCGGGCAGGCTCATGGGCACTCCGGAAATGGTCGGTTGGTGAGGCGCTACGTATGTGCCGGGTCGGTTGGGCGTAGCACATCGGGGCTGATGACGATGCGGGGGCGCCGTCACCCACCGCGCGGCAGGTAGTCCACCGTCGGTGGGTGACCGGGCACACAAGCCGCTGCGAGCGTTTAAGTACGCTCGCGCACCTGGTTAGTGGCCCAGTTCGCGCACCAGGGAGTCGGCGCTGATCTCGCTGATCGATTTGGCCCCGGTCAACACCATGGCCACGCGCATTTCTTTTTCAATCAAGTCCAGCAGGTTGCTTACGCCTGCCTGGCCGGCAACAGCCAGGGCGTAAATAAAGGCGCGACCGAGCAGCACCGTGTCGGCGCCCAGGGCAATCATGCGCACTACATCTAGGCCGGTGCGGATGCCGGAGTCGGCGAGAATCGCCAAGTCGCCTTTGACGGCATCGGCAATCGCCGGCATCGCGCGGGCGCTCGACAACACGCCATCCAGCTGACGACCACCGTGGTTGGAAACGACAATGCCGTCTGCCCCGAAGCTCACAGCGTCCTTGGCATCCTGCGGGTCGAGAATGCCTTTGATGACCATTGGGCCGTCCCAGAACTCACGAATCCACTCCAGGTCTTTCCAAGAGATCGACGGGTCGAAGTTGTTACCCAGCCAGCCGATGTAGTCCGCCAAACCAGTGGGGTTGCCGCGGTAGGTGGAGATATTGCCCAGATCATGCGGCTTGCCCATCAGGCCAACATCCCAGGCCCATTGCGGATGGGTCACGGCTTGCAGCATGCGCCGTAGCGGTGCATTCGGGCCGCTCATGCCGGAATGGGCATCGCGGTAGCGCGCGCCGGGCACGGGCATGTCCACAGTGAACACCAGGGTGGTCACGCCGGCAGCCTTGGCGCGTTCCAGGGCGTTTTTCATAAAGCCGCGGTCTTTCAGCACATACAGCTGGAACCACATCGGCCGGCTAATGGCCGGTGCGACTTCTTCAATTGGGCACACCGAAACGGTGGACAGGGTAAAGGGAATACCCTTGGCCGCTGCGGCCTTGGCGGCCTGAACTTCACCGCGACGGGCGTACATGCCGGTCAGGCCAACCGGGGCCAGGGCCACGGGCATGCTCAGGGTTTCGTTGAACAGGCGGGTTTCCAGGCTCAGTTCCGACATGTTGCGCAGTACGCGCTGACGCAGGGCAATGTCCGCCAGGTCGGACACGTTGCGCTTGAGCGTGTGCTCGGCATACGCGCCGCCATCAAGGTAGTGAAACAGAAACGGCGGCAGCCGGCGTTGGGCGGCGGCGCGGTAGTCGGTGGAGGCAGAAATGATCATGGATTCACCCAGGTGGGAAAGGGTTTTTACAACGCCTAGGGCGCGCCGTATCGCGCGCCCTAGGCGGTTATCAGCCAGCTATCAGCGGGTCGCTGATGCCCAGTACATACACCGCGAACAGAGCAATCAGGCCGGTAAACAGTACGTAATACAGGGTAGGCCAGATCGTCTTGCGCAGGATGCTGCCTTCACGGCCCAGTAGGCCGACAGTTGCCGAGGCGGCGACCACGTTGTGGATGGCGACCATGTTGCCGGCGGCGGCACCGATGGCCTGTGCCGCAACAATTAGCGCGCTGGAGATGCCCAGGCTGCTGGCCACGCCGAACTGGAACTGGCTGAACATCATGTTGCTAACAGTGTTGGAACCGGCAATAAACGCACCCAGCGCGCCGACACTCGGTGCCAGCAATGGGTAGACGCCGCCTACGCTGTCGGCGACCCAGCGCGCCATCAGGATCGGCATGCTCGACAGCTCAGCCGCATTAACCCCAGAGTTAATCAGGATGCGCACCATCGGCACGGTAAACAGCAACACAAAGCCGGCGCTGAGCAGTACCCCAGACGATTCTTTGACCGCCGAGCCGAGGGCGCGCAGCTTCATGCCATGCAGGAAGAACGTGGCGAGCACCACGGCCACCAGAATGCCGCCCGGCAGGTACAGCGGCTGGAAGTTGGCGCTGACACCAGTTTCACCCAGCAGGTCGGGGAAGTTCAGCATCACGCCTTTCAGAGCGGCGCTGACCTCGGGGAAGATTCGGCTGATTACCAGCAGTACGCCAACTAGCACGTAGGGCAGCCAGGCGCGCAGGGCACTCATCGGCTTGGCCGTCAGCTGGTCAAGTTTCATTTCTACGGTGCCCAGCCATTCAGCCGGCCATTTGTCCGCTGGGGCAAAATCCCAGGTGGTTTTTGGCAGTAGAAACCCCATGCGCGCGGCGCTGGTGACAATCGCCAGGCCAATCAAGCCGCCCGCGAGAGACGGGAATTCCGGGCCGAGGAATATGCCAGTCAGTGCATAAGGAATGGTGAACGAGAGGCCGGCAAAGAGGGCGAACGGCAAGACCGCAAAACCGGCCTTCCAGCTTTTCTCGGTGCCGAAGAAGCGCGTCAGCATCAGCACCATCACCAGCGGCATTACGGTGCCGACAATGGCGTGGACAATCGCCACTTCACTGGTGATCAGCTGCATGAACTGCGCCCAGGACGAACCCTGTTCAAGCAGTTGTGCGCCGATGGTGGCTGAGTCCAGGCCCGTATTGACCCCGACGATGATCGGCGTGCCCACCGCACCGAACGACACCGGTGTGCTTTGCACCAGCATGCCCATCAGCACCGCAGCCATGGCCGGGAAGCCGATGGCCACCAACAGCGGTGCAGCGATGGCAGCGGGCGTACCGAAGCCGGACGCGCCCTCAATAAAGCAGCCAAACAGCCAGGCAATGATGATCGCCTGAATACGTCGGTCCGGGCTGATGGTGGCGAAGCCCGCACGAATCGCGGTGATGCCGCCGGAGTGTTTAAGGGTGTTGAGCAGCAGGATCGCGCCGAAGATGATCCACAGCAAACCGAGGGTAATCAGCAGGCCCTGTACGGTAGAGGCGAGGACGCGGTTGAAGCTCATGTCCCAGGCAAATAAGCCGACGCAAGCCGTCAGCAGGTAAACCAGCGGCATGGCGTGCTTGGCTGGCCAGCGTAAGCCAATCAGCAAAATGGCGGCCAGCAGAATAGGGGAGAAGGCAAGTAGAGCAAGAAGACCCGTCGACATGATGATCCCTCCTTAGCGCTGCGCGCTGCGCAAAAGTGAGTGCGGATGCAGCGTGACGGCAAGTGATAAGCGTGTAGCCAACATAGGAGGACCTCGATGGGTTCTTTGAATTGTTTTGGCCATATTGGTAAGACCAATTTACAAGCAAGCGCGGTCAGGGTAAAAGTGCAGGCTCAGACCTGTCAATCAGCCCGCTTACGACTTTAGTCATAAGCGGCTGTCTTGCGAGCCCGGTGAGCCAGTTATAGGCTTGCTTGCGGCGGGCCAAAAGCCCATGGCGAGTGGTCAAACCAGTGGAGTGCGGAATATGGACGTAGGGTCGGTGAGGCAGCGCCGTTTGTCGGACGATATCGTCAGCCAACTGGAAACGATGATCCTCGAAGGCACGCTCAAGGCGGGCGAGCGCCTGCCGGCGGAACGGGTGCTGGCTGAGCAGTTCGGCGTGTCGAGGCCGTCGCTGCGTGAGGCGATTCAAAAGCTCGCGGCCAAGGGTTTGTTGATCAGTCGACATGGCGGCGGCAATTTTGTTGCACAAACCCTGGGCTCGACGTTCAGTGACCCGCTGCTCCACCTGCTGGAGAGCAACCCCGAAGCGCAGCGCGACCTGCTTGAGTTTCGCCACACCCTGGAAGGTTCCTGCGCCTTTTATGCCGCCCAGCGTGCCACTGAACTGGATCGCCAACGCCTCAGTGAGGCCTTCGCGGCGCTGCAGGATTGCTACAAACGCAGCGGCAAGGTGACTCGCGCCGAAGAGGGTATCGCCGATGCCAGCTTCCATTTAGCGATTGCCGAAGCCAGCCATAACGCCGTGCTGCTGCACACCATTCGTGGGCTGTTCGACCTGCTCAAGCGTAACGTGGTGACCAACATCGGCGGCATGTACGCCCAGCGTGATGAAACCCGCGACATGCTGATCGAGCAGCACCGCGCGTTGTATCAGGCGATTATCGACGGGCGCGCCGAAGACGCGCGTGCACTGTCTAACCGGCATATCGACTATGTGCAGGAAGTGCTGTCTGACGTGCAGCAACAGGTGCGTCGCGAAGCGCGCGCCCTGCGCCGCGGTACAGGGGTAAAACGTTAGCGGTTTCTCGGCAGCCGTACGGCAACCTCTAGGCCGCCCAAGGGTGATTCGCCCAGGCTGATACTGCCGCGGTGCAGCTCTACCACGCGGCGTACGATAGACAACCCGAGGCCCGCACCCTGGCCGGCGCCGAGCCGGTAGAAGCGTTCGAAGAGTTTTTCCCGCTGCGCCTCTGCAACTCCAGGGCCGCTGTCCTGCACGCGCAGGATTATGGCGTCTGCCTGCGCGTCTAATTGCACCTGGATATGCCCGCCGTCAGGGGTGTATTGCACGGCATTGCTGACCAGGTTCTGCAGCAGCGTACCCAGGCTCGGGCCATCGGCGAGCAGGACATAATCGGCAGGCTCAATGGCGTCGAGGTTGAGCTCCTGGTGTCGCTCCAGGGCCAGCGGAATCAGCTCGGCCAGTTCGTTGCGCACATAGCCGAGCAGGTCCAGCTCACGCATGGCCAGTTGCACCACGTTGGGGTCCAGACGCGCCAGGGTCAGTAGTTGCGCCACCACGCGTGTGGCGCGTTCAACGCCGGCCCCTAGCTGGTGCAGGGCGTCGTTGCGGTCTTGTGGGTCGGGGGCATCCATGGCGTTTTGTGCATGAATGCGCAGCACCGCCAACGGGGTGCGCAGTTCATGGGCGGCATCGGCAATAAAGCGTTTTTCTTGATCCAGCAGCTGGTTGACCTGCATCAGCAAGCGGTTGAGCGCGGCGCCCATCGGCTCCAGCTCGATGGGCAAGGGCTCCAGAATTAGCGGTGCGAGGTTATCGGGGGCGCGCGATTTAATCAGTTCGGCCATGCGCTGCAATGGCCGCAAGCCCCAGCCAATCGCCAGCCACACCAGTAAGGCCAGCAGCGGCAGGCCGACCAGATCGGGCAGCAGGCTGCGCAGGGCAATTTTCGTCGCCAGTTCGCCGCGTACATCCTCGCGCTCGGCCACCAGAATCATGTGGTTGTCTTGGCTGTCGCGCAGCATAAACAAGCGCCAGTGATACCCATCCAAGGGCACGGTGTGATAACCGACCAGCTGTTCCGCCAGGCTCGACAGCGGTTCCGTATCGAGATGTTGGTGCGCATTGGCATCGTTTTCGTGGAAGTCTTCGACCATCTTGGCCAGTACCCCGGTGGGCGCGCTCGCCGACTGCAGAAGCATAACGCCCTGTTCGTCGAGGACTTGAAACGCCAGCTTGCCTTCGTAGTCATGGCCGGCGCGTATTTCTCCAGTGGCGCTGTTCTGGCGGCTCTGTAGGGCTTGATTTAGGGAGCTCTGCAGGCTTTCACGATCACTTTGCGACATATTCTGGCCAACCAAACCGGCCAGCAGGCGCGCGGTTTGCGCAAGCTGCGCGTCGAACAGCTCCTCGATTTCATGCTGGGCATCACGGTAGCTTTTATAGGAAATCAGGGTCATCGACAGGCTGAGTACGCCGAGTACCAACAGCAGCGTGCGCGCACGGATTGAACGCATCAGGCTTTATCCACTAAATAGCCAACCCCGCGCACGGTGCGGATCAGCTCGGGAAAGAATTTCTTGCGCAGGTGATGCACATGCACTTCCAGGGCATTGCTCTCCAGCTCTTCATCCCAGCCATAGAGCGCTTGCTGCAGCTTGTCGCGGGTCATCACCCGGCCCGGCTGGGCGAGCAGTTCATGCAGCAGGAGGAATTCCTTACGCGGCAGGTTGACCGCCTGGCCCTGATAGCTGACGGCCTGGCTGACCGGATCGAGGCTGATGCCACGATATTCCAGTGCCGGTTGCGGGCGGTTGAAGCTGCGCCGCAGCAAGGCGCGCAGACGGGCCTTGAGTTCGGCGACATCGAAGGGCTTGACCAGGTAATCATCGGCCCCGGCATCCAGCCCGGCGATACGGTCGCTGGTGGAATCGCGGGCGGTCAGTACCAGCACCGGCACCGGGTTGGCCGCCGCGCGCAGGTGTTTGAGCACTTGCAGGCCGTCCATGCGTGGCAGGCCGAGGTCGAGGATGGCCAACTCAAAACTCTCGCTGGTCAGCGCATGCAGTGCACTGCTGCCATCCTGTACCCAGTCGACGGTGTAGCCTTCGGGCTTGAGCGCGGTGCGAATCCCTTCGCCAAGGGCTTTGTCATCTTCGACCAGCAGAATACGCATGCAGCCACTTCCTGTTTTTTATTCAAATGTGCGTGCTGAGACTAACAGACCCTTGAAAAGCCTAGGCGAGGAAGTCGAGGCTGTTCTTAGCACCTGATCTGCTCCACAAGGGGCCGATCAGGTGGAGTTTAGCGACGTGTTACTTGAGCTCGGCGTTGACCTTGCTCAGTAGCGCCTGAATATCCTGTTTGCGGCCGGCATCGGCGGACAGGCGATTAGGGCGTGCAGGCGCTTGCAGGGCTTTTTCCAATGCTGCTTTGGCTTCGGCATAGCGCTTGGCGCGGGCCAGGTAATCGGCATAGAAGTAGTTGGGGTCGATGCCGTCCGGGTTGATGGCCAGGGCCTGCTTGAGCATGGCTTCGGCTTTTTCATCATCGCCAAAGCCGATTGGCCAGCCGGGCACTTGGTAATACAGGCTGCCGAGGCTGGTGTAGGCCGAGCCGGAAAGCGCTTTGGGGTCCAGGGCCAGGCCTTGTTCCAGGCTGGCTTTGGCTTCCTTGACCAAGCCGAGTGCGCCCAGGCCGCCCTTGGCACCCGCGTAGGTGCTGAGGATGATGCCGTTCCATATATGTAATTCAGCGGCGTCTGGCTCGGCGGCGACGGCTTTTTGCGCCTGCTCGCTGAGGCTGGCAAAGGCTTTTTCGCGCTGCTCTTTAGGCACCTGATAATTGATCTCGGCCCAGCGGTCTTGCAGGCTTTGCAGTTGCGTCTGACCTTGTTCGCTTAACGCGAAGGCGGGCAGGCTGGCGAAGCAGAGCAGGGCGCAGGCGGCGTTACGGATAGGGTTCATACAGGCTCCTTAGGGTTTGCTGCGGGCAAAACGCTGAATAATCGGTAGTTGCTTGCGCAGGGCCTGGTCGACCACTCGCGGCAGCAAGCTGTTGAGGCGTACGAAGAGTTTTTCCGGCCAGCCGAGGTAGCGTTCCTCTTCCTCGCGGCGGATGGCGGCCAGCAGTTGCAGGGCTACGCTGTGCGGGTCGTCCATGGCCACGTTCAACTCGTCATTCATGGCCACCACGTTAGCGGCGTTCATGCTGGTTTGCGTCGCACGTGGGGCGAAGTAGAGAACCTTCACCTGAGTGTCCGCCAGTTCACGGCGCAGGGCTTCGGAGAAGCCGCGCAGGGCGAACTTGCTGGCGCAATACGCGCTAAAGCCGGGGTAACCGATGGAGCCAAATGTCGAACCGAGATTGACCACCAGCGCGCGGCCTTGCTGGCGCAGCATGGGCAGCAGGCGGTGGGTCAGTTGCAGCGTAGCGGTGACATTGAGGCCGATCAGATCAGCGATGGCCGTTTCATCATGCTGCTCGAGCAAGCCGAAGTGATTGACCCCGGCAGCGTTGATCAGCGTGTTGATGCCGCCGAAGCGCTGCGCGGCAGCGACTACGGCTTCACGGCCGCTGCGTTCACGGATGTCGGCCTGCACCACTTGGACCTTGCTTGTGTGCGCATTTGCCAGCATTTGTAAGGCGTCGGTTTGGCGGCAGACTAGTAGCAGTTGCGCGCCTTCTTCCAGCAAGGCTGCGACCAACGCCTGGCCGATCCCGCCGCTGGCACCGGTAATCACGGCGCGGCATTCGGAAAGTTTCATCAAACCTCCTATGCGCTCAGTGGCAGGCTGCGGAACATGTCGCCATACAGGCGATAGACCACTTTGGCGGTGTGCACCGCCGCCGCCTTGTCATCATCGTTGTCCAACTGGTTCATCAGCGTTTTGAAGAATTCGATGTGATCCAGGTCGAGGCTGCCGTGGGAACTCAGGTAGCTGAAGGCCTTGTTCGGCAGTTGCAGTTTGTCCTGAATCACGCCGGCCACTTGTGTGGCCAGGGCGATGCTGGTGCCTTCTAGCACATTGACCATGCCGAAGAAGCTCACCGGGTTATGCCGGGCGATGCGGTCGTAGACGTAGCTGACCATCAGTTCGGTTGACATATGCGGCAGGCCGTTGCGCACGGCTTCTTTGTCTGCACCACAGGCGGCGATGTCATTCAGAACCCATTCCTGGTGGCCTTTTTCTTCGTCGATGTACTCGGCAATGGCCTCGCGCAGCCACTCCAGGCGCTCCGGCAGGCGCGAGCCGCAGGCCATCAGTAAGGGCACGGTGTGTTTGACGTGGTGATAGGCCTCGGTGAGAAAGGCGATGTAGCTGTTCAGGCTGACGGTGCCGGCCATGGCCTGGGCAATGATCGGTGCGCTGAGCAGGTAGTTGCGTTCAGCACTGGTTTGTTCGAGTAGGGACTCATAGAAGCTCATCAAGCATCTCCATAGCAGGTTTGGTCGGCCATCAACTCTTCGATGGCGCTCTGGTAGTGGGAAAACAGGGCATTACGGCGCAGCCGGCCATTACTGGTCGCCAGCTCGTTGCTGCTGCTGAAAGGGTGCTCGGCGCGCAGCCAGTGGTGCACGCGGGCGTAGTCAGGCAGTGATTGGTTGGCGGTAGCCACGGCTTCGGCCAGTTGGCTGTCGCTGGTCGTCTCGAAGCGCGGCACCAGTACGGCGACGTTGCCGGGTAGGGCTTCGCCGTGCAGCCAGGCTTGGGCAATGGGCAGTTGTTGCACCAACTCGGCCTCGACCCACTCTGGGTTGACGTTGCGGCCAAAGGCGGTGATGAACTGGTGTTTCTTACGCCCGTGCAGCACCAGAAAAGGCCCCTCGAAATGGCCGAGGTCACCGGTGCCCAGCCATTCTTCAGCGGTTACCGGTTCACCCAGATAACCCAGCAGACGCGGGCCTTTGACCTGCACTTCCTGGTCGGCGCCGAGGCGTACCTGTACATGTGGCAAGGGTTGGCCAACGGTGCCGATACGGCGCTGCTCAGGGGTGTTCAGGCAGACCACCGACGCACACTCCGAGAGGCCATAGCCCTCGAAGATCGGCAAGCCAAGGGCGTCGGCACGTTGCAGCAGTTGGCTGGACACGCGACCGCCGCCGACTGCAATAAAACGCAGTGAGTCCGGTACGGGCAGACCGCGTTCGGCGGCGCTGACCAGCGCCAATAGCAGCTGCGGTAGCAGGATCAGGCTGTTGGGTTGCGCCTGACCCAGGGCCGTCAGAAAGCGCGGCAGGTCAAATTGGCTGGCGCCCAGCAGGCCGACTTGCGCCATAGGCATCAACTCGATTTGCGCGCCGGCCAGCAGGGGGGCGTAAATGCCGGCGATATTCTCCAGCAGGGTGGCCAGCGGCAGTACGCAGAGGTGGCGTTCAACCTGACAACTGGCGCTGGCCTTCACCAGGCTCTGGGCCACGGCCAGTTGTGTCGCCACATCCAGGCACACACCTTTGGGCTGACCGGTGGTGCCAGAGGTGTAAGTGATCTTGCAGGTGCCGACGGGTAATTCGCTGACCACCGCGCGCGGCCGTTGCAGCACACCGACTGCGCTCGCTGTTGCACTCGCACTGAAACCCAGCGCGCTGTATAGCGTATTGTCCGGGCCGATCAGGCAGTCGATGCTGGCACTGTCGAGTACATGCACCTGCTGATTGGTGGAGAAGAAGCCCGGTACGGGCACGCAGACCAGCCCGGCATGCAGGGTGGCCAAGTCCCAGAGTACCCAGTCAATGCCGTTATCCAGCGTCAGGGCAATGCGTCGGGCGCCGAGCTGTTGCAGGTGTTGGCTGCGGACTTCGATCTCGGCCAATAGCTGGGCATAACTCAGGCTTCGGCTGCCTTCACGCAAGGCGATGGCGTCACCGAGGGCGGCCATGTGCTCGAAAAGTGGTTTAGCGGCAGGCCACATCGGGCATGTCCTCCAGGGCATAAAAGGCTTGGTGGGCCAGGCGTGGGTAGGCGCCCAGCTGCAACAGGCGCTGGTGCCCGGCATAGATGTCACCGGCCATCACTTGCGGCTGGTTGTCGTAATAGGTGCCCCAGTCGGCCTGTTCGTCGCCCAGACAGTCAGGGTTGGCCGGGCCCAGCGCTACGGGGGTCAGGCCCAAGCGTTGGAAACTGTTGAGCAGGGCTAGGGTGCCGGTGAAGGTCACCCAGCGGTAACCCAGCGCCACCAGCAGGTCGGTCAGCGCCACAATCAGCAGGCGGGCGGCGCCGGGGCTGCCCGCAGCCAGGTTGCCAACTTCCACCAGTTGCGTGCGCTGCGGTGCATTGGCCACTTTCTTGGTGGCAATCACCTGCTCTGCCGGTTGCTGCAGATAACGCTCAAGGAACAACGGGCCAGCGCCGGCACTGCGCAAACCCACGGCGCCGAGCAGTTGTCCGCTGCTGTCTTCCAGGCTCAGCAGGCAGGGCATGAAATGACGGATGCGCGCCTGATGCTGAGCCGCGAAACGCTCGCCGATAAAGGCTTCAATGCCCGCCCGGCGCGGGCTTTGGCTGTTGGCCAGGTAGAGACTGAGCGGTTGCTCACGGCCGATCTGTGCAAGTGCAGTATCTTGATACACCCAAGGCAGCTCCATAAACGGAACCTCATCTGAGAACCTGGGTGTGAGTCTCTGCCCGCAGTCTTAACGCTAAATTAAGGCGATAAATATTCTGCGCAGGCGGCTAAGGGCATTTCATTGCTTGCACTGCAGCCACTCCAGCCCATAGCCTGCGAAGGCTGCCTGTGGCGTGACCACCGGCTCGATTTGCTCTGACATTTAACGCCAAACGCTCGGAGATAGTTATGCCCCCTATGGATACTGAGCAACAACTGGCGGCCCGTCTGGCCATCCTGGAAAACCCTGAAGCGCAGGACTGCACGGTATACCGCGCGGATGATCAGGACCCGGAAGCCGAGGAAGTGGATTTGGGTGATGCCAAGGTGCTGTTCTGCGGCCCGTTTGAGGCGCCCGCTGATTGGGATGCGGCAGAGCGTGAAGAGTATTTCGGCGACAGCGCGCCTGAGCTGTTCGTCAATGCGCGCATCGAGTGCGAAGCCAAGCCCGGTTCCAAGAGCCATTTTACTGTGGATATCGGTGACTACGTGGCCGCTCAGCCCGGCCTTGGCGAAGTGGTAATGTTTTACGTGCACGACTACTTGGAAGACGACAGCGGCTGCACCTATGTGCTGCTGCGTGATGAGGAAGTGCTGGAGTAACACCCGCCCAGACGCTGAGCTGCTTTAGGTGGCTCAGCGTTTTTTAGCCGCCGTCGGTCCAAGATGTGCCCTGTAGTACCGGGTTATTACCCACGCCGGGCAGATCGGGACAACACTCTGTGCTTCTCAACCGATATAAGGAAGCAAGCACATGGCCGCGAAAAAGATTCTCATGCTGGTCGGCGACTACGTTGAAGACTACGAAGTGATGGTGCCGTTTCAGGCGCTGCTGATGGTCGGTCATCAGGTGCATGCCGTGTGCCCAGACAAGACCGCCGGGCAGAGCGTACGCACCGCCATCCACGATTTTGAAGGCGAGCAGACCTACAGCGAAAAGCCGGGGCATAACTTCGCCCTGAATTTCGACTTCGCCCAAGTTAAAGCTGAAGACTACGATGCCTTGGTAATCCCAGGCGGCCGTGCGCCGGAGTACCTGCGTTTGAATCCTCAGGTTATCGCGCTGGTGCAAGCCTTCGATAAGGCCGGTAAGCCGATTGCAGCGGTTTGCCACGGTGCGCAGTTACTGGCAGCGGCCGGTGTGTTGAAAGGCCGCGAATGCAGTGCTTATCCAGCCTGTGGCCCGGACGTGACAATGGCCGGTGGGCAGTACATCGACATTGCAGTGGATCAGGCCCATGTACAGGGCAATCTGGTCACCGCGCCAGCCTGGCCTGCGCACCCGAACTGGTTAGCCGCGTTCCTGAACGTGCTGGGCACCCAGATCACGCTATAAACTCAATGCCGCACCTGGGGCCTGGATGGCCCCAGCATCCAATGAGGGGAGCTGCCATGTGCGAGCTTTACGTTAAAGCCGACCCAATTCTCTATGAGTCCCGCGCCCGTTCATTGCGCATACGAGGCGTGGTGACCACCCTGCGCCTGGAGAACCAGTTCTGGGACATTCTGCGTGAGATCGCCGAAGTCGATGGCATGACCACCAATCAACTGATTGCCAAGCTGTATGACGAAGTTATGGACTACCGCGGCGAAGTGGTGAATTTCGCCTCGTTCCTGCGCGTTAGCTGCACCCGTTACCTCAGCCAGCGGCGTGCGCCGGCCGAGCTGAGTGTGGTGCGCTCGATCAGTCAGTAGCGGATTTATTGCGCCGGTGTGATTGCCACGCGCAGCTCTGGATGGCCCAGTGGGTGGCTCTGCGCATCGAAGAAACGCAACGCCACGTCTTGCCCCGCGAACAGGTTGGCGTAGTGCTGTTTCTGTTGCTGGATAAACAGTGGGTTGTGCGGGTAGATCGATATAGCCAGGGTTTTCAGCCCTGCTTGCAGCAGGGCCTGAACCAGGTGCTGATCCTGCGCTGCGAGGTTATGGCCGAAGATGCACAGCGTTTCTTTGGGCTGCGATAGCTGGCTGTAGCAGAACGACAGGTAGTCGGAACTGCGAATGGCTTTGAGCTTGTCGGCGCTGCTGCCTTCGTTGACGAACAGTGGGATATCACCCAGCTGGTTGATGGCGAAACTGGCCAGCAAGGTGCTTTCCGATGAATTGAGAATGCGCGTGCTGCCGTCGATGTTCTTCACCAGGTGCATGCCGCCGTGCAGGTAGAGCATGCGTGTGGCGCTGCTCTGGCGGGCGTTATTGCCGAGGTCAAAGGTCGAGTCGGGGCCACGGAACATTTCTTCAAACGCGTCCTGGTTCTGCATCACTGCCCAGTAGTTGAGCAGGTCGTAATTGCCGGAATACACCGTCTGGTATTGGCTGAGGGCGCTGTTGATCCGCGTCAGGCTGGATGCCTGCATCTGGCTCCAAGGGATGTGCACCGAACGCACGGCGTGGATCAGCGCTTCCTTGATGGCGAAGTAGCGGTGGCGCGGCGACGACGAGTTGATGGTCAGCGCGGCGTTGACCCGAATGCTGTTCTTCAGGGCACTGAGCACCTGCTCGAAGTTGCTGGTATCAAGCGCGCGGAACACGCTCAGCTCGGTTGGGCTGAGCGGGCGGTTACGCGTGGTCTGGGCTTCGTCAAACAGCGAGAAGTAGGCGAACTTGCGCCATACCGCGAGGCTCGCGCCGTTGCCAATCAACAGCTCGGGGCAGCCGATGCTGCTGTTCAGGGTGCTCCAGTCTTCCAGTTCGCCAGTAAATGCCGGGATTTGCATAATCGCTACTTGTCGCCTTGGGCCGTGGTTGTGCAGGGCGCGACTTTAGCACGAGCGGCGCGTGTGCTTGAGCAGCTGTCGTTTAGCCTGGTGGTTTAGTCAGGCGCGGGCTTTGGCTATGCTGGAGTTGAGGTATGCGTGACCGATCAGGCCCGGCGGTGGTCTGGTAAGGGTGAGTCTGCTGTTATGTTTTAGACCTGCCATGTGTGGACAAGAGAGAGCGCGATGAACAACGAATTAGTGATCGAAGATATTCAGCTGGGTGACGGTAAGGAAGTGGTCAAAGGTGCACTGATCACCACTCAATACGATGGCTATTTGGAAGATGGCCGCAAGTTCGACTCATCCTATGATCGCGGCAAGGCTTTCCAGTGCGTGATTGGCAGCGGTCGTGTGATCAAGGGCTGGGACATCGGCATGATGGGCATGAAGGTCGGCGGCAAACGCAAACTGTTCGTGCCCGCGCATCTGGCTTATGGCGAGCGTGAGTTCGGCGCGCATATCAAACCGAATTCCAATCTGATCTTCGAAATTGAGCTGCTGGAAGTGCTGACGCGCGATGAGTGAGAGCCGCTACTTGTGGCTCTGTGCCAGCAATAGCGCTTGCAGGTAGGCGGGGGCTTGCAACTGAGTCGATCAGCCTTGGGCTGCGGTTGTCTTCATTCAGGGCGACAACCGTATGCAGCCGATCAACACGTCGCTACTTCTACTCTGTTGCGTCCAGCTGACTTGCCGGCGTATAGCGCGTAATCCGCTCGTGCAATGGCGCTGCTGAGTGGCTCTTCAGCCCGATACTGGCTGATGCCAATGGACAGCGTTACCTGGACTGTAGTGCCGTCACAGTCTATGACCAGTCCTTCGATTGCCTTGCGTATGCGCTCTGCGCTGACAGCCGCCTGTTCAAAGTCGGTTTCGGGCAATACCGCAAGAAATTCTTCGCCGCCCCAACGGCCAATAAAGTCCTGTTCACGCATAGAGCCTTTGAGTGAGTCGCTTACCGCCGCGAGCACCCGGTCACCCATATCGTGGCCGTATTGATCATTGATCTGTTTGAAGTGATCAATATCCATCAGCAATAAGGTGAGGTTGCTGGGACGGCGATGGTGTCGCGCCAGTTCCTTTTCGGTCAGCGCAATCATGTGTCGGCGGTTGAACAGGCCGGTCAACGAGTCCGTTGTGGCCATCCGCGCCAGGCTCTTGTGGGCGCGGGTTACGGTGCTCACATAGAACAGCGCCAGATAGCTGAACATCAAGAACACCACAGTCAAATTGAAAACATGCACACCCAGCAAGGCGCTAGAGGAGATGGGTTGCAGCGGTTCGATGTACCACATCAGTACATCCAGCCCAACGTAGTAGGCCCACAGGCCCGCCGCGAGGAGCCAGGCGCTGCGCGCACGCATGGTCACGAATAAGGCTGGGATGAACATGAGTAAGAAGTAGTGAAAGCCACTTTCCCAGCCAATCAGTACGGTCCCAAGCCCTGCGTGTACCAGGACCTCGGTGCGGATCAGTAGAATCGCCAGGCGGTTACGGCGTTGCTGGAACGCGCGGTAGGCGTAGGCATACATAGCCACGCTGAGCACGTTTACCCAGGCCAGAATGGGGGAGCCCAGCAGGATGAAAATAAACAAAAAAGCGACATCGACGCAGGCCGCTATCTGACAGCAACGCATGGAAAGCTGCCAAAACTCGGGGCGAGCGTTGCGCTTGTGCGGGTTATTTGAGCGCATCCCTAGCATTTAGGTGTTCCTTCGGGTTCCGGTTATGAATGCCGGTTTTTATTAGATTCCTGGCTGATTACAGGCCGCAGAGACTGCTGTTTGAAGTGTAGTGTGGATCGTCCCGGTTGATCTTGTCAGTAGCCAATTGGCATTAAGGTGCCGTAAACCACGGCTGTGGTGGCTTGATTTGGCCACTAGGACCTTAGATTTGCTGAGCGATCATACCCTGCGGGCGCAAAGCGGCCGGTGGGTGAAGGCGCTCACCCACCGCCAGTGGATTTCAGCCCATTAGACCCACTGATCATTACGTTTGCGCTTTACCCGCAGCAGGGTCGGCAGGATCAGGCCGGCGATTAAACCCGCCCCCGCGATACCGCCACCGTAGGCCATGTAGCGCATTAACACCTGCTGGTTCTCTTCGCCGAGTTGCGCCTGCAGTTCGCGCAGCTCCGAGTTGGCCTGGCTCAGTTCACTATCAAGCGCAGAGCGGGCGGTTTGCAGCTCATCGATCAGGGTTTTGCGTGAGTCCAGGGTTTCCTGCATGCCCTGTACGCGGGTTTCCCAGGTGTTGTTGATGCCGTCTAGCTCGGCGCTCAGCTCACTGACCTGTTGTTGCAGTTGCGGCAGGCGTTCTGCCTGGCCTGGCACGTCCTGTAGGTCGCGGCTGGGAATCCATACCGCGCTGCCGTTCTCGCCACGTACCTGGCTGTAATTACCGTCGCTGCGCAGCAATGTGACCTTCTGCCCGGAGGTCAGCGTGCCGACGATGCGATAGCCGTCAGTTGGGCCGCTGCGTACATAGGTATTCAGGCTGTCACTGACCCAGCGCGTGGTGCTGGCATCGTCTTGCGCGTGCGCGCTAACGCTGACCAGTAGGCAGGCACCGAGGGCTAGGTGGTGCAGAGGGGAAAGGCTGGAGGGGGCATGGCGGGATAGGGACATGGGGGCAATCTTCACATGGCGATTAAACGAAACCCTGCAGCGGGTGTGATAAAGCCGGCCAGGCGCGTGGGCGCAAATAGGTGCATGAGCAAGGTGGCGTGCTGCAACGCCTCTGCTGGTGGGCAAATGGCCATACAGGCCACCCGCTGGGCCGACAGCAGACAGACACTCGACGGGGGCGCAGAGTTCACTCGGCGCTGGGCGCAGGGTTGCCCAGCCCCGGTCGTTCAGGCCGTTGGATTGGTCGGCCTGGGGCTGTTTGACGGCCCCAGGCACGCCGGGTTCGAACGCCTGAGATGCTGATGTGCAACGCGGCGGCGATCATACGCCGCTGCTGGGAAACGCGAGTTTTTAACTCAGAGCAGGATCATGCCCCAGGTCAGGCCAATCATCAGCAGGGCGATAAACTGCGCCGCGCTGCCCATGTCCTTGGCTTGTTTGGACAGTGGGTGGAGGCTCAGGGAGATACGGTCCACGGTGGCTTCGATAGCAGAGTTGAGCAGCTCGACGATCAGCGACAGCAGCGGCACAAGCATCAGTAACAGGCGCTCACTGCGTGTGACGTCGACCAGGCATGCCAGCGGAAGCAGCACGACATTGAGCAGCAGCAACTGGCGGAACGCCGCCTCGCCGCGGTAGGCCGCTTGCAAGCCCATCAGCGAATAGCCGCCGGCGTCGAGAATGCGCCGCAGCCCGGTGCGGCCTTTGAGCGAGAGGGCGTCGTGCGTCTCTGCAGTGGGTTTGCCGTTCATGTTGGCAGCTCCAGTTTCTGCAGTTGTGTACGGCGCAGCAGCGCGCCCATGGGGTACAGGCGATTGGGGGTAGGCAGGGCAAGCATGGCTGAGCGTCCAGTAAGGGGGAACGCTCGCCACATTAGGTGTCAGGGCATCAACAGGCTGTTAAGGGGATGTGAAAATTTCGTTAGCGGGTGGGTTGAATTTGACGGTGAAGCAGGTGCCACCCTCTGCACGGCTCTGCACAGTGATACTCCAGCCTTGCTTGGCGCAGATGCGTTTTACCAGCGAGAGCCCCAGCCCGAGCCCTTCACCGCGTGCCTGCGGGCCGCGTACGAAGGGTTGGAAGATCTGCTCGTGCTGCTCGTGGGGAATGCCCGCACCACTGTCCTCCACACGAAAGCCGCCTTCTTCCAGCACCAGGCGAACCACGCCGTGTTCGGTGTAATGCAGGGCGTTGCGCAACAAGTTAGCCATGACCGTACTGAGGAAGGTGGCGTTGTAGAGGCCGTTATCGTTGCCTTCTTGCGCATGCTGGAAGGCTAACCCCTTGTCATTGAACATCGGCTCCCAGCGCTCTATTTGTGCCGCCGCGATACTGGCGAGGCTGCTGTCTGCAACAAAAGCGCTTTCATTGGCTTTGCTGCGGGCCAGTTGCAAGAAGGTCTGCACCAGCTCGCGCATTTCCTCACAGGCTCTGGTGATGCGCTCAAGCTGTTGGCGTTCACGGGGTGACAGGGCGGCTTCTGCAAGCAGTTCGCAGGAGGTGGCAATGACCATCAAGGGTGTGCGCAATTCATGGCTGACATCGCTGGTGAACAGGCGCTCACGCTCCAGCGATTGGCGTACCTGCCCCAGGGTGCTGTCGAAGGCGGCGGCCAGTTGGCCCACTTCGTCATCGGGGTAGTCCGGTGCCAGCGGCGGGGCCAGGGTGTGCAACTGGTCGCGGTGGCGAACCTGTTGCGCCAGGCGGCTGACCGGGGCCATGACCCTGCGCGCCATGACCAGGCCCAGGGCCCAGGCGCCGACGACGGTCAGCAGAAAACCGGCGAGTACGACATTGAACAGCGCTTGCTCGCGGGCTTCGAACTCGTGTTGCTCTTGCACCAGTTGGTAGGTGTTGCCGTTGATTTCCTGCACATAGACGTAAAAAGCTTTGTCCCCATCAACCACCTCATTGAAGCCCTCCGGCAGCCCGGCGTACTGCTCGGGAATAGCGTAATCAGGGAGGTTAGAGGCAAAAAAGCGTGTGGTGGCATCCAGCCGAGGGTGGTTGCCCTGTTTGAGGTCCTCATGCAGCACCGTATCCAGCTCGCGGCTGAGTTCCTCGGACACCAGGTGTTCTTCAAGGACATGCACCACCGCCACGATACTCAGCGAAAACAGGCCGCTGACCAGCGTTGTCATCAGTACAAAGGCGATCAGGATGCGCCTGGCGAACGGCTGCTTAGACGCCATTGGCATGCTCCGCCAGGCGATAGCCGACGCCGTGCAAGGTATGCAGCAGCGGGGTCGCGAAGGGTTTGTCCAGCACCTGGCGCAGTTGATGGATGTGGCTGCGCAAGCTGTCGCTGTCTGGGCTGTCGTCCCCCCAGAGCGCTTCTTCCAGCGCTTCGCGGCGGATTACTGCCGGGCTCTTCTGCATCAATACGGCCAATAATTTGAGGCCGATGGGGTTGAGCTTGAGTGGTTGCCCAGCACGGCTGACATGCAGCGTATCGAGGTCATAAACCAGGTCGGCGACCTTCAGCTGGCGTTTGCGGCTGCCCTGGCTGCGCCGCAGGATCGCCTCAATGCGCGCCACCAGTTCGGACAACGCGAAGGGTTTGATCAGGTAGTCGTCAGCACCAGCGTTCAGGCCTTGCAGGCGATCATCCAGGGCGTCGCGGGCCGTTAGCATCAGAATAGGCACCTCATTGTGGCCATCCTCACGCAGGCGCTTGCACACCTGATAGCCGTCAATGCCGGGCAGCATGATGTCCAGCACGATCAGGTCATAGTGGCCACTACTGGCCAGGTGCAAGCCGCTCAAGCCATCTTGCGCGCAATCAACGCTAAAGCCTTTGAGCTGCAGGTAGTCGAGTATGTTGGCCAGAATATCGCGGTTGTCTTCGATGACCAGAATACGCATGAGCGGGTGTTCCTTTCGCGTTGACGTTTTTTTCACATTGTTTTGACAAGCGCCTCACAGAGGCAATTGCACACTGCGGCACGTTCATCCAAGCAGGATCATACGATGCCTCAGCTCCACTTCGCGCAACTTCGTTACCTGTCGATCATCGTCGCGGCATGGTTGGTGGTGTTTTTTCTGACCCGCAGTGCCCTGCTGGCCACTCACCTGAGTGACGCCAATGTCAGTGTGATGCAGTTGTTCAGCCTGTATGGGGTTGGCGTGGTGTATGACCTGAGCTTCCTGCTCTACGCCAGCCTGCCGCTTGCCTTGTACCTGCTGCTATGTCCGCGCCGCCTGTGGCAGCAGCGCTGGCATAAACAGTTGCTGCTCGGTGTGGTCGGGGTCAGCCTGTTTGTCATGCTGTTTACCGCGGTGGCGGAGTGGCTGTTCTGGGATGAGTTCGGCGTGCGCTTCAACTTTATTGCCGTGGACTACTTGGTCTACTCCGAGGAGGTGATCAACAACATCCTTGAGTCCTACCCGATCTACCCACTTCTGGCGATGCTGGCGATCGTGGCTATTGCCACCACTGCGCTGTTGCGTAAGCCGGTGCTGGCGGCTCTAGATGCCCCGCGTCTAGGGACTTTGCCGGCCCTGTTTAGCGTGGTGGGCATACTGCTATCGGCCGCGTTGAGTAGCGCACTGATTGGTCAGGATGCCCCGCGTGGCACGGATGGCAACGCCTACCAGCGCGAGTTAGCGAGCAATGGTCCATTCCAGTTCTTTGCCGCGTTTCGTAATAACGAACTGGATTACCTGCAGTTCTACGCCACCCTGGCGGATGCTGACGTGGCCGGTCTGCTGCGCAATGAGGTGCGTGAGCCGAATGCGCGTTTTATTGGCAGTGACCCGCAAGACATCCGCCGGGTGATCGACAACCCGGGCAAGCCCGAGCGGCTGAACGTGGTGCTGGTGACCATCGAAAGCCTGAGTGCCAAGTACCTGGGCAGCTTCGGTGACAACCGTGGCTTGACCCCAAATCTGGATCAATTGCGCCAGCAGAGCCTGAGTTTCAGTAATTTCTACGCCACGGGTACGCGAACCGATCGTGGTTTGGAGGCCATTAGCCTGTCCATGCCGCCAACGCCGGGGCGCTCCATCGTCAAGCGTATCGGCCGTGAGTCTGGCTACGGCAGCCTCGGACAGCAGTTCAGCGCGCAGGGTTATGACAGCGTGTTCATCTACGGTGGGCGCGGCTATTTCGACAATATGAATGCCTTCTTCGGCGGCAATGGTTATCGCATCGTTGACCAGAGCAGCGTCGCCGAGGCGGATATGGTGTTTCAAAACGCCTGGGGCATGTCTGATGAGGACATCTACACGCAGACGCTGAAGGTGGCCGATGCAGATCATGCTGCCGGTAAACCCTTCTTTCTGCAGTTGATGACTACCTCTAATCACCGGCCGTATACCTACCCGGAAGGTCACATCGACATCCCGTCCGGCGATGGCCGCGAAGGGGCGGTGAAGTACACCGACTATGCCATCGGTCAATTCCTTGCCCAGGCGCGGGATAAGCCCTGGTTCAAGCAGACGGTGTTTATTTTTATCGCAGACCACACGGCGGGCAGTGCCGGCAAAGAAGACTTGCCCGTGGCCAATTACCACATCCCGTTGTTCATTTACGCCCCGGCGCATATCCAACCACGCGAATTCAATGACGTAGCCAGTCAGATTGACTTGGCGCCCACGCTGATGGGCTTGCTGAATATGGACTATGTCTCGACCTTCTTCGGCCGCAATGTGCTGCGCGATGACCGTGCGCCAGGGCGTGCGCTGTTGGGTAACTATCAGCACCTGGGGCTGTTCGACGGTTCCAGCCTGGCGATTCTGAGCCCGCGTAAAAACATGCGCCGCCATGATGATGCGCTCGGCCTGAGCCATGAGATTGCAGTGGATGCCACGGATGCGCTGCAGCGTCGCAACATCGCCTATTACCAAGGCGCTAGCCACGCCTTTAAAGAACACCTGATGGCCTGGCGGCCGACCCTGTTGCCTGGCGAGCGACTGAGTAAGCGTTAATCCTAAAACTTTCAGGCACTGCCGCGCATTGCCTTGGCTGAGGCACCGTTATGCGGGCCAATCGGTCTACTGAGTTCTCGCGTTATTTTGATTTCCGGCTGGGCCTGGGCATCCCTCTGCTGCTGATGGCGTTGCTGTTACTGCTTGACCCCAGCGGCCTGGATTTCGCCATCGAGCGCCTGTTCTACCAACCAGGCCAGGGCTTTATTGGTAAACACAGCTTTTGGTTGGAAGACATCCTGCACGACCGGGCCAAGCAGCTGGTTATCGTGTTTGGCGTGCTGGCCATTATTGGCTTTGTCATCAGCCTGTTACCCAGCCGTTTTAGGGTGTGGCGGCGCTCGTTGGGCTTTCTGGTCCTGGCGCTGGGGATCTCGACCAGTGTGGTTACGCCCTTGAAGGCGCTCACCGCTGTGCATTGCCCCTGGAGCTTGAGTGAGTTTGGCGGCACGGAGACCTTTACCCCGCTGCTGAGCGAGCGCGCAGCAACGGATAATCCAGGTCGTTGCTGGCCGGGTGGCCATGCCTCCTCGGGGTTCTCCTTGCTGGCGCTGTTTTTTCTCCTGCGTGACAAGCGCCCACGCAGTGCGCGTGTGGCGTTGGTATTCGCGTTGGGACTGGGGGCGGTGTTTTCGTTGGGAAGGATGATGCAGGGCGCGCACTTTATGTCGCACAACCTGTGGATCTTGCTCTTCGACTGGACGATTTGCCTGCTCTGTTACCGCTGGGTGCTCTATCGCGCGCCGCTGCCTCAGCACGCCGAACAACCTGTACTTAAACCGCTGGAGGGCTAGTCAATGGCACGCATTGGTTACCTGTGTCGTCTTGGTTTTGCCGCACTGCTCTTTACGCTCGCCTTAGTGGCACTGCCTTACAGCATGGCCTGGAGTGCAGAGGCTGTTTTGCCAAGCCCGCTATGCTCGCTTACCCAGGGTGCTTGAGGCGGCTGCGGATGATCTGCCTGCCTGCTTTGAGCCGCTTAAGAATGGCCGCGCTTGGCGTGGCTGCAGTGTTGCTGTGCGCTTGCCAAAATACCCGCGAGCAGATGCAGGCCGAAGGTTATCCGCCGGCCTTTATTGATGGTTTTGAAGCGGGTTGCAGCAGTGGCCGGCAAGCAGCAGGCGCGCTTGATGCTTTTCGTAAGGATGTGCCGCGTTACCTGGCAGCGCCGCTGTATGCCCAGGGCTGGGACGATGGTTTTCGCCAATGTCAGGCCACCCAGCAAAGCGCCTTTGAGCGTGAATGGCATGACGACGACTGGCGTGACCGCGAGTGGCGCACGCACGTTGATCAGTCCATGGCGCAGGCATTGCGGCGTCGCTAAAACAACAAACCCGGCACTTGGCCGGGTTTGTGTTAACGCTGTAATGCTTACTTGATCTCGACCGCCAGGCTGTCGTGGATCTTCTTGTTCCAAATCGCTGGACCGGTGATGTGCACCGACTCGCCCTTGGTGTCGACTGCCACGGTGACTGGCATGTCTTTCACGTCGAACTCGTAGATGGCTTCCATGCCCAGTTCGGCGAAGGCCACCACGCGCGACTTCTTGATCGCCTGGGCGACCAGATAAGCGGCGCCGCCAACAGCCATCAGGTACACGGCCTTGTTGTCCTTGATCGCTTCGATGGCAATCGGGCCGCGCTCGGATTTACCGATCATGCCGAGCAAACCAGTGCTTTCGAGGATCTGCCGGGTGAACTTGTCCATCCGCGTGGCGGTGGTCGGGCCAGCTGGGCCGACCACTTCTTCACGTACCGGATCGACCGGGCCGACGTAATAGATGAAGCGGCCTTTCAGGTCGACCGGCAGCTCTTCACCCTTGTTCAGCATATCGACCATGCGCTTGTGCGCGGCGTCGCGGCCGGTGAGCATCTTGCCGTTGAGCAGCACGGTTTCACCCGGCTTCCAGCTCTGCACGTCTTCTGGGGTCAGGGTGTCGAGGTCAACGCGGCGCGCGCTCGGGCCGGCTTCCCAGACAATTTCCGGGTAGGCGGACAGGTCCGGCGCTTCCAGCTCGGCTGGGCCGGTGCCGTCGAGCACGAAGTGGGCGTGACGGGTGGCCGCGCAGTTGGGGATCATGCACACCGGCAAGCTGGCGGCGTGGGTCGGGTAATCCATGATCTTCACGTCGAGCACGGTGGTCAGGCCGCCCAGGCCCTGGGCGCCGATGCCCAGCTGGTTCACTTTCTCGAACAGTTCGAGGCGCATTTCCTCGATCTTGTTCTGTGGGCCGCGGGCTTTCAGCTCATGGATGTCGATGGACTCCATCAGCACTTCCTTGGCCATTACCGCGGCTTTTTCGGCGGTGCCGCCGATGCCAATGCCGAGCATGCCTGGTGGGCACCAGCCGGCGCCCATTTCCGGGACGGTCTTGAGTACCCAGTCGACGATCGAGTCGGACGGGTTGAGCATGGCCATCTTCGACTTGTTCTCGGAGCCACCACCTTTGGCAGCAACGTCCACTTCCACTTTGTCGCCAGGGACGATGGAGAAGTGGATGACTGCTGGGGTGTTGTCCTTGGTGTTCTTCCGTGCACCGGCTGGGTCGGCCAGGATCGAGGCGCGCAGGACGTTTTCCGGCAGGTTGTAAGCGCGGCGCACGCCTTCGTTGATCATGTCGTCAACGCCCATGGTCGCGCCATCCCAGCGCACATCCATGCCCACGCGGATAAATACGGTGACGATGCCAGTGTCCTGGCAGATCGGCCGGTGGCCGGTGGCGCACATGCGCGAGTTGATCAGGATCTGTGCCATGGAGTCGCGCGCGGCGGGCGATTCTTCGCGCAGGTAGGCCTCATGCATGGCCTGGATAAAGTCTACGGGGTGGTAGTAGGAAATAAACTGCAGGGCGTCGGCGACGCTCTGAATCAGGTCGTCTTGCTTGATCACGGTCATGCTATGCGCTCCCTTTATATGGGTAGGAGTAGGGCAGGAACTTCGAAGCGCGCAGGGGCATACCCGGCGCAGGCTTATCAGGGCCAGAGGACAAGATAAAAAGGCGCGAAAGTATACCGTGCACGTGGCCTGGCGGACACCTCGGCAGGCTTAGATCATGGGCGCTGATCGGTTACTGACGTCGATTAATTGACTAGGCATGCTGCAATCACGGGGGTAGAGTAGCGGCTAGATGCCAGTATGGGATGGAGCCCATAATTCCTATGACCCCAAGCAGCCAAGCAGGTACCCGACGCAGCTTGCAAAGCCTACTGCTAAAGCGTTTCGGCATGGCCGTAGGCACTTACGTGTTGACCGGGCTGTTGTGCGGCGTTGGCGTGTTTGCCGGGTTGTTTAATGCGCCGCCGTTAGCCGTACTGGGTATCGGCGCCTTGGCGACGTTCAGCCAATTAGTTTTTCTCGGGCTGTTTCTGTCGCGCCTCAATCTACGCCTTGCCGATCCTAGTTTGACTGAGCCTCAGGTGCTGGTGGCATTGCTCTGGCTCACAGCGCTGCTATCGCAGTTCAGCGAGGGGCGCGGCAGCCTGTTGGTGATGTACATGCTGATTTTGCTGTTCGGCGTGTTTCAGCTGCCGCCCAAGGTCTTTGCCCGTTGCGCATTGGTTGCCTTTTTGGGCTTTGCCGGGTTGAACCTGTATGAGGCCTATACCCTGCAGTTGCGTGCGCCGCGTATGGCGCTGATGCAAGCCTGTGTATTGACTGTGGTGCTGGTGTGGCTTTGTCTGTTTGCCAGTTATGCTCAGGCCATGCGCCAACGAATGCGTCAGCGCCGTTTCGCCCTGCAAGCCCATCAGGACACACTACGCGGGATGATGCGCCAGCTGGAAGACCTGGCTGCGACTGACGAGTTAACCGGGTTGTGCAACCGTCGGCACTTTTTGCGCTTAGCCAGTTGCGAGCTGGAAAATCTGCGCGGTGGTCGTCAGCATGGCCTGGCGTTGCTGGATCTCGACCATTTCAAGCGCATCAATGATATTCACGGTCACGCGGCGGGTGATCGTGTCCTGCAGACGTTTGCCGCTGTCGCCCGCGCCTGCCTGCGCGATGGCGATGTGGTGGCACGTTATGGCGGTGAGGAATTTGTCTTGCTGTTACCCAATACCGAAGCCGATCAGTTCACGGCCTGCTGCGAACGCTTGCGCGAGGCCTTTAGTCGCGCCGAGCCGCTGGGCGTGCCGGTGGCCAATCTGAGTGTATCCATTGGTATGACCTTGCTGAGCGCTGACGATGACCTTGATGAGGCCCTGCAGCGTGCCGATCAGGCGCTGTACCAGGCCAAACGTGATGGCCGTAACCGTTGCGCGGCGACCTGGGAGGATGTGGATGCCTGAGTTACGGGCCGCTGAACGCCGCCTTGAAGTCGCCCCAGCCAGTAACCTGTTGGATAACTTGTTGGCTGCTGGTATCGCTGTGCCCTATAGCTGCCGCGCCGGCAGCTGCCATGCCTGCCTGGTGCGTTGTGTGCGTGGCGAGTTGCTTGATGCCAAGCCTGAGGCCCTGGACGAAACGCGGCGTGAGCAGGGCTGGCGGCTGGCGTGCCAGTGCCGGGTAGTGGATGACGTGCAGATTGAGGTATTCGATCCGTTGCGTGATGCGGTTCCGGCGGTCATTCACAGCTGCGATTGGCTAAGCCGCGATGTCCTGCGTCTGCGCCTGATCTCTCCGCAGCCAGTGCGTTACAGCGCCGGCCAGCACCTGCAGCTCTGGACCTCTAGCGGGATTGCCCGGCCTTACTCATTGGCCAGCGTGCCGGGGGAGGATGCCTGGCTGGAGTTTCATATCGATTGCCGTCAGGGTGGCGCATTTGCCTCAGCAGCGCGGGCTTTTCAGCCGGGCGACAACCTCCGTTTGGGTGAGTTGCGCGGTGCAGCGTTGCACTATGATCCCGATTGGCAAGCCAGGCCGCTCTGGCTGTTGGCCGCAGGTACGGGCTTGGCACCGTTGTATGGCGTGCTGCGCGAGGCGCTGCGTCAGCAGCATCAGGGGGCTATTCGGGTTATTCACGTTGCCCATGATGCTTCCGCGCATTATTTGGCCGAACCCTTGCGAGCATTGGCGGCCAGCCATTCGCAGGTGCAAGTCGAGCTTGTTGTGGCGGCCGAGTTGCCGGCTGCTTTGGCCGAACTGCGCCTTGTTTCAAGGCAAACCATCGCCTTACTCTGCGGCCACCCTGACAGTGTCGAAACCTTTGCGCGCCGTCTGTATCTGGCCGGTTTGCCGCGTAGTCAGGTTTTCGCTGACGTATTTTTGCCTCACGCGCGCTAACCGTTCCGGTGATCCGCTCGCGGGTGGCCTACCGTGAGGATTAGTGATGAGCGAGCATCTGCTGGTTGAGCGTGAACAAGGGGTGCTAACCCTGCGCATGCACCGCCCCGACAAGAAAAATGCCCTAACCCGCGCCATGTACAGCGGCATGGCCGAAGTATTGGCGCAGGCTGATCAGGATAAAAGCGTGCGTGCCGTGCTGATCACTGGCGGCGAGAGCTGCTTTACCAGCGGCAATGATGTCGCCGACTTTATTCAGGCACCACCGACTGGACTCAACAGCGAAGTGTTCCAGTTTATGCAGGCGCTGTTCGAGTTCAGCAAGCCGGTGGTGGCCGCGGTCAACGGCCCTGCGGTGGGCATTGGTACGACCATGTTGCTGCATTGCGATCTGGTCTATGTCAGCCGCGAGGCCACGCTGAAGATGCCTTTCGTCAATCTGGGCCTGTGCCCTGAATACGGTTCCAGCCTTATCCTGCCGCGCCTGCTCGGCCACGCCCGCGCTGCCGAATTGCTGCTGCTTGGGCAGAGCTTTACCGGTGAGCAGGCCGCAGCCTGGGGTGTCGCCAATCAGGCGCTGGACGGCGGTGAGGCAACCCTGGCCAAGGCCCGCGAAATGGCCCTGCGCTTTCAGCAACTGGCACCGGCAGCCGTGGCGGACAGCAAACGCCTGATGCGCGCGCCGGACCGTGAGCAACTGCGCAGGGTAATCGAGGAGGAGGGCGCGCTGTTCGGTCAACGCCTGCGCTCGCCGGAAGCCATCGAGGCGCTGACAGCCTTTATGCAGCGCCGCACGCCGAATTTCAGCAAATACGCCTGATGCCCTGAGGCAAATAAAAAGGCCGCTCGATTGAGCGGCCTTTTGCACTGCGCTGGGTAGCCTAGAGCCTTTTTACGATCTCGCGAGCTAGAGACCTGCAAGGCAAAAACAGGCGAGGAAGCGGAGTGTACTGTTGTACATGAGCATTCCGAGCCTGTTTTTAACGCAGCAGGGCCGACGCGCAGCAGATCATAAACAGGCTCTTACACCAGTGCTTCACCTACATGCAGCAGCTTCATGGTATTGGTGCCACCGATGGTGTGGTAGCTGTCGCCCTTGGTCAGGATCACCCAGTCGCCGGCTTGCACCACGCCGCGCTTGAGCAACTCGTCCACCGCCGCCTGGCTGACTTCGGCCGGTTGCAGGGCGGCTGGGTCGAACGGCACGGTGTAGACGCCACGGAACATGGCCGCACGGGCTTGGGTTTCGCGGTGCGGGGAGAACGCGAAGATCGGCACCGAGGAGCGGATACGCGACATGATCAGCGGCGTGTAGCCACTTTCGGTGAGGGCGATGATCGCTTTCACACCGGGGAAGTGATTGGCCGTGTACATGGCTGCCAGGGCGATGCTTTCGTCGCACCGCTCGAACTCGGTGCCCATGCGGTGGCTGGATTTCTTGCTGGTTGGGTGTTTTTCCGCACCCAGGCAGATGCGCGCCATGGCTTGCACGGCTTCCAGCGGGTAGGCGCCGGCAGCACTTTCCGCCGAGAGCATCACTGCATCGGTGTAGTCGAGCACGGCGTTGGCCACGTCGGAGACTTCCGCGCGGGTCGGCATCGGGTTCTGGATCATCGACTCCATCATCTGCGTCGCCGTGATCACCGCCTTGTTGTGGCGGCGCGCGTGCAGGATGATTTTCTTCTGGATGCCGCACAGTTCGGCGTCGCCGATTTCCACACCCAGGTCACCACGGGCCACCATCACCGCATCACTGGCGCGGATCAGGCCGTCGAGGGTTTCGTCGTCGGCTACCGCTTCGGCGCGTTCGATCTTGGCCACCAGCCAGGCAGTGCCGCCAGCTTCGTCGCGCAGTTTGCGCGCGTAATGCATGTCGTCGGCATCGCGCGGGAAGGACACGGCCAGGTAATCCAGCTCCATCTCGGCGGCGAGTTTGATGTCGGCTTTGTCTTTCTCGGTCAGGGCCGGCGCAGTCAGGCCGCCGCCGCGACGGTTGATGCCTTTATGGTCGGACAGCGGGCCACCGATGATCACTTCGCAGTGCAGGGCATCGCTGGTGGCGCTTTCAACGCGCATGACCACACGGCCATCGTCGAGCAGCAGCTCGTCGCCGACGCCGCAATCCTTGACCAAGTCCGGGTAGTCGATGCCGACGATGTCTTGCGTGCCGGCAGTCAGCGGGTGGCTGGTGGAGAAGGTAAAGCGATCGCCAAATTTGAGCTCGATGCGCTTGTTGGCGAATTTGGCGATGCGGATTTTCGGGCCTTGCAAGTCACCCAGCAGGGCGACGTGGCGACCGTGCTTGGCGGCCAGTTCGCGCACCAGCTTGGCGCGGGCCTTGTGCTCATCAGGTGAGCCGTGGGAGAAGTTCAGGCGGGCAACATCTAGCCCTGCGATGATCAGTTGTTCAAGAACCTCGGGGCTGTTGCTCGATGGGCCGAGGGTGGCGACGATTTTGGTGCGGCGAACGGTCATGCACAGACTCCTGAATGGCAACTGCAGACGAGGCTACTATGCCGCAACCCTGTAGTCATTGTTCCACTGCACTACCTCTGGCGGCCACATGATGCAGCATGAGTTATTGCGCGATACGCTGCTGCAGAATTCCCCAGGGCAGTCGATACACTGCACATCGGAGGAGAGGCTTATGCGCATACTGTTGATTGTTTTGTTGCTAGTGGGGTTGGTCGGCTGCAACCGCTATTCGTTCGATCGCGATCTCAATAGTGCTTACGAGGCCTATGATCGCGGTGAGTGCGAAGCAGCCATTTTGTCGCTGTCAAAGGCTGAGCGTAACAGCCGTTCGCGACGTTATATGCAGCCCGAAATCTCTCTGCTGCGGGGCCAGTGCTTGGAGCGTCAGGCGCTGTTTGTCGATGCCATGCAGACTTATCAGTTCATCATCAACCAATACCCGGCCAGCGAATATGCCTACCGTGCCCGTGCACGCATAAACACCCTGCGCCAGCTTGGGCATGAGGGTGTTGATGTGGCGGTTAAGGTCAGCCCGGCAAAGCCTTGACCACTGGTCGTCATCGCTGACAGAACGCTTATCGCGGCAGTAAGCTGAGGCTTTCGGGAGGGAATCCATGCGCGTTTTGTTGTGCTTATTGTTGTTGCCGGGGCTGGCCGCTGCGGAAATCTATCGTTGGACGGATGCCAATGGCCAGGTGCACTTCGGCCAGCGCCCTGCAGTCGCGGGGGCGGAAAAGGTGGAAGTGAAACCGCAGGTGGTTGAGCGTGACCAACTGACCCGTGAGCGGCAAGAGCGTACCAGTCGGTTTTACGATGCTCGCCGTGCAGAGCAGGTGCAGGCCTCCGCAGTTGCAGCCGAGCAGCAGACCAAGCGTGCCCAAGAGTGTCGCGAGCTGCGTAAGCGCCTGGCCTCTATTCCTGAGGGGCGTAGCTACTACCGGGATGAGGCCGACGGCCAGCGCAGTTATTACAGTGACAAGCAAATGGATACCGCCCGTCAGCAACTGCAAGGCCGCGTATCCGAACGCTGTTCCTGAAACTGGTTTAAGCGCAGTAGTGGGGCCATACTTAATGGCCGTTTATAGCGATTTGCCACTATGCCAACGCATGTTCAGCGCCGCATCGAACGTCATCAGCTGCCGTACTACCTGAAGGTGTTCAATCGCATCACCGACAAGCCCATGGGCTATATCGGTAACGTCTCTTTGGACGGTCTACTGCTGATCAGCCAGCTTCCACTGCTGGTGGGCGCGCGTTTTGATATGTGTTTGAAAATCCCAGGGCATGATGCGCCGCACCATATTGATTTCTCGGCCACCTGCCAATGGTCCCGTGAGGATGTCACACCCGGCTACTATGATTCGGGGTTTGCGCTGGTGGCGCCGCCCGCTGATTATGTTGAGATGGTTGATGCGCTGCGCCATTACTTCAGTTTCAGGCAGATGACCACTTCCGTCTGAATGCTTGTTGCGCTGACTGAACGCGCAATAAAAAACCGCCCCGAAAGGCGGTTTTTTATTGCCTAAGCGGTTTAGGCGTTAACGCTTTGTTCCAGTTGCAGCAAGGCATCGGAGCGCGACTGCACTTCTCGATAGCGCTCAGCATCGCTGGCCAAAACGTCAGCCATGGCCGGGAAGATTTCGTTCAGCTTGGTGCGCCATTGCTCAGACTTCACCTGCTCGCCGAAGCAGCGCTGGATCAGGTCAAGCATGATCGAGACGGTTACCGAAGCGCCTGGCGATGCGCCCAGCAGGGCGGCCAGAGAACCATCCTGTGCGGCCACCAGTTCGGTGCCGAACTGCAGGATGCCACCGTTTTTCGCATGCTTCTTGATGATCTGCACGCGTTGGCCAGCGATCTCGATGCGCCAGTCTTCGGCTTTGGCTTCTGGGTAGAAGCCGCGCAGAGTTTCCAGGCGCTTCTCTTCGGACTGCAGCACTTCCTTGATCAGGTAGCGGGTCAGGTCGAAGTTGTCGCGCGCCACGGCCAGCATGGGGCCGATGTTGTTGAAGCGGATCGACAGCGGCAGGTCAAGGAACGAACCACGTTTGAGGAACTTGGTGGTGAAACCGGCGTAAGGGCCGAACAGCAGCGAGGTCTTGCCTTCGACTACGCGGGTATCCAGGTGCGGGACCGACATCGGTGGCGAGCCAACGGCTGCCTGGCTGTAGACCTTGGCCTGGTGCTGTTTGACGATTTCCGGGTTGTCGCAGCGCAGCCACTGGCCGCTGACCGGGAAGCCGCCAAAGCCTTTACCTTCAGGAATACCAGACATCTGCAGCAGCGGCAGTGCCGCGCCGCCGGCGCCGAGGAAGACGAACTTGGCTTGGATTTCCCGCGTGCTGCCGTTTTGCAGATTCTTGACGCTGACGCGCCAGCCTTGACCGCTGCGCTTGAGGCCAACAACCTTTTGGCTGCAGGTGACCTTGGCTGCGTTCTGCTGACGGAGGTGGTCGAGCAGGTGCAGGGTCAATGCGCCAAAGTTAACGTCGGTGCCAGCCATTACGCGGGTGGCGGCGATGGGCTCGTTCGGGTCGCGGCCCGGCATCATCAGCGGCATCCATTCGGCCATGGTGGCGCGGTCTTCGCTGTATTCCATTTCGCTGAAGGCGTGGTGAGCGGTCAGCGCGGTAAAGCGCTTCTTCAGGAAGTCGATGCCTTTTTGGCCACGTACGAAGCTTAAGTGTGGAACCGGGCTGATAAAGGATTTGGGCGAGCCAAAGCGACCTTTCTCGACCAGGTAAGCCCAGAACTGCTTGGACTCCTCGAACTGAGCATTGATGGACACCGATTTTTTGATGTCGATCGAGCCATCAGCCGCTTCTGGCGTGTAGTTCAGCTCGCACAGGGCCGCATGGCCAGTGCCCGCGTTGTTCCACGGGTAAGAGCTTTCACTCGATGCGGTGCTCATCATGTCGAGCACTTCCAGCTTGATGGCTGGGTCGAGCTCTTTCAGCAGTACGGCCAGGGTCGCACTCATGATGCCGGCACCAACCAGCACCACATCCATTGTTTCGTATTCGTTTTGCGCCATTACCACTTCTCCGCAAACCAGCACTCAATAGACGTTAATCAGCCAGGATAAACAGGCAATCAGCAGTCGGTGAGACGTTCAGGGTTGAAGGAAGCAGGCTTCTGGGAGCAGATGCCAACCGCGAGATCGTTCATTTTCGCCACACTCTTGTGAAGTTTTCCAAACCGTTTTTTCCACGCTCTTTTGGAGTCGTGAACCTCAAAACACGTCTGCTTTAGCCAGCTTTTCACCGACGTGAAACGACCTTTGCAGAAGCTGCATGGCATTTCACAGTTGGGAAAAGCGCTAGCTAGGAGGCAGCGTGAAGTGGGCGACTCTCTGGGGCGCGGCCGATGAGTGGTGCATCAGCGTGACGGCAGGGCCCGAACAGGAGGCGTCCTTATATTCGGGGCGCGATTATAAGGGCAAAGCAGGAAAATTGATCGCCTGGTGTGACTTTTCTTCTGTTGTCTGTCAAGCCGCCAGCGTTTGTCGGGCGTGCAGGCATGGCGTTATCTGTATGGTTCGGGCGCTGGCTGGCAGCGGCCGATTAAGCCAACTGGAGCAACTTTGTTGCACCTCAACCCAGCCAGGGCCTTGCGGGGCTTGGGCTGACTGGCGCAGTGCAGTGCAAATGCCCTGCGCGTCGAGTAGGGCGAATGAGCGCATCGGACGCTTGGGGGCGAGCAGGCTACGCAGGGTAAACATGGCGATCTCTCACGGGCAGGGAAGACTAAAGTCTTATGCCCGATGCGCATGACAAAGGCATTACGGGAACCTGTTACTCCCCAGTGCGTCAGATCAGTAGCTGGTGCTGTGCTGGATTAGCACTACACACAGAGCTAACTGATCCCAACCAGCGCTGTCAGGCACATATCGCGCTGGTTATACTGCGCGCCACATCTGCCCCTATCTATGGAGAGTTGAGCATGCTGCATCGTCTGCTGTTTGGTCTGGTGGCTGTTGCCAGCCTTACTCTGGTGGGTTGTGCCCACAGCCCGCAACAACTCAGCCCACAACCCAAACTCAATAGCCCGATCACGGCCGTTGGCCAGGGCCAGCCTGTGGTCGTGCGGGTGGCTGATGGGCGTCCTTCGCCGGTGTTAGGCACCCGCGGTGGCCTCTACCCGGAAACCAGCGCAATCAGTGTGACTGGTCAGGACATCCTGCCCAAGCTGCAGGCCCAGGCTGAAGCGGCCGTGCGTTTGCTCGGGTTTACCCCAAGCGCCAATGCCTACAACGCCCCTCAGTTGACCTTGACCCTGGCCGAGCTGAAGTACCAGTCGCCGAAAGAAGGCCTGTACGTGACTGAGGCTGACATGACCGCGACCTTCCGTGTTGATGTGCAGAACTCTAGCCGTCGCTACAGCGGCCGTTACGGTGCGTCGTTAAATCAGCGTTTCGGCATGGCACCTAATCAGGCCACCAACACCAAGCTGGTGAGCGATGTGTTGAGTGATGCCCTGACCCGCGCCTTCAAGGACCCGACCATCGGTCAGGTGCTCGCGCAGTAAGCGGTGTTGGCGTAATAAAAAGCCCGGATTATTCCGGGCTTTTTTCTATTTGCGATTTCTTGCCTGCAGCGAACGGCCGCGCCTTAGGCGGCTTCGCTGTAAAGCGCGGGCAGGCTGATGCCCGTGCGCGTGTCGATATCAGGCAGGGCGTAATGTTCATGGCCGCCGAGGGCGCAGTACACCAGCCAGTGCTCGTCTTGCACGTTGAATGACAGCCCGTCGATGACGGCTTCAACGTCGTCCAGCGAGTCGATCAGGTAGTCGCGGTCTTGGGGTTTGGCATGCAGCATGGGGCAATTCTCCATGGCGAGTAAGGGGCTGTGTTTTGCGCGCGAAGCCTTTTGGGTGGGGTGTTGCGGCGCGCGTTAAACCCTAAATCAAGCATGTGACAGTACGCTCACAGTCACTGCGATTCGTCGGAATCGAGCCGCGAGAGCGGCATCCTTCGGTAGACTCCGCGCCCGTAATTGGACTACCCGTTGCTGTATTGGGTGTGCTGATGGTCAGGCGCGACACTGCTCGCATGCCATTAAGAAGTTGAGGTCGAACATGTCGTTGCAAACGCTCTGGTGGCTGATCGAAGGGCAGCCCGGGCAGTGGTTGAATGGATTGGCGCTGTTTTTTGCCCTGGCCGGCGCCTGGTTGCTGTTGGCTACCCGCCTGCGTGAGCAGCTTGCGCAGGCGCGGCTGTTGGCCGGTAATGCGCTAAACGCGCTGGCGCAGCAGGCTGATGCTTGTGATGAGCCGACCCGGCGGCTCAACCGCTTCTTCTATCGCTTTGGTTATACCTGCCTGGCCTTGGCGCTGCTGCTGTCCTGGCTCAGTACCCAGCTGTAGGGTCGATTTAGACAAAAACGGCAGCCAATGGCTGCCGTTTTTTATTGCGGGTAAGGGCGCTAAAGGGGTAGCCCGGCCTTGATTCGGTACTGGTTACGCACCGGGTTGGCGTATTGCAGGATCAGGTAGGGTTGCTGCTCGCTCGGGCAGTTGGCCAAGCGGCGCTGCCACTCGCTTTTTGCCGCACTGAGTTCTGCGGCAGGGAACAGTTCGGCAGCGTCGGGCACAGCCAGTGCAGGGTCGCGATCCGCCCACATGGCATACGCCAGGTAATGCACGGGGAACAGTCGGTAGCCGCTAAGAATCTGCCGGTCCATCTCCGCCGCCAGGACCTTGCTGTCCTCCAGGCATTGCTTCACAGGCGCGCCGAAATGTACATGTACGCGGCCTTTGTAACCGGTGATGCCGAGCGCGATGCTTTGGTCATCCTCGCCGGCGGCCTTGGTATAACTGCCACTGCTGGCGCGGGTTGACAGTTCGCGGGCCTTGGCCTGATCGCAAGGGTCGTATTCATAGCTGATCGATACCGGCGTCAGGCGCAGGTTGTTGATCAGCTCGGCAAACGGCTCGGTTTTCCGGCTCATATGAAACATCTTGAGGATCGCCGAGTCGGTGCGGTCATCACCGTCCTTGGCGCGCCCCTCAGCCTGGGCGATCCAGATCGACTCGCCATCAACCCGAATCGAGTGATTGATATAGGCCGAGAGCAACTGGTAAGCCGCCAGCTTCTCGCGCCGGCCGCTGAGCGAGCGGTGCACGATAAAGCTCTTGTTCAGGCGCATCAGGTCGCTGACAAACGGCTTTTGCAGCAGGTTGTCGCCAATCGCGATGCGTGGCGTTGGCAGCCCCGCGTGGTACACAGCATAGTTGACGAACGCCGGGTCCATCACGATATCGCGGTGGTTGGCGAGGAATAGATAGGCTTGGCCGGCTTGCAGATGCTCGATGCCGGAATAGCTCACGCCATCGGTCGCCTGCTCAATGGTGTGGTCGACATAACTGGCGATACGCGATTGCAATTGCGCCACCGAACTCACGTCACGGAACTCAAGACGCAGGCGATAGGCTATAAGTGGTTTAAGCAGCCAGCCCAAAGGCCCAGCCAGGCGCGGGAAGCGGAACTGAGTGAGGATGCCGAGAAACGCATCGTCGGCCAGCAGGCGCGCAAGTACGGCAGGGACTTCTGCGTCAGCGTAAGGTCGGATGGTATCGAATTCGCCCATCATGTTCTCTTGTCGTGGTTGGCTGTGGAGATGCTCACCGCTCTGGTCGTCGCGCTCAGCATGGGCTGTTGCGCGACTGCAGGGCCAGCTATAGACCGGCGATTATACGCCCAAGTCACAAGGAGACCGCGATGCTGGAAACTCAGGACTACCAGTGCCCTTATTGTGGCGAGCAGGTCGAGGCCTTACTCGACTTGTCTGCTGGCGATCAGCAATACATCGAAGACTGTCCGGTGTGCTGCCGGCCGATCGTGTTTTCGCTGCAGACCGATGGTGAGGACTGGTGCCTCGACGTGCGCGGGGAGAATGACTGATGCAACGCATTTATGAGCCGCAAGATCTGATGGAAGCTGAATTGCTGCTCGGCATGCTGGCCAGTGAGGGCATCGACGCCTACCTCACCGGGCAGCACCTGGCTGGGGCGGTGGGTGAGTTACCTGCCTGCGGCTTGCTCGGGGTGATGGTCGAGGATGCGCAAGCGCACCGCGCACAACAGCTGATCGCCGCGTACAATGCCGCGCAGCCGCTGCCTGGTGATGAGCCGGATAACTTCCAAGGTACGTTGCTCTGCTGATTGCCTGGTTATGGTCTGCTGCGCGTCGGCCCTGCGGCGTTAAAAACAGGCTCAGAATGCTCATGTACAAAAGTACACTCGTGTGTGAGTCCAGTCCGCTTCCTCGCCGTTTTGACCAGCCGAAGGCTGTTACTAACGTAGTGTCTTGCAGGACTCTAGCTCGCGAGACCATAAAGCAAGTTTTCAAACGCCGCTGTGCAGCTCCTGTCTCTACTTAAACGCTATCGAGTTCCCCATGTGTGGACGTTATGCCCTGTTCCGTTGGACGCCTGCATTTGCGGCGATTCCCGGCTTCCCTGCTGACCAGTTACCGCACTGGAGTATCTCGCCGCACAGCCAGGTCTTGCTGCTGCGTAATGTCGACGGCGAGCGCCAGCTGGCACGCGCGCGCTGGGGGCTGACGCCGCCCTGGTTGACGGATCTCACCAAGACCCCGGCCCAGGCGCGTGCGGAAACCCTGGCCGAGCAGCCGATGTTTCGTGAGGCGTTTCGTCTGCGCCGTGGTCTGTTGCCGGCTAATGGCTTTTACGAATGGCGAGGCACGGCGCGCAAACGCCCGTACTGGCTGACAGGTGAGGGCACGCCGCTGTACTTTGCGGCCTTGTGGGAGGCTTATCCGGTTGAGGGTTTCGTCTACCTCAGTGCTGCGGTCGTCACCCAGGCGGCTGCCAGTCAGCGTCGGCCGTTGATTCTCGACGAGGCTGGGCAAGCGGCCTGGTTGTCAGCCGAGACCACGCCAGCTGAGCTACAGGCGCTACTGGCAAGGCCACAACCCGCACTGCGCGAGCGGGTGCTGGCCAATCTGATCAATGATCCCAAGCTGGATGCACCTGAGTGCCTGACGCCTGCCTAGCTGGCGGGCGCTCCTTATAAAGTTTTAACCATAAAAAAGGGCGAACTGCGCGGCAGTCCGCCCTTTTTTGCCTGCCCAGTTAGACCTTGAATTGGTTGATCAGGCGACGCTGCTGTTCGGCCAGTTTGGTCAGCTCTGCGCTGGCCTGGCTGGCCTCGTCGGCGCCACCTGCAACTTCGTTGGCCACCTGGCCGATATTGGTGACGTTACGGTTGATGTCTTCGGCAACTGCGCTTTGCTCCTCAGCCGCGCTGGCGATCTGCGTGTTCATGTCGTTGATCACCGAAACCGCCTGAGTGATGGACTCCAGCGCTGCGGCTGCCTGACTGGCCTGCTTCACGCTGATCTCGGTTTTGCTCTGGCTGTCTTCCATCACACTAACAACGTCGCGGGTGCCTTGTTGCAGCTGCTGGATCATGGTCTGAATTTCTTCGGTGGCCTGCTGGGTTTTTTGCGCCAGGTTGCGCACCTCGTCGGCCACTACGGCAAAACCTCTGCCCTGTTCGCCGGCGCGTGCGGCCTCGATGGCCGCGTTGAGCGCGAGCAGGTTGGTCTGCTCGGCAATGCCGCGAATCGCTACCAAGATGGCGTTAATGTTCTCGCTGTCCTTGGCCAGCGTTTGTACCACTGTCACCGCGCGCCCGATTTCCTGGGCCAGTGCAGCAATCGAGTCCGCGGTGTTCTGCACCGTTTGCTTGCCTTGATTGGCGGCGCGGTCTGCATGGTTCGCAGCTTCAGCGGCATGGGTGGCGTTGCGTGCCACATCCTGAGCGGTAGCGGTCATCTCATGCACGGCAGTGGCAACCAGTTCGATTTCCGCCATTTGTTTCTGCACGCCCTGGTTGGTGCGGATGGCAATGTCGGCAGTGTGCTCGGATGAGTCGCTGACTTTCTGTACCGAACTCACCACTTGGCTGATCATGGCCTGCAGTTTGCTCAGGAAGGTGTTGAAACCGAGCGCGATCATGCCCAGCTCGTCCGCTCGGTCAGTTGTCAGGCGACGGGTTAGGTCGCCTTCACCCTTGGCGATGTCATCAAGCATTGCCACCATTTGTTTTAGTGGGCGGGCAATGCCGTAGCCAACAAACCACACCACCAATAAGCCAATAGCCGCAATTAATAAGCCGACCAGCGCCATGCCCAGGGTGTCGGCCTCGCCTTGTGCGTGGAGGTCGGCCTGCATGCTTTGTAGATCAGCCATGACGGTATTGACCGGAAGTACCAGCATGAGCACCCAGCGAGTATCGCTATCGCCAATGTTGAAGCTGAGAAACAGCTCGATGTGGTTCTTAGACGGATCTTCTTGCTCGTCAATGTCATAGATGACTTGGCCGGCAGTCATGCTTTGCAAGTTGGCTACTTCGTTAGCGTCGAGCAGCTCAGTTGCCGGGCTACCCAGCTTGTCCGGTGCTTTTGTTGACGCGACCAGGCGGCCATTGCTTGCGATAAGCGCCATTTCCCCCGCGCCGTCATAGAGTTTGCTGTCTGCTTTGAGCAACAACTCCTGAATGAAGTTAACGGCCAGGTCTGCCCCGGCAATGCCCCGAAACTGGCCATTGACGAGAATCGGAGAGGTAAAGGAGGCGAGCATGATCATCTTGCCGCCGACGTCGTAGGGGGCAGGGTCAATCACGCAGGTTTTTTTGCTCTCTTTGGGGCACAGGTAGTACTCGCCAGCGCGAACCCCAGTGGGGAGCAGCGTTTCGGTCTCCATATCGCCAAGGGCATCAATACCTAAGCTGCCATCGGCATTGCGGAACCACCATGGGTTGAAGCGCCCCGAGCCATCGTAGCCGTTGTCTTTTATGCCGGCGTAGACGTCATCATTGGCGTCGAAGGCATTTGGCTCCCAGCCGATATAACTGCCCAGCAGTTTAGGATTTTGTGCAGTGGTTTCGTGTACTAGGTTTGCCAGCTCTTCCCGGCTAATGGACAACAGCGGGCTGCCAGTGCTGTCCTGCATGCCGAGTAGCGCGTTAGTTCGTGCCAGGTCGGCAGTGATCTGCAGGGGTATGTCCAACTCACGCTGAATCTGTAGGACCTGGGCTTGCGCCAGAGCCGTCAAACGTTGCTGGATGACCTGTTCGAGTAGGTCGCGGGTACGCTCCTGCACCAAAGCCTGGCTTCTGTTGCTGGCAAAAACTGCGTACATCACCAGTGCAGCGACTACGGCTAGGACGCTCGCGCCAGCCATCGCGGCAACTGAAAACTGAATGGATTTAAGCTTCATGGATGCTCCGGCGAGAGTAGGGGGCTATCCATAGCTATCGGCAGGCGGGGATGGAATCCGTAGTGCCTGTATGCAGATAAAAGATGGCTAAGGCTGATTGTGCAAGTTCAGCTGTTGCTCGGTTGGAGGGGGCGGCCTAGCATACGAACCTTGTTCATCGGGAGATTCAGCATGAAACACTTGTTGCCATTATCTGCACTGGCTGCGGCCTTGCTGCTGGCAGGATGCCAGGCCGTCAATACCACCAGTGGCGGCGCAGTGGGTGTAGAGCGCAAGCAGTACATGTTCAGCGCGCTCTCGACTCAGGAAGTTAATCAGATGTATGCGCAGTCCTATCAGCAGACCCTGGGCGAGGCTTCCAGTAAGGGTGTGCTGGATAAAACCAGCAATAACGCCAAGCGTCTGCGTACGATTGCTGATCGCCTGATCAAACAGGCGCCGCTGTTTCGCCCGGATTCGGCGCAGTGGCAGTGGGAAGTCAACCTGATCAAAAGCCCCGAACTTAACGCCAACTGCGGCCCGGGCGGCAAGATTATTTTCTACAGCGGCATCATCGATAAGCTGGACCTGACTGATGACGAGATCGCCGCGATCATGGGCCACGAAATGGCTCACGCGCTGCGCGAACACAGCCGTGAGGCAATGTCCAAGGCTTACGGCATCGAGATGGCCAAACAAGGCGCCGGCGCTTTGCTCGGGCTGGGCTCAGACACCCTGGCGCTGGCCGACGCAGCGGTGGAATACGGCATGACCTTGCCCAATAGCCGTGGCAATGAGAACGAGGCCGATCTGATTGGTTTGGAGTTGGCGGCCCGCGCGGGCTACAACCCTAACGCCGCGGTTAGCCTGTGGCAGAAGATGGCTGCCGCCAGTGAAGGCGCGCCGCCTGAATTTATGAGCACTCACCCGTCGTCGAATAGTCGTATCGCATCCTTGCAAGCGGCGATTCCTAAAGTAATGCCGCTGTACGAGCGGGCGCGTTAAGTCGCGATCAAGACAAAAAAGCCCCGCTCGCATGCGGGGCTTTATTTGTTTGAGCAGATTTTTCGCGGTTAAGGCAGGGCCTTGGCGGCAAAGGATTGCGTGGGCATGCCCAGCTGTGAGCGGAAGCTTTCCATGTCGAACATGGTGCAGATTTCCTGGATTTCATGGCTTGGGGTGAGCGTCCAGAAGGCCATGGCCGAGATGCTCAGCACTTTGTCGCTGGGTTGATAGCCGAGGGCAGGTCGCTGGATGGTGCCGATCAGGGTGCTCCAGGTCACCACTTTGTAACCTTCGGCAATGCATTCCTCAACCACCACCTGCAAATCCGGCATGGCGTGACGGATGTCCTTCACCATCTGTGAAAACGCCGGGCTGTTGAGTGGTCTACCCATGAACGAACTCTTATAGAGAAAGTCCTTGCTGTGCAGTTGCTCTGCCAGCATCGAGCGACCTTTGTTCCACGACAACTCTATATGCTGGCGTACCAGCTTTTTCCGATCATCCAGCGGCATGCATGTCTCCGTGACGGCCTGTAGGCAGGTTTTTTCCCACTGTAGCAGTCGTCTACGGGCCGAGGTAGTGGATTGACGCCAGTGCCCTGGCGTCGTTGCTGGTTAAATCAGCCCGCTGAATTTCATAGCCTGGTACCCGGCATAGATGGCCAGGGCTGCAAAGGCGCAGGCGGCCACGCGGCGAATCAGGGTCAAGGGCAGGCGCTCGGCGGCAAAATTACCGGCCAGTACCACCGGCACGTTAGCCAGCAACATGCCCAGGGTCGTACCGATGATCACCAAGATGAAGTGTGGGTATTGTGCCGCGAGCATCACTGTTGCCACTTGGGTCTTGTCGCCCATTTCGGCGATGAAGAAGGCGATCAGCGTTGTGAGGAAGGGTCCGTATTTTTTCAGGCCGGATTCTTCGTCCTCGTCGAGCTTGTCTGGTACCAGTGTCCAGAGCGCAACAGCGACAAAGCTGGCGGCGAGCACCCAGCTAAGGGTGGCTGGGGAGAAGAAGCTGGCTACCCAGTTGCCGACAGCACCCGCCGCGAAATGGTTGGCCAGTGTGGCGACCACGATGCCCCAGATGATCGGCCAGGGTTTGCGAAAGCGTGCGGCCAGGAGCAAGGCAAGCAATTGCGTCTTGTCACCGATTTCGGCCAAGGCAACGATGAAGGTTGGAACAAACAGGGATTCGAGCATCAGGCTTTCCTAAAGGGGCGGGTCGACATGGCTATGACACGTACAGCCTTCCCGCCCCGGGTAAGGTGTGCGTGTCATAGGTCTTGTCAAACCGCAGGCCCCGCTGAGTGGGCCTGGGGTCGCACGCGCCATGCTCTGTTGAGCAAGTATGTTGACACGTGCCGGGCGAGCTGGCGCTCGCGGGAGACTACTCCCCTAGGACGCGCGCATTCTGCCCGTGCACCCGCAAGAGGGCAAGCGTGTTTTAGTTTTTGCGGGCGCGGTAGATGCGAAAGCCCTTGGCATCGGCCAGGGTCTGACAGGTGCCGAGGTGCTGCTCAATCAGCGGCGGGTACTTGAGGAAGCTGTTGGCGACCAGGCGCAGCTCGCCTTGGCTGGCCAGGTGTCGGGCTGCCTGGCGCAGTAAATGTTCGGTAGCTTGGTAGTGGGTGTGTACGCCCTGGTGGAAGGGCGGGTTGCTGAGGATTGCGCTGAGGCCAGTGGGGGCGGCATCAATGCCATCACCACTGATGACCTCGGCCTGCAGGCCATTGGCGGCGAGCGTCAGGCGGCTGCTTGCGACGGCAAAGGCGTCGACATCCAGCATCGTCACCTGGCTATCTGGGTAACGGCGTTTTAGCGCCGCGCCGAGAACCCCGGCGCCACAGCCGAAATCCAGTATGTGCACGCTCGGCAGGTTATCCAGATGCTCCAGCAGCAGTGCACTGCCTACATCTAGACGACCATGGCTGAATACGCCGGGCAGGCTGAGGACTTTCAGGGGGCCGTCACTCAGGGGTAATTCATAGTGCTGCGCCAGGCTGTGCAGATCCGGCGTGGCCGGTGTGTGCTCAACCCTGACTTGCCAGAGTTGGCAGTGCCGTGCGCTGTCGAGTTTGCGCGTTTGGCCAAACGCTGCCAATTGTTTGGCCGCACGCTCGACACCCGCGCGCTTTTCTCCCACGAGGAACAACTCGCGGCCACCCAGGCGCGCGGCCAAGGTGTTGAGCAGGTATTCGGTCAGTTCGCGGGATTTCGGCAGAAACAACACCGCCGCCTGGAAGTCGCGTTCGTCAGGCTGGGTGGCAAACTGGCAGCGGTTGCTGAAGCGCGCATCCAGCAGGGCATGCTCACCGGCGTGCCAGCTCCAGCCATGGGCCTCTGGGAAATGACCGAGCAGATCATCCGCCGGCAAGCCAGCCAGCAGTAGCCGACCGGTGAATAGATTGGCCTGACGCAGCAGTACTTCACTTCGCGGGTCCATGGACGCTCCTGGAAAAAAGTTGCGTAGCTTAGCCGACTACGCGCACCGGTGCGCCGTTGAAAAATGCCTGAGCGTTTTCTGCCAGCTGGCCGACGATGCGTTGCCGTGCCTCGCGGCTGCCCCAGGCGCTGTGCGGCGTGATGATCAGTCGAGGAATGTCGGCGGCGAGCAGCACGTTGCCATCCTTGGGCGGCTCCTGGGTCAGTACGTCGGTGGCTGCGCCGCCGAGGTGACCCGCGCGCAGCGCATCAGCTAGGGCCTGTTCGTTGACCAAACCGCCACGCGCTGTGTTGATCAGCAGGGCGCCAGGCTTCATCAGGCTGAGCTCGCGGGCATCGATAAGGTTCAGGGTGTCGCTGTTCAACGGGCAGTGCAGGGTGAGTGCGTCGACCTGGGGCAGCAGTTCGTCCAGCGGCAGGCGGTCTGCTCGGGCTGGGCGGCCGGGTAGCTGGCCGAGGAGTACGCGCATGCCAAAGGCTTCGGCCAGTCGTGCTACGGCGCTGCCCAGCTCACCATGGCCAAGCATGCCGAGAGTTTTGCCGTGTAGTTCGATAATCGGGTGGTCTAACAGGCAAAATTGCTGCGCCTGTTGCCAGCGACCGGCTCGAATATCCTGCTGATAGTCCGGCAGGCGCGTGGCCAGCGCGAGCAGCAGCATCAGGGTGTGCTGCGCCACCGAGGGTGTGCCGTAGCCCTGGCAGTTGCTCACACTGATGCCGTGGGCACGGGCGGCGGCCAGGTCAATCGAGTTGATGCCGGTGGCCGCCACCAAAATGAGTTTCAGCTCAGGGCAGGCGGCGAATACCTCGGCAGTCAGCGGTACTTTGTTGCTGATCGCAACCTGTACACCTTGCAGGCGTTCGATGGTCTGCGCCGGCGTGCTGTGCGGATACAGTTGCAGGTCGGCAAAGCAGGCGCTCAGGCTGGATAAATCAAGGTCGCCCAAGTCGAGTGAGCTGTGGTCGAGAAAGACGGCGCGGTGACTGTTACTCATCAGCTGTATCTATCCTGCGAGTTTGGGAGGGGAGTAAGGTTGCGAGCCTAACAGAATCATTTCGTCGTCGCGGAGTCGCCCATGTATTGGACTGAGTTTTTAGCTGTGGCCCTGATCCACTTTCTGGCAGTGGCCAGCCCTGGGCCGGATTTTGCGATTGTGGTGCGCGAAAGTGTTGGTCATGGGCGACGTGCGGGCATGTTCAGTGCGCTAGGCGTGGGCTGCGGTATTTTTATCCACGTAGCCTATTCGCTGTTGGGCATTGGTTTAATCGTGTCGCAATCACTGGTGCTGTTCAATGCGTTGAAGTGGCTGGCGGCTGCTTACCTGCTTTACATCGGCATCAAGGCGTTGCGTGCCAAGCCGGCCGGTGCGAACAGTGCAGAGTTGCGTGTGCAGGAGGGTGAGCGCTCACCCCGTGCAGCCTTTATGGCGGGCTTTGTGACCAATGGCCTGAACCCTAAGGCCACGCTGTTTTTCCTGTCGTTGTTTACCGTGGTGATCAATCCGCATACGCCGTTGCTGGTGCAGGCGGGGTATGGGGTGTACCTGGCGGTTGCGACTGCGCTGTGGTTCTGCATGGTTGCCCAGCTGTTCAGTCACCAGCGGGTACGCGCTGGTTTCGCGCGAATGGGGCACTGGTTTGATCGGTTGATGGGCACGGTATTGATTGGTTTGGGCGTTAAGCTGGCGTTTACCGAGCTGCGCTAAGCGAATTGCTGTAACAAAAACGCCCCGCATCAGCGGGGCGTTTTGATTTGGTTCGGCGCGTTTAGTCGTCTTTGCCTTTGCTGCGCATGGCGCGCTGGACTTCACGGTTAGCGTCGCGCTCTTTCTCGGTGTGACGCTTGTCGAAGTCTTTTTTACCCTTGGCCAGGGCAATTTCGCACTTGATCAGGTGCGCCTTCCAGTAGATCGACAGCGCTACGCAGGCATAGCCTTTCTGCTGCACGGCACTGAACAACTTGTCCAGCTCGCGCTTGTTCAGCAGCAACTTGCGGGTGCGGATGGGGTCGGCAATCACGTGGGTGCTGGCCGTGGTCAATGGGGTGATGTGGCAGCCCATCAGCCAGGCTTCGTCGTTTTTCAGCAGCACATAGCTGTCGACCAACTGAGCCTTACCAGCGCGCAGACTTTTCACTTCCCAGCCGGCCAGGACCAAGCCCGCCTCGAATCTGGATTCGACGAAGTAGTCATGCATCGCCTTCTTGTTTTGCGCGATGGTGCCTTGTGGGTGTTTCTTTTGTTTAGCCATAGGGCGCGCATTATAGGGAGTCCCAGGCGCGGAAGCTATGTGTGCGATCAGGCAAAAGCATTCACGGGCTATCCAGTGTCGGCTGCGCTTGAGCCGCCTTGGCGAATCCCCGACAATGCGCGATCTTTTTTAAATAGAGCAGGCTAGCCGAGCATGGCGAACGATAAGGTTTCGATACACGGTGCCTGGGCCAGCCGTTGGGTGTTTATTCTGGCGGCGACCGGGTCGGCTGTAGGCCTGGGTAATATCTGGAAGTTCCCCTACATGACTGGCATGTACGGTGGCGGGGCTTTTGTGATGATGTACCTGGTGTGCATCTTTATGGTGGGTCTACCGATCATGCTCGCGGAGACGCTGATCGGTCGACGCGGCCGGCAAAGTCCGGTCAATACCCTCAAAACCTTGGCCATTGAATCGGGTGCTTCGCCGAAATGGTCTTGGGCGGCGCTGGTCGGGATGATTGCCGCGCTGTTGATCCTGTCGTTTTACAGCGTAGTGGCCGGCTGGTCGCTGGATTACATCCTCAGCATGGGCAGCGGGCAGTTTGCCGGTGTCAGTGCGCAAGGAGCCGGTGCGGCGTTTGGTGCGCTGACCGCCGATCCGTGGCGGCTGACCCTGTGGCACACGCTGTTTATGTTGCTGACCGGTTTTGTGATTGCCCGAGGCGTGGTGGCGGGGCTGGAGCGTAGTTTGCGCATCATGATGCCGCTGCTGTTTGTGCTGCTGTTGGTGTTGCTGGGGTACAGCATGACCACCGGGCATTTCATGCAAGGCTTCCATTTTTTGTTTAATTTCCAGCCTGAGCGGGTTCTTGATGGTGTGCTGGCCGCCATGGGGCATGCCTTCTTTACCTTGAGCGTCGGCGTAGGCGCGATCATGGTCTACGGCTCCTATATGCCGAAGCAGGCTTCGATTGGCAGTACCATCCTCACCGTGGGCATCCTCGATACCCTGGTGGCGCTTACTGCGGGGTTGGCGCTATTTCCAATTGTCTTCGCCGGTGGTTTGGAGCCGAGTGCGGGACCGGGTCTGATGTTTGTCACCCTGCCTGTGGCATTCGGCAATATCGCTTTCGGTCAGGTAATGGGCACGCTGTTCTTTGTGTTGGTGCTGATTGCCGCGTGGACTTCGTCAATCTCCATGCTGGAGCCCGCAGTGGCTTATCTGGTTGAACGCAGTAAACGCAGCCGGGTGTTGGTGACCAGTGTGTTGGCATTTGTGTGCTGGGTGATTGGTATGGGCACTGTGCTGTCCTTCAATCTGGCCGCTGAGGCGAAGTTCTTTGTATTTGCCGAAGACGGCTTTCATCTATTCCAGTGGGGTGCCGAGGGTGGTCGGAACTTCTTCGACAGCATCGATTACCTGACCAGCCGTATCATGCTGCCGCTCGGTGGTTTGACGTTTGCCCTCTTTGCCGGTTGGGTGCTCAAGCGTGAAGCCGTGCGTGAAGAGCTGGCGATGAAGAGCCCGTTGCTGTTTAACGTGGTGTATTGGTTTATTCGCGTGGTCGCGCCGATTGGTGTGCTGATCGTGTTTGTGGCCGAGCTGAATAAATGATCACCTGTGTCCCGTTTAACCCAGTGGTTGGATTATGAGTACGCATATTCAGCGTTCGGCGTTGTTGCCGTATCCGGCGCGAGCGCTGTATGACCTGGTCAATGATGTGGCCAGTTACCCGCAATTTTTGCCCTGGTGCTCGGCCAGTGAGGTACTTGAAGTCAGTGATACGCACATGCGCGCCTGTCTTTCTGTGGCCAAGGGCGGCTTAAGCCAGCGGTTTGTTACCGCCAATGTGCTGGTGCCAGGCGAGCGAATTAACTTGAACCTGGTTGAAGGGCCGTTCACCCAGTTGTTCGGGCATTGGGAGTTCAAAGCGTTGGGCGACAAAGCCTGCAAAATCAGTCTGGACCTGACATTCGACTACGCTGGGCCGTTGGTGCGCGCAACGCTCGGGCCATTGTTCAATCAGGCGGCCAACACCCTGGTTGATGCGTTTTGCCAAAGGGCCAAGCAACTTTATGGATAAGCCAAATATTGTGGTCGAGGTGGTGTACGCTCTGGCTGACAAGCATAAACTGCTGCGTCTGAGCGTGCCCTATGGCACCACGGTGCGTCAGGCGGCGTTGCAGTCTGGTATGCAGGCGCACTTCCCAGCTCTGGATCTACACAACAGCCCGCTGGGTATTTTCGGCAAGGCGGTAAGCAAGCCCGATGAGCGTGTGCTGGAAGAGGGTGAACGGGTGGAGATCTATCGTCCGCTGATTGCTGACCCCAAAGAGGTGCGTAAGCAGCGTGCGGCCAAGGCTGCGCAAGCCAAGGCGGACAGTAGCGGGGAGTAGTGATAAAGGCGTGTCGTCAGAGATGGCGAGGCACAAAAAAGCCCGGACATGTCCGGGCTTTTTATTAGCGCACTATTACTGCGGCGTGCTTTCCAGGGGCTCTGGTGTAGGCACTGGGACGACTTTTACATCGTCTACTTCACGCTGAATCTGCTCGAGCAGGGAGCCGGGGGCAGGCTTATCTTCTGTTTGAGTCGGCTGCGCCGCCTGCGGCGTGGTAACACCACTGCTTTCGCCGAGGATTGCCTGGTCGCGGCTCACGCCTGGCATAAAGTCGCCCGACAAGCCGACTAGTTGGTCGTCAGCACTGAAGTTCACACTCACGCGCTCTTGCAAGCGCTGACCACCACCTGGCTGGATGCTGTACAGGTAATCCCAGCGGTTGGCGTGGAAGGTGTCGGTGAGCAAGGGGTTGCCCATGATAAACCGCACTTGCTTGCGGGTCATTCCCGGACGCAACTGGTCTATCATGTCCTGCGTGACGACATTGCCCTGTTGGATGTCGATTTTGTAAACCCCGGGGAATGAACAACCGGCGAGTGCGAGTAGCCCCGTAAGGGAGAGGCTGGTCAGCAGGAGTTTGGTCTTTTGCATCGGTGGGCGACTTCCACTATCTTGGCTGGGCAATATAACCCCGGATCATACCCGCAATAAAGGAAGCTGCGAAGCCGCTTCCGTGAGAAAGCAGACCATGGTTGAAAATAGCGAACTACGCAAGGCTGGCCTGAAAGTGACCCTGCCACGGGTCAAGATACTACAAATGCTCGACTCTGCCGGCCAGCGTCACATGAGTGCCGAAGACGTATATAAGGCTTTAATGGAGGCTGGTGACGACGTAGGTTTGGCGACTGTCTACCGCGTACTGACCCAGTTTGAAGCCGCAGGCCTGGTGGTTCGCCATAATTTTGATGGCGGTCATGCGGTCTTCGAGTTGGCGGACAGCGGCCATCACGACCATATGGTCTGTGTTGATTCTGGCGAAGTGATTGAGTTCTTCGATGCGGAGATCGAAAAACGCCAGAAAGAAATCGTCAAAGAGCACGGTTTTGAGCTGGTTGATCATAATCTTGTGTTGTACGTGCGCAAGAAAAGCTGATCAGCCTGTTTGAATGACAAAGGCGACCCTCGGGTCGCCTTTGTGCTTTCTAGCGTTCTAGGGCGATTGAATCAGGCTTGGGCGCTGCTGACCATTTGCCGTGCGTGGGCCAGGGATTCTTCGGTTAGGTCTACGCCGCCGAGCATGCGGGCGATTTCCTCTACGCGCTGCGCTGAGCTGAGCTTGCTCACCGCGGTGCGTGTGGCATCGCTTTCGCGGACCTTATGTACAAACAGATGCTGATGCCCTTGTGCTGCAACTTGCGGCAGGTGAGTCACGGTGAGCACCTGGCCGCGTTCGCCGAGCTTGCGCAGCAGCTGTCCGACCACTTCTGCGGTGGGGCCGCCGATGCCGACGTCGACTTCATCGAATACCAGGGTTGGTACCCGTGAGGTTTGAGCGGTGATCACCTGGATCGCCAGGCTGATGCGCGACAGTTCGCCGCCCGAGGCCACTTTGGCCAGGGCTTTGAGCGGTTGGCCGGGGTTAGCGCTGACCAGAAACTCCAATTGCTCCAAGCCATTGGGGTGCGGCTCGCTGTTGCTGTTGGCGCTCAGCTTGATGGTAAAGCGTCCGCCGGGCATGCCGAGGGTTTGCATCTCCACTTCTACCGCGTTGGCCAGTTGGTCGGCGGCGTTATTGCGCAGCGTACTGAGTTCCGTGGCTTTTTCCTGGTAATGCCGTTCGAAGGCTGTCAGCTCCTCGCTGAGGCGCTCGGCCGCCTGGTCGTCAGCGTTGAGGCTTTCCAGTTCTTCGAATAACTGTTGCTGCATCGCCCCTAGTTCGGTTGGCTGGATACGGTGCTTGCGTGCCAGGGTGTAGATCGCGTCCAGGCGCTCTTCCATCTGTTGCAGGCGCTCAGGGTCAGCATCGAAGTGGTCGAGAAAGCGGTTCAGCTCGCCGACGGCTTCTTCAACTTGGATCTGTGCACTGGCCAGTAGGTTGGTCGCTTCGCTCAGCGCGCCTGGCTGGCCCTGGAAGTTGCCAAGGCGGTTGAGGCTGTTGGTAAGGGCGGACAGCACGTTGCCGGCATCATTCTCGCTGCATTGTTCAATCACCAGGCGACAGGCGCTGAGTAGGCTTTCGGCATTGGTCAGGTTTTTGTGTTCCTGCTCCAGTTGCTCAAGTTCATCTTCGCCGAGGGCTAGATTATCCAGCTCTTCCAGTTGGTAGCTGAGCAGTTGGTGGCGAGCGCGCTGCTCGTCACCGAGGCTGGAAATCCGTTGCAGTTCATTCTTGGTTTGTTTCCAGCGCTGCGCGGCGAGTTGCACCTGGCGCGCCAGCTCCTGGCTGCCGGCGTATTCATCAAGCAGGCGGCGGTGGGTCTCGGGTTTGAGCAGTGACTGGTGTTCATGTTGGCTGTGGATGTCGATCAGCAGCTCGCCGAGCGCCTTAAGGTCGCCTTGTGGGCTGGGCGCGCCATTGATGTAACCGCGCGAACGGCCTTCGGCAGTAATCACGCGACGGAGGATGCACGGCCCGTCGTTGTCCAGGTCGCGTTCGGCCAGCCAGGTGCGGGCTTCTGGGATGTCGCGCAGGTCGAAGCTGGCGAGGATGTCGGCCTTGTCCGCGCCAGGGCGCACCACACCGCTGTCGGCGCGATCACCTAAGGTCAGGCCGAGAGCGTCGAGCATGATCGACTTGCCAGCGCCGGTTTCGCCGCTGATTACGCTCATGCCGGCATCCAGTTCTAGATCAAGGTGTTCGACAATGGCGTAGTTGTGTACGGACAGGTGCACCAGCATGGCGAGGGCCTCCCAAGTTCATGTCTGGTTATTTATACAGTGTTTTTTTATGGGCTGACAATCCGTCTTTCATCCTTGAAACGATAATTTTTGACCCCATATAACCGCCAGGTACGTGAGTTAAGGCTCGCGACAGAATTCAAAAGGAGAGACGCATGGCTGACGAACAGACCCTGGATACGCAGAACCCTGATCCACATACAGCTGCCGAGGCTGCTGCGGGTGATGATCTGGTTGCTCGCGTGCATGCGCTGGAAGAGCAGCTGGCTGCTGCGCAGGATCAGTCGCTGCGCATGGCCGCCGATCTGCAGAACGTGCGCCGTCGCGCGGAGCAAGATGTAGAGAAAGCGCACAAGTTTGCGCTGGAAAAATTCGCCAACGACTTGTTGCCGGTGGTGGATAGCCTGGAGCGCGGCCTTGAGCTGTCGAATCCAGATGATGAAGCGATCAAGGCGGTGCGTGAGGGCATGGAGCTGACGCTCAAGTTGTTCCTCGACACCCTCAAGCGCTTCCAGTTGGAAGTCATTGATCCTCATGGTGCGCCGTTTAACCCTGAGCACCATCAGGCGATGGCGATGCAGGAAAGCACCAATGTTGAGCCCAATAGCGTGCTCAAGGTGTTCCAGAAGGGCTTCATGCTCAATGGCCGTTTGCTGCGCCCCGCCATGGTGGTGGTCAGCAAGGCGCCGGCAGAAGCGCCGCCATCGATTGATGAGCAGGCTTGAAATTCATCGAGCTGCCCCCATTTAACAGTCAAGCGTTTTAGTTCTACCGCCGCTGGCAATTAACCAGCGGCGGAAATATCAAAATTTCGGGAGAATGAATATGGGCAAAATTATCGGTATTGACCTGGGAACAACCAACTCCTGCGTCTCTGTTCTGGAAAACGGCAAAGCCAAAGTTATTGAAAACGCCGAAGGCACCCGCACTACGCCATCGATTATCGCCTATGCCAACGATGGCGAAATCCTCGTGGGTCAGTCGGCTAAGCGTCAGGCTGTGACCAATCCGCATAACACGCTGTACGCGGTTAAGCGTCTGATCGGTCGTCGCTTCGACGAAGAAGTTGTGCAGAAAGACATCCAGATGGTCCCTTACAAGATCGTCAAGGCGGACAACAATGACGCCTGGGTTGAAGTGAACGGCCAGAAAATGGCGCCGCCACAGATCTCGGCTGAAATTCTGAAGAAAATGAAGAAGACCGCCGAAGACTACCTCGGCGAGCCAGTGACCGAGGCGGTGATCACCGTGCCGGCTTACTTCAACGACAGCCAGCGTCAGGCCACCAAAGACGCCGGCCGTATTGCTGGTCTGGACGTAAAACGCATCATCAACGAACCGACCGCTGCTGCTCTGGCTTACGGTATGGACAAGGCTAAAGGCGATCACACCGTGATCGTTTATGACCTGGGTGGCGGTACCTTCGACGTTTCCGTGATCGAAATCGCGGAAGTTGATGGCGAGCACCAGTTTGAAGTGTTGGCGACCAACGGTGACACCTTCCTGGGTGGTGAAGACTTTGATATTCGTCTGATCGATTACCTGGTTGACGAGTTCAAGAAAGAAACCGGCATGAACCTTAAGGGTGATCCGCTGGCGATGCAGCGCCTGAAAGAAGCTGCCGAGAAAGCCAAGATCGAACTGTCTTCGAGCCAGTCGACCGACGTCAATCTGCCGTACATCACTGCAGACGCCACTGGTCCTAAGCACTTGAACGTGAAGATCTCGCGCGCCAAGTTGGAAGCGCTGGTTGAAGACCTGGTGCAGCGCACCATCGAGCCTTGCCGCATTGCGTTGAAAGATGCCGGTATTGATGTGGGTGCGATCAACGACGTGATTCTGGTCGGTGGTCAGACCCGTATGCCGTTGGTGCAGAAGCTGGTAACCGAATTCTTCGGCAAAGAAGCACGTAAGGACGTTAACCCGGACGAAGCCGTTGCCATGGGTGCTGCTATCCAAGGTGCCGTATTGGCCGGTGACGTGAAAGACGTGTTGCTGCTCGACGTATCGCCGCTGACCCTGGGTATCGAAACCATGGGTGGCGTGATGACCGCGCTGATCGAGAAGAACACCACCATCCCGACTAAGAAGTCGCAGGTGTTCTCGACGGCTGACGACAACCAGAGCGCGGTGACTATTCACGTGCTGCAGGGTGAGCGTAAGCAGGCCAGCGGTAACAAGTCGCTGGGTAAATTTGACTTGGCCGAGATTCCGCCAGCGCCACGTGGCGTGCCGCAGATCGAAGTGACCTTCGATATCGACGCCAACGGCATTCTGCATGTCGGCGCTAAAGACAAGGCCACTGGCAAGACTCAGTCCATCGTGATCAAGGCCAACTCCGGTCTGTCCGAGGAAGAAATCGAGCAGATGGTGCGTGACGCTGAAGCTAACGCTGAAGAAGACCGCAAGTTCGAAGAGCTGGCCAGTGCCCGCAATCAAGGTGATCAGCTGGTGCACGCCACCCGTAAGATGATTACCGAGGCTGGCGATAAGGCGACTGCCGACGAGAAGACTGCAATTGAAGCGGCGCTGAGCGCGCTGGAAGTGGCGGTTAAGGGCGACGACAAAGCTGAAATCGAAGCCAAGATGACCGCGCTGTCCGAAGTGACCGCTCCGTTGGCGCAGAAGATGTACGCTGAGCAACCGCAGCCAGGTGCTGCTGAGCAAGGTGGCGAAAAAGCCAAAGACGCCGGTGACGACGTGGTTGATGCTGAGTTCGAAGAAGTCAAAGACAACAAGTAAGCGCAAGCTTATGCCGCTTTGGCCGGGTGTGACGCGAGTTGCGCCCGGCATGATTCGCCGCGCGGGAGCTTGCTCCCGCGTTGGCGTGTCTGGAGTAGACGATTTTAAGGTGTTGAAGACTTATGGCTAAACGTGACTTTTACGAGGTGCTCGGTGTTGAGCGCGGTGCCAGCGAGGCGGAGCTGAAAAAAGCTTATCGTCGCCTGGCCATGAAGCATCACCCGGATCGCAATCCTGACGACAAGGCCTCGGAAGAGAAGTTTAAGGAAGCCAACGAGGCTTACGAAGTGCTCTCCGATGCCGCTAAACGCTCGGCGTACGATCAATACGGCCATGCCGGCGTTGATCCGCAGATGGGTGGCGGTGGCGGTCCAGGTGGTGCGAACTTCTCCGATATTTTCGGTGATGTGTTCAGTGACTTCTTCGGTGGCGGCGGTGGTCGTGGTGGCGGTCGCGGTGGCGCCCAGCGCGGCAGTGATCTGCGTTACACCCTGGAGCTGGACTTGGAAGAGGCGGTGCGTGGCACCACAGTAACCATTCGTGTGCCGACTCTGGTCAATTGCAAACCATGCGATGGCTCTGGGGCTAAGAAGGGCACTACGCCTGTGACCTGTACCACCTGTGGCGGTATTGGTCAGGTGCGCATGCAACAAGGCTTCTTCTCGGTGCAGCAGACCTGCCCGCGTTGCCACGGCCAGGGCAAGATGATCACCGATCCGTGCGGTTCATGCCACGGTCAGGGTCGAGTCGAAGAGCACAAGACGCTGTCGGTGAAGGTGCCGGCTGGTGTTGATACGGGCGACCGTATCCGTCTTACGGGTGAAGGTGAGGCGGGCGCCATGGGTGGCCCGGCGGGTGATCTGTACGTGGTGGTGAACGTGCGCGAGCACGCGATCTTCCAGCGTGACGGCAAGCACCTGTACTGCGAAGTGCCCATCAGCTTTGCGGATGCCGCCTTGGGTGGCGAGCTTGAAGTGCCAACCCTGGATGGTCGGGTCAAGCTGAAGATTCCGGAAGGCACGCAAACCGGCAAGATGTTCCGTCTGCGCGGTAAAGGTGTGGCGCCGGTGCGTGGCGGTGGTGCGGGAGACTTGATGTGCAAGGTGGCGGTCGAAACGCCAGTCAAGCTCGACAAGCGTCAGCGTGAGTTGCTTGATGAGTTCCGCAAAACCCTGGAAGGCGACAGTTCACATTCGCCCAAGGCCAATGGCTGGTTTGAAGGCGTGAAGCGCTTCTTCGGCGACCTGTAAAACACCCGTGGCAGGCGGCGGTCGTTAGTGATCGCCGTCTGTCGCGCGGCTAGGAGCAGATGGTTATGCAACGAATTGCTGTGATGGGCGCCGCTGGGCGCATGGGCAAAACCCTGATCGAGGCTGTGCAGCTGGCGGATGGCGCAAGCCTGAGTGCGGCAATTGATCGTGCCGACAGCAGCCTGGTTGGCGTGGATGTTGGTGAGTTAGTCGCGCAAGGCAAGATGGGTGTCAATCTCTCCGGTGATTTGCATGCGGTACTGGATCAGTTTGATGTGTTGATTGATTTCACCCACCCCTCGGTCACCCTGAAGAACCTGGAAGTCTGCCGTCAGGCTGGCAAGGCCATGATCATTGGCACCACCGGCTTTTCGCCGGAGGAAAAGCAATTGTTAGCGGATGCCGGCAAGCAGATCCCAATCGTGTTTGCCGCCAACTTCAGTGTCGGCGTCAACCTGTGCTTGAAGCTGCTGGATACCGCAGCGCGGGTGCTGGGCGATGATGTGGATATCGAGATCATCGAAGCCCATCACCGCCACAAGGTCGATGCGCCGTCTGGCACCGCCTTGCGTATGGGTGAGGTAGTGGCCAATGCCCTGGGACGTGATCTGCAGAAAGTCGCTGTCTATGGCCGTGAAGGTCAGACTGGTGCGCGTGAGCGCGAAACCATCGGTTTTGCCACGGTGCGTGCGGGCGATGTGGTCGGCGATCACACCGTGCTGTTTGCGGCAGAGGGTGAGCGCGTAGAGATTACCCACAAGGCATCGAGTCGCATGACGTTTGCCAAAGGGGCGGTGCGTGCGGCGCTGTGGCTGCAAAATCGTCAGCCTGGGTTATACGACATGCAGGACGTGTTGGGCCTTAACTGAGACTGTTTGTCACAGGAATGGCTTTTGCCTGGGTATTACTCGCATCTGGCAGTGGACCCAAAAGGCGCATTCCTGTAAGCTTTCTGCTTTAGTGTGTCCACTAAAGTTGCGCAGAATGAATAAGATAAAAAAGCGGGGTGACGGTTCATACGTCATCCCGCTTTTTTACAATCTGCGTTTGCTTCACGATTTGATCTCTGGAGGTTTTCTTGAGTAAGCCAGCCCTTAAACCTGCCATTTTGGCTCTAGCTGATGGCAGTATTTTTCGCGGCGAGGCCATCGGTGCCGATGGCCAAACTATTGGAGAGGTGGTTTTTAACACCGCCATGACCGGCTATCAGGAAATCCTTACCGATCCTTCCTATGCCCAGCAGATTGTTACCCTGACCTATCCGCATATCGGCAACACCGGCACCACGCCGGAAGATGCCGAGTCCAATCGCGTATGGGCCGCCGGCCTGATTATTCGTGACCTGCCGCTGACCTCCAGCAACTGGCGTAACAAGCAGCCACTGGATGAGTACCTCAAGGAAAACGGCACCGTTGCCATCGCGGGTATTGATACCCGTCGCCTGACGCGCATTCTGCGTGAGAAGGGTTCGCAGAACGGCTGCATTCTGGCTGGCGATGACGCCACTGAAGAAAAAGCACTGGAGCTGGCGCGCAGCTTTCCGGGGCTCAAGGGCATGGACCTGGCCAAAGTTGTCAGCTGCACTGAGCGCTACGAGTGGTGCTCCAACGTGTGGAACCTGCAAAGCGACAGCCACCCAGAAGTGCCGGCCAGTGAGCTCAAGTATCACGTGGTGGCCTATGACTACGGCGTTAAGTGGAACATCCTGCGCATGCTGGTCGAGCGTGGTTGCCGCGTGACCGTAGTACCGGCGCAGACCCCTGCTGCTGAAGTACTGGCTTTGAATCCCGACGGCGTGTTCCTGTCCAACGGTCCTGGCGATCCTGAGCCTTGCGATTACGCCATTGCTGCGATCAAGCAGGTGCTGGAAACCGATATTCCGGTATTCGGTATCTGCCTCGGCCACCAATTGCTGGCCCTGGCCTCCGGTGCCAAGACCCTGAAAATGGGCCACGGTCACCACGGTGCCAACCACCCCGTGCAAGACCTCGACACCGGCGTGGTGATGATCACCAGCCAGAACCACGGTTTTGCTGTGGATGAAGACAGCTTGCCGAGCAATCTGCGCGCGATTCACAAATCGTTGTTCGACGGCTCCCTGCAAGGCATTGAGCGGACCGACAAGCAGGCGTTCAGCTTCCAGGGTCACCCAGAGGCCAGCCCTGGCCCGGCTGACGTTGCACCGTTATTTGATCGTTTTATCGAAACCATGGCCAAGCGCCGTTAAACCCGCCGACTGACCCCAGGATTCGAGAGAAAGAACATGCCAAAACGTACAGACATAAAAAGCATCCTGATCCTCGGCGCTGGCCCGATTGTTATCGGCCAGGCCTGCGAGTTCGATTACTCCGGTGCCCAGGCGTGTAAAGCGCTGAAAGAAGAGGGCTATCGCGTCATTCTGGTGAACTCGAACCCAGCCACCATCATGACCGACCCGGCCATGGCTGATGCCACCTACATCGAGCCGATCAAATGGTCCACCGTGGCCAAGATCATCGAGAAGGAGCGTCCGGACGCCCTGTTGCCAACCATGGGTGGCCAGACTGCGCTGAACTGCGCGCTGGACCTGGAAAAGCACGGTGTTCTGGAGAGGTTCGGCGTCGAGATGATCGGTGCCAACGCCGACACCATCGATAAGGCCGAAGACCGTTCGCGCTTTGACAAGGCGATGAAAGACATCGGCTTGGCCTGCCCGGTTTCCGGCATTGCGCACAACATGGAAGAGGCCTATGCGGTCCTTGAGAAGGTCGGCTTTCCGTGCATCATCCGTCCGTCCTTCACCATGGGCGGCACCGGTGGTGGCATCGCTTACAACCGTGAAGAGTTCGAAGAAATCTGCGCCCGCGGTATCGATCTGTCGCCGACCAGTGAGTTGCTGATCGACGAGTCGCTGATCGGCTGGAAGGAATACGAGATGGAGGTAGTCCGCGACAAGAAGGACAACTGCATCATCGTCTGCGCGATTGAAAACTTCGACCCGATGGGTGTGCACACTGGTGACTCGATCACTGTTGCTCCGGCGCAGACGCTGACCGACAAGGAATACCAGATTCTGCGTAACGCCTCGCTGGCGGTCCTGCGTGAGATCGGCGTAGAAACCGGTGGCTCCAACGTGCAGTTCGGCATCTGCCCGAACACTGGCCGTATGGTCGTCATCGAGATGAACCCGCGCGTGTCGCGTTCTTCGGCGCTGGCTTCCAAGGCCACCGGCTTCCCAATCGCCAAGATCGCCGCCAAGCTGGCTGTGGGTTACACCCTCGACGAGCTGAGCAACGACATCACCGGCGGTCGCACCCCGGCTTCGTTTGAGCCGGCCATCGACTATGTCGTGACCAAGATTCCACGTTTTGCCTTCGAGAAGTTCCCGAAAGCGGATGCCCGCCTGACTACTCAGATGAAGTCCGTCGGCGAAGTCATGGCGATTGGCCGCACCTTCCAGGAATCCCTGCAGAAAGCCTTGCGCGGCCTGGAAGTGGGCGTGGCCGGCTTTGATGAGAAGCTCGATCTGGCTGATCCGGAAGCCGAAAGCACCTTGCGCCGTGAGCTGACCGTGCCAAGTGCTGATCGTATTTGGTACATCGGCGACGCTTTCCGTGCGGGTAAAACCGTTGCAGAAGTCTTCGAACTGACCAATATCGATGAATGGTTCCTGGTGCAGATCGAAGACCTGATCAAGGACGAAGAGCGTATCAAGACCTTGGCGCTGTCCAGCATCGACCGTGATGCCATGTACAAGCTCAAGCGCAAAGGCTTCTCCGATATTCGCTTGGCCAAGTTGTTGGGTGTGACTGAGAAAACTCTGCGCAGTCAGCGTCAAAAACTCAAGGTGCTGCCGGTCTACAAGCGCGTCGACACCTGCGCCGCCGAGTTCGCCACCGACACCGCCTACATGTACTCGACCTATGAGGAAGAGTGCGAAGCGAATCCGTCGGGCCGTGACAAGATCATGATCCTCGGTGGCGGGCCGAACCGTATCGGCCAGGGCATCGAATTTGACTACTGCTGTGTGCATGCGGCGCTGGCGCTGCGTGAAGATGGTTATGAAACCATCATGGTCAACTGCAACCCTGAAACCGTATCGACCGACTACGACATCTCTGATCGTCTGTATTTCGAGCCGGTAACTCTGGAAGACGTGCTGGAAATCGTCCGTGTCGAGCAGCCGAAAGGTGTGATCGTGCAGTACGGTGGTCAGACTCCGCTGAAGATCTGCCGTGCCCTGCAAGAAGCCGGTGTGCCGATCATTGGTACTTCGCCTGATGCCATCGACCGCGCCGAAGACCGCGAGCGCTTCCAGCAGATGGTTCAGCGCCTTGGTCTGCGTCAGCCGGCCAACGCCACCGCACGCAGCGAAGATGAAGCGCTGGCAGCCTCGAAGGTTATCGGTTATCCGCTGGTGGTGCGTCCGTCCTATGTATTGGGCGGTCGTGCGATGGAGATCGTCTACCAGGAAGATGAGCTCAAGCGTTACATGCGCGAAGCGGTGAAGGTTTCCAACGACAGCCCGGTTCTGCTCGATCACTTCCTCAACTGCGCCATTGAAGTGGACGTGGATGCAGTATGCGACGGCGAAACTGTGGTGATTGGCGCGATCATGCAGCATATCGAGCAGGCGGGTGTGCACTCCGGCGACTCGGCGTGCTCGCTGCCGCCTTACTCGCTGCCGATGCATATCCAGGATGAGATCCGCGACCAGGTCAAGAAAATGGCCTTGGAGCTGGGTGTGGTGGGTTTGATGAACGTGCAGATGGCTGTGCAGGGCGAGGACATCTTCGTGATCGAAGTGAACCCGCGCGCCTCGCGTACCGTGCCGTTTGTCTCCAAGTGCGTCGGTGTTTCCCTGGCCAAGGTGGCTGCCCGTGTGATGGCGGGTAAGTCGCTGGCTGAAGCCGGTTACGCCAAGGAAATCATCCCGCCATACTTCAGCGTTAAAGAAGCGGTGTTCCCGTTCGCCAAGTTCCCGGGTGTTGACCCGATCCTCGGCCCGGAAATGAAGTCCACCGGTGAAGTTATGGGTGTCGGTGACACCTTCGGTGAGGCCTTCGCTAAGGCTCAGTTGGGCGCCAGTGAAATACTGCCAAACACCGGCTGTGCGTTTATCAGCGTGCGTGAAGACGATAAGCCGGAAGCTGTGCAGGTTGCGCGCGATCTGGTCGCGTTAGGCTTCGAAGTAGTGGCCACGGCCGGTACCGCCAAAGTGATCGAGGCCGCTGGTTTGCCAGTGCGTCGCGTCAACAAGGTGACCGAGGGCCGTCCACACGTGGTTGATATGATCAAGAATGACGAGGTCACCCTGATCATCAACACCACTGAGGGGCGTCAGTCCATCGCTGACTCCTACTCCATTCGTCGTAACGCTCTGCAGCATAAGATCTACTGCACCACCACTATTGCGGCGGGGCAGGCGATCTGTGAAGCGCTGAAGTTTGGTCCAGAAAAGACCGTGCGTCGGCTGCAGGAACTGCATGCAGGAATCAAGGCATGACTAAATACCCCATGACCGTCCAGGGCGCTCGCGCCCTGGAAGAAGAGCACGCGCACCTGACTAAGGTGCTGCGCCCCAAGCTGAGCCAGGAAATTGGTACGGCGCGTGAGCTGGGCGATCTTAAGGAAAACGCCGAATACCACGCTGCTCGTGAGCAGCAGGGTATGGTCGAGGCGCGTATCCGTGATATCGAAGGGCGCATGCAAAATGCGGTGATCATTGATGTCACCACGATCGAGCACACCGGCAAGGTGATTTTCGGTACAACGGTTGAGATCGCTAACTGCGAAACCGATGAAGCCGTGGTTTACCAGATCGTCGGTGAGGATGAAGCCGATATTAAGAAGCGCAAGATATCCGTTGGCTCACCTATCGCGCGCGCCTTGATCGGCAAGAGCGAAGGGGATGTGGTTGTGGTGCAAACACCGGGCGGCGCGATTGAGTATGAGATCGTCGAGGTTCGCCATCTCTAAGTCGGACTCGCGTGATGCGGGCTCGATCAGCTGGCTGCTGGCCCAGACGCTTTGGGTTGGCGGCCTCTGGCTGCTGCACTTTTTATTGCTGCCTGCGATTGCCAAGATTGGTCTAGCGTCATTGCTGGTCGAGGAGATCAGTGATGCGCTGCGGCCACTGCTGGTCGGTTTGGCGGCTGTCTGCGCCGGGTTACAGGTGGTGGTGTTGGTTCGCGCAGAGTCGCTGACAAGCCTGTGGCGCGATACGCGCGGGCAGTTGTTGTTAGTGGTTGTGGTGATGGCGGGAAGTTATTTCGCGGTGCCTAGGCTGCTGGCGGGAACTGAGCTGTGGTTGATGTTCAGCTACTTGGTTATGGCCTTTTGTGGCCTGCTGCTGGTGTTGCAGCCGCTACCGCAGCGGTATGTGCGCAAGCCTTAAGTCTTGGCTTTGCTTGTGATGGGTGATTGCAAAGGCGCTAAGCGCGCCTTGCAGTCACTGATCAATCAGCCGTGATGGCGATGAACGTTAGACAGGTTTTTGTTCACTTTCGGGTTTTTACGGTAAATCAGCGCCATTTTGCCAATCACCTGAACCAAGTCGGCTTTGCCGGCCTTGCACAGCTCGTTAATGGCTGCCAGGCGGCTTTCGCGCTCAGTGATGCGCAGTTGTACTTTAATAAGCTCATGGTCGCTCAGCGCGCGCTCCAGTTCAGCCTGTACACCTTCGGTCAAACCATTGTCAGCCACAATCAATACAGGCTTTAAATGGTGGCCGATAGTTTTGAATTGTTTCTTCTGCTCTTGAGTGAGCGGCATAATCTAATTCCTGCATTTAATCTGGTAAAAACGGTAACTAGTTTACCCGAGCGCCTTCGAGGCCGCCCAGATATTCATGCGTTACACATCCGAGGTATTGCGTGGCCCGTACCAAGAGCAGTCAAGGTTGGCTGAGAGAACATTTCAACGACCCTTACGTCAAAATGGCACAGAAGGATGGCTATCGTTCGCGCGCCAGCTACAAATTGCTGGAGATCCAAGAGAAGGATCGCATCCTTCGACCTGGTATCACTGTCGTCGATCTGGGTTCGGCGCCCGGTGGCTGGTCACAAGTCACCAGTCGGGTGATCGGCGACAAAGGCACGCTGATCGCCTCCGATATTCTTGAGATGGACAGTATCCCGGATGTCACTTTCATTCAGGGTGACTTTACTGAGGATGCAGTGTTCGATCAGCTTCTTGAGGCGATTGGAGGGCGTCCGGTAGACCTTGTGATTTCCGATATGGCCCCCAATATGAGTGGGGTGAAAGAGTCAGATCAGCCGCGCGCGATGTACCTGTGCGAGCTGGCGTTGGATTTGTCCACTCGCGTGCTGCGCCCGGGCGGTGATTTTTTAATCAAGATATTCCAAGGCGAAGGCTTTGCGGAGTACCACAAGCAAGTACGCCAGTTGTTCGACAAGGTGCAGATGCGCAAGCCTTCTTCCTCGCGGGATCGCTCCCGTGAGCAGTACCTGCTGGCGCGTGGATATCGCGGTATCAAAACGCTGAGCGCTGATTGAACGGTTGCGTGGTTGTCGCAGTCTGATTAGTAAATAAAGGGTTACAGACGGCGTCTGCCAGGGGTGGGCGTTGTGTAGTAAGTTAGATCGGTACATAACTGGTCGTCATGCGAAGTGCGCTTCGACACGGGGCCTGCTTCAGAGGGTAGCTAATTGAACGACATGGCAAAGAATCTGGTCCTGTGGCTGATCATCGCCGCCGTCTTGGTGACGGTGATGAACAATTTTTCCAGCCCGACTGAGTCGAACAAACTCAACTATTCGCAGTTTATCCAGCAGGTTCAGGATGGCGGCGTTAAGCGAGTGACGGTCGATGGCTTCATCATCAGCGGTACCCGTACCGATGGTTCTTCGTTTGAGACCGTGCGTCCGGCGATTCAGGATAACGGCCTGATCAAGGACCTGATGGACAACAACGTTGAGATCGTTGGTAAGCAGCCTGAGCAGCAGAGCATCTGGACTCAGTTGCTGGTCGCCAGCTTCCCAATTCTGGTGATCATTGCGGTGTTCATGTTCTTCATGCGCCAGATGCAGGGTGGTGCTGGCGGCAAAGGTGGGCCGATGAGCTTCGGCAAAAGCAAGGCGCGTCTGCTCACCGAAGATCAGGTTAAAACCACCTTTGCTGACGTCGCTGGCTGCGATGAAGCGAAAGAAGAAGTCAGCGAGCTGGTCGAATTTCTACGCGATCCGGGCAAGTTCCAGCGCCTTGGTGGGCGTATCCCGCGTGGTGTGTTGATGGTTGGTTCGCCGGGTACCGGCAAAACCTTGCTGGCTAAGGCGGTTGCCGGTGAAGCCAAGGTGCCGTTCTTCACTATCTCGGGTTCGGACTTCGTGGAAATGTTCGTCGGTGTCGGTGCATCCCGTGTGCGCGATATGTTTGAGCAAGCCAAGAAGCATGCGCCCTGCATTATCTTTATCGACGAGATTGACGCCGTTGGTCGCCATCGTGGCGCCGGCATGGGTGGTGGTCACGATGAGCGTGAGCAAACGCTTAACCAGCTGCTGGTAGAGATGGACGGTTTTGAAGCGAACGACGGCATCATCGTGATCGCAGCGACTAACCGTCCTGACGTGCTTGACCCTGCTCTGCTGCGTCCGGGTCGTTTCGACCGTCAGGTTGTGGTTGGTTTGCCGGATATTCGTGGTCGCGAGCAGATTCTTAAAGTGCACATGCGCAAAGTACCGATGGGTGAAGACGTTGCGCCTGCGGTGATTGCGCGGGGTACGCCGGGTTTCTCCGGTGCCGACCTGGCTAACCTGGTCAACGAAGCATCGTTGTTTGCGGCGCGTTCCGGTAAGCGTGTCGTCGAGATGAAAGAGTTCGAGCTGGCTAAAGACAAGATCATGATGGGCGCCGAGCGCAAAACCATGGTCATGTCCGACAAGGAAAAGCTCAATACAGCCTTCCACGAAGCCGGTCACGCGATTGTTGGGCGCCTGGTGCCTGAGCATGACCCGGTTTACAAGGTTTCGATTATTCCGCGCGGTCGCGCCCTGGGTGTGACCATGTTCCTGCCTGAGGAAGATCGCTACAGCCTGAGCAAGCGTGCGCTGATCAGCCAGATTTGCTCGTTGTTTGGTGGTCGTATCGCCGAGGAAATGACCCTGGGCTTTGATGGTGTGACCACCGGGGCATCCAACGACATCATGCGTGCCACCCAATTGGCCAAGAATATGGTCACCAAGTGGGGGTTGTCGGAAAAGCTTGGCCCGCTGATGTATGCGGAAGAAGAGGGTGAGGTTTTCCTTGGGCGCAGCATGGGCAGCAACCAGAGCAACGTTTCTGCTGATACTGCTAAGCTGATTGATCAAGAAGTGCGTAGCATCATTGATGAGTGCTATGGCATTGCCAAGCGCCTGCTGGAAGAGAATCGCGACAAGCTGGATGCGATGGCTGAAGCGCTGATGAAGTACGAAACCATCGACGCCGAGCAGATTGAAGACATCATGAATGGTCTTGCTCCGCGTGAGCCCAAAGGCTGGCAGGGCGGTGATGATAATAACGGCACGCCCACTGCGCCTGTTGAGGTCTCAAAGCCTGTGGGCAAGCCAATCGGTGGTCCTGCCGCAGAAATCTAAGGTTCTCCATGTCTGTTGTTTCAACCTTTAACCGGCTGCCCTGTGGCAGCCGGTTTCTTGATTTAAGCAGCCCGCAAGTGATGGGCATCCTAAATGTCACCCCTGACTCTTTCTCTGATGGCGGTCGCTTTGCTCAGTGTGATGCAGCCTTGCGTCACGCTGAAGCGATGTGGCGGGCTGGTGCAACCCTGATTGATGTTGGTGGTGAGTCGACGCGCCCGGGTGCTCGTGCGGTTTCTCCAGTCGAAGAGTTGGAGCGGGTTGCGCCTATTGTCGAGGCAATTGCTCGCGAGTTGGATGTGATCATCTCGGTGGATACTTCGACGCCTGCGGTCATTCGTGAGACGGCGCGGTTAGGTGCCGGCTTGATCAATGACGTGCGTTCATTGCAGTGCGATGGTGCTCTGGATGCGGCTGCTGATAGCGGTTTGCCGGTGTGCTTGATGCATATGCGCGGTGAGCCAACCACGATGCAGCACAACCCTCAGTACCCTGACGTGGTGGCTGAGGTCCGCGAATTCCTGCTTGAGCGACTGGCGGCCTGTGCGGCGGTGGGAATTACTGCTGAGCGCATCGTTCTTGATCCAGGCTTTGGTTTTGCAAAAAGCCTTGAGCACAATCTTTCATTATTCAAGCATCTGCAGGTGTTGCATGAGTTGGGTCGGCCCTTGTTGGTTGGCGTGTCGCGCAAGAGCATGATTGGCAAGGTTTTAGGGTATGAGGTCGGTGAGCGCTTATATGGCAGCCTGGCCTTGGCTGCGCTTGCGCTGAGCAAGGGTGCACACATCCTGCGGGTACATGATGTAGCTGAAACAGTTGATGTGGTGCGGATGATCGCCGCGGTTCAAGCTGCAGAATAAGTTAAAAGGAATGCTGGTATGGGCAGAAAATATTTTGGTACTGACGGTATTCGTGGGCGTGTTGGCGATTTTCCAATTACCCCGGAATTCATGCTCAAGCTCGGTTGGGCGGCTGGGATGGCGTTTCGTAAGCACGGCAAGTGCCGCATCCTGATCGGTAAGGACACGCGCATTTCTGGGTATATGTTTGAGTCTGCATTGGAAGCGGGTCTTTCCGCTGCAGGGGCGGATGTGATGTTGTTGGGGCCGATGCCGACGCCAGCAATCGCGTATTTGACGCGTACCTTTCAAGCTGAGGCAGGCATTGTGATCAGTGCTTCGCATAATCCGCATTACGACAATGGCATCAAATTCTTTTCCGGGCAGGGCACCAAGCTGCCGGATGAGATTGAGCTGATGATCGAAGAGTTGCTCGATGCACCGATGACGGTGGTGGAGTCCGAGCAGTTGGGTAAGGTGTCGCGAATCAATGATGCGGCCGGGCGCTATATCGAATTTTGTAAGAGCAGTGTGCCTACCAGTACAAGCTTTGCCGGTCTGAAGATAGTCGTCGACTGTGCTCATGGGGCTGCCTATAAAGTGGCGCCCAGCGTATTTCGCGAGCTAGGTGCGCAGGTGACGGTGTTGTCGGCGCAGCCCAATGGTTTAAATATCAACGATGCGTGCGGCTCCACGCATATCGAGGCGTTACAAGCAGAAGTGCAGGCGCAGCATGCTGATCTGGGTATCGCCTTTGATGGTGACGCTGATCGGGTGTTGATGGTCGATCATTCGGGTGCTGTGGTTGATGGTGATGAGTTGTTGTTTATCATCGCTCGCGACCTACAGGAGCGCGGCAAGCTTCAGGGCGGCGTAGTTGGTACGCTGATGAGTAACCTGGGGCTGGAACTCGGTTTGGCTGACCAGGGCATTCCTTTTGTGCGGGCCAAGGTGGGTGACCGTTATGTGATTGCCGAGTTGCTGTCGCGTAACTGGCAATTGGGTGGCGAGAATTCGGGGCATCTGGTGTGTTTCCAGCACACCACTACAGGTGACGCGATTATTGCAGCCCTGCAGGTGCTTATGGCGCTGAAGCGTCGTGGGCAAACGCTGGGTGAGGCCCGGTTGGGTATGCGCAAGTGTCCTCAGGTGCTGGTGAATGTGCGCTTTGCCGGTGGTGTAGATCCGCTGGAGCACCCGGCAGTGCAGGAGGCGAGCGCGCAGGTCACCGAGAAAATGGCCGGCCGTGGCCGGGTGCTGTTGCGCAAATCGGGCACCGAACCTTTGGTGCGTGTGATGGTTGAAGGTGATGACGAAACCATGGTGCGCAGCTATGCCAATGAATTAGCTAAAGTTGTTGCGGATGTATGTGCTTGATTCGGCTTGCCAGCGGGGTGGCTGTTGGGTAACATCTGCGCCCTCTTTGACCGACGAGGTAAAGCATGCGTCGCCCAATGGTTGCTGGTAACTGGAAAATGCACGGTACCCGCGCCAGCGTTGCAGAGCTGATAAACGGTCTTACTGAGCAGGATTTGCCTGCTGGCGTAGATGTCGCGGTGTTTCCATCGTGTTTACATCTCACTCAGGTAGTTGATGGTCTCGCTGGAACGGCTGTAGCGGTTGGTGCGCAAGATTGCGCCGGCGAAGCCCTGCAGGGTGCTTTAACTGGTGAAGTGGCCGCAACTCAGTTGAGTGATGCGAGTTGCTCGCTGGTGTTGGTTGGTCACTCCGAGCGCAGGTTGTTGCTGGGTGAGTTGGATGAGCTTGTGACGCGCAAGTTTGCTGCGGCGCAGTCTTGTGGTCTTGTTCCGGTGTTGTGTGTCGGGGAGACGCTTGCGCAGCGCGAGGCTGGTCAGACACTTGATGTGGTGGTTGCGCAGTTGTCTGCGGTAACTGATGCGTTGGGTGTTGAGGTGTTTGCGAATGCGGTCATTGCCTATGAGCCTGTTTGGGCGATTGGTACTGGCTTAACCGCTTCGCCGGAGCAGGCTCAGCAGGTGCATGCGGCCATTCGTGCGCAGTTGGCGTCGAAAAGCCCTGGGTTGGCTGGCAAGGTAAGAATTCTTTATGGGGGCAGTGTTAAGGCCGCCAGTGCAGCCGAGTTATTCGGTATGCCGGATATCGATGGAGGGCTTGTGGGTGGAGCCTCTCTGAATGCGGATGAGTTCGGTGCGATTTGTCGCGCCGCAGGAAGCTGAGAAAATGCTGGAAACAGTTATCGTTGTTCTTCATCTGCTGGGTGCCATCGGTGTTGTTGTGCTGGTTTTGCTGCAGCAGGGTAAGGGTGCAGACGCGGGCGCCTCTTTTGGCGCGGGTGCTTCTTCTACTGTATTCGGCAGTCAAGGAAGTACTACCTTTCTGAGTCGAGTTACTGCTATACTTGCCACCGCTTTTTTCATGACTAGCTTGGGTTTAGCGTTCTTTGCTAAAGACAAAGCTGATGGCATGGCTCAGGTTGGTTTGCCTGATCCAGCAGTCTTGGAAGTACAGCAGGCTACTCCAGCTGCTGAAGATGTACCTGTTCTAGATGCAACTAAGCCGGCTACTAATGCGGCGGACGTACCTCAGGCTCCAGAGCAGCAGTAACACGTAAAAAGTTGTACGCAGTAAGTGATTTTGCCGAGGTGGTGGAATTGGTAGACACGCTACCTTGAGGTGGTAGTGGCCATAGGCTGTAGGGGTTCGAGTCCCCTTCTCGGTACCAATTTTCAAAAGGGCCCGCATGATGCGGGCCTTTTTGTTGCTGGAGTGTCGATTGACCCTGCTTGGGGTTAAGTCGTATAATCCGGCCCCAGCTTTGATGTGGGATTGAGCAGTAAGGTCTCTCCTCGGGTGTTGAATCCGATGATGGCTGGGTTAAACCAGCCCCCGCATTGAGTTGCAGAGGAGCCCCTTTAAAGGGGCTTTTTGCTAGCTGGGCGACAGCTTTGCCGGCCTTTAGAGGGCGGTTTGATGATGGGCGATTCGCCCATTTTTTATTTTTACAGCATGCGCGAGGGGTTCAGGTGTCGAGCAAGCTAGAACAGTTGCAAGCCTTGGTGGCCCCGGTAGTCGAGGCTCTAGGCTATCAATGTTGGGGTGTCGAGTTCCTGTCACAGGGGCGGCATTCTCTGCTGCGAATTTATATTGATAAGCAGCCTGACGGCGTACTGATCGAGGACTGTGAAATTGTCAGTCGGCAGATCAGCGGTGTGCTCGATGTCGAGGACCCGATCAGCGCCGAGTACACCCTTGAGGTGTCCTCGCCGGGCATGGATCGTCCGCTGTTCACTCTTGAACAGTTTGCCACTCATGCCGGCGAGCAAGTGAAGATCAAGCTGCGATCGCCTTTTGAAGGGCGACGCAACTTTCAGGGCCTTCTACGCGGTGTGGAAGAGCAGGACGTGGTAGTGCAGGTGGATGACCATGAATTCCTGTTGCCGATCGACATGATCGACAAGGCCAACATTATCCCCAGGTTTGACTGAGACGCGGATCCCGCGAGAGCTGCGCGGATTGCGCAGGATCCAATGGATTGCGAAAGGCGAGGCGTACGATGAGCAAAGAAGTACTGCTGGTTGTTGAGTCGGTTTCCAACGAAAAGGGCGTGCCGGCTAGCGTAATTTTTGAAGCGCTGGAGTTGGCTTTGGCCACGGCTACCAAGAAGCGTTTTGAAGATGAAGTCGAGTTGCGTGTGGCGATCAATCGTCAGACGGGCAACTACGAAACATTCCGCTGCTGGACGGTAGTGGAAGAAAGTGACTTTGATGATCCTGCACACCAGGTCACCACTGATATGCCGCGTGCTGTTGAAGCCAACGCTAAAGTGGGTGATGTGCTGGAAGAGAAGATCGAGTCCATCGAATTCGGTCGTATTGCCGCGCAAACCGCCAAGCAGGTGATTGTGCAGAAAGTCCGCGAAGCTGAGCGTGCTCAGGTGGTTGAGGCTTATCGCGAGCGTCTGGGAGAAATCATCTCCGGCACCGTGAAGAAAGTGACCCGTGACAGCGTGATCGTTGATCTGGGTAACAACGCAGAAGCCATGCTGGCGCGTGAAGACATTATTTCGCGCGAAACTTTCCGTGTCGGCGTGCGCCTGCGTGCGCTGCTCAAGGAAATTCGCACCGAGAACCGCGGCCCACAGCTGATTCTGTCGCGTACTGCGCCGGAAATGCTGATTGAGCTGTTCCGCATTGAAGTGCCGGAAATTGCCGAAGAGCTGATCGAAGTCATGGGTGCGTCCCGTGACCCGGGTTCGCGCGCTAAACTGGCCGTGCGTTCCAAAGATAAGCGTATCGACCCGCAGGGTGCATGTATCGGCATGCGTGGTTCGCGCGTACAAGCGGTCTCCGGTGAGTTGGCGGGTGAACGTGTGGATATCGTGCTGTGGGATGACAATCCTGCACAGTTCGTGATCAACGCCATGTCGCCGGCTGAAGTGGCCGCCATTATCGTTGACGAAGATGCCCATGCCATGGACATCGCCGTTGGCGCAGACAACCTTGCTCAGGCCATTGGTCGTGGCGGTCAGAACGTGCGGTTGGCCAGTCAGTTGACTGGCTGGACCTTGAACGTGATGACCGAGGCGGACATCCAAGCCAAGCAGCAAGCGGAAACAGGCGACATCCTGCAGCGCTTTATCGATGAGTTGGAAGTCGACGAAGAGCTGGCCCAGGTGTTGGTCGAAGAGGGCTTCACCAGCCTTGAAGAAATTGCCTACGTACCGATGGAAGAAATGCTCAGCATTGATGGCTTTGACGAGGATATCGTCAGCGAGCTCCGCGCCCGTGCCAAAGATCGCTTGCTGACTAAAGCCATCGCCAACGAGGAAAAGCTGGCAGATGCCCACCCAGCCGAAGACTTGCTCTCGCTAGAGGGGATGGATAAGGCGCTTGCGCATGAACTGGCAGTGCGCGGCGTTATTAACCGCGAAGACCTGGCCGAGCAGTCTATTGATGACCTGCTCGACATCGACGGTATCGACGCTGAGCGAGCCGGCAAGTTGATCATGGCCGCCCGAGCCCATTGGTTCGAGTAAGCAGTTGCGGCCTGAGGAGAGAAATGCATGACGCAAGTCACGGTTAAAGAACTGGCCCAAGTGGTCAATACGCCGGTTGAACGCCTGCTGCAGCAAATGCGCGAGGCTGGTTTGCCGCACATGAGCGCTGAGCAAGCGGTCACTGATAGTGAGAAGCAGGCCCTGTTGGCCCACCTCAAAAGCAGTCACGGCGACAGCAAAACAGAAGAGCCGCGCAAGATTACCTTGCAGCGCAAAACCACCAGCACCCTGCGTGCTGGCGGTAGCAAGACCATTAGCGTTGAAGTGCGCAAGAAGAAGACCTTCGTCAAGCGCAGCGCTGAAGAAATTGAAGCTGAAAAGCAGCGTGAGCTGGCTGAACAGCGTGCGGTAGCTGAAGCCGCCAAGGCCAAAGCTGACGAAGAAGCCAAGCGTCGCGCCGCAGAAGAAGCGTCGCGTGCTGCCCCTGCTGGCGGTGCTGCCGCGACTGAGGCCGCTCCGGCTGTCGCCGTTGAGCGTCCTGCTGTGGCTGCTCCTGCAGCAGACGAGCGCAAGAAAGACGAACCACGCCGTCCAGACAAGCCGCGTAATGATGATGCAGACCGTCGCGGTGGTGATCGTAAGACCACCCAGCATCGTCCGACCGTTAAGGAAAAGGCTCCTGCGCCACGTGTTGCTCCGCGCTCCATCGACGAGGAAAGCGACAGCTTCCGTCGTGGTGGTCGTGGCAAGGGCAAGCTGAAGAAGCGTAATGCTCATGGCTTCCAGAGCCCAACCGGCCCAGTGGTACGTGACGTGGCAATCGGCGAAACCATCACTGTTGGCGATCTCGCCAATCAGATGTCGGTCAAGGCTGCTGAAGTTATCAAGTTCATGTTCAAGATGGGCACCCCGGTGACCATCAACCAGGTTCTGGATCAGGAAACTGCCCAGTTGATCGCCGAAGAGCTGGGCCACAAGGTCAAGCTGGTCAGCGACAATGCCCTGGAAGAGCAATTGGCTGAGTCGTTGAAGTTCGAAGGTGAAGCGATTTCGCGTGCGCCGGTCGTGACCGTCATGGGTCACGTTGACCACGGTAAGACCTCGCTGCTCGACTACATTCGTCGTGCCAAGGTTGCTGCTGGCGAAGCCGGTGGCATTACCCAGCATATCGGTGCTTACCACGTTGAAACTGATCGTGGCATGGTCACCTTCCTTGACACCCCGGGTCACGCCGCGTTTACCGCAATGCGTGCCCGTGGTGCCAAAGCGACCGACATCGTGATTCTGGTGGTTGCCGCCGATGACGGCGTGATGCCGCAGACCATTGAGGCCGTTCAGCACGCTAAGGCTGCTGGTGTACCTCTGGTGGTTGCAGTGAACAAGATTGACAAGCCGGGCGCCGATCTTGATCGCATCCGTAGCGAGTTGTCGGTTCACGGCGTGACCTCGGAAGAGTGGGGTGGTGATACACCGTTCGTCTCCGTCTCGGCTAAAGCCGGTACCGGCGTCGATGACCTGCTCGAAGCCGTACTGCTGCAAGCTGAAGTGCTTGAGCTGAAAGCCACACCGTCGGCTCCAGGCCGTGGTGTTGTGGTTGAATCGCGTCTCGACAAGGGCCGTGGCCCTGTTGCGACCGTACTGGTTCAGGACGGCACGCTGCGCCAAGGCGATATGGTGCTGATCGGTTCCAACTACGGCCGTATCCGCGCCATGCTCGATGAAAACGGTAAGGCGATTAAAGAAGCCGGCCCGTCGATCCCTGTCGAGATCCTCGGCCTGGACGGTACGCCGGAAGCTGGCGACGACATGAGCGTGCTGGCTGATGAGAAGAAAGCCCGTGAAGTTGCTTTGTTCCGTCAAGGCAAGTTCCGCGAAGTGAAACTGGCTCGTGCTCACGCTGGCAAGCTGGAAAACATCTTCGAGAACATGGGTCAGGAAGAGAAGAAGACGCTCAATATCGTCCTCAAGTCTGACGTCCGTGGTTCGCTGGAGGCGCTGCAAGGCTCGCTCAGCGGTCTGGGTAACGATGAAGTGCAAGTGCGTGTGGTCGGTGGCGGCGTCGGTGGTATCACCGAATCCGATGCCAACCTGGCGCTGGCCTCCAATGCTGTACTGTTCGGCTTCAACGTGCGTGCCGATGCTGGCGCGCGCAAGATCGTCGAGCAGGAAGGTCTGGATATGCGTTATTACAACGTCATCTACGACATCATCGAAGACGTTAAGAAGGCCCTTACAGGCATGCTCGGCAGCGATGTTCGCGAGAACATTCTGGGCGTGGCGGAAGTGCGTGACGTGTTCCGCTCGCCGAAATTCGGTGCGATTGCCGGTTGTATGGTGATCGAGGGGACTGTTTACCGTAACCGTCCGATCCGCGTACTGCGCGATGACGTGGTGATCTTCGAGGGCGAGCTGGAATCCCTGCGTCGCTTTAAAGACGATGCCTCCGAAGTGCGTAACGGCATGGAGTGCGGTATCGGCGTGAAGAGCTACAACGACGTTAAGGTCGGCGACAAGATCGAAGTGTTCGAGAAAGTCCAAGTGGCTCGTAGCTTGTAAGCACGAGTCGCAACATGCAGCGCCCGGCCCCGCTTTTGCGCGGCCGGGCGTTTGCCGCTTTTAGGTCCACTGCTTTTTCGGGCAGTGCGGCGAGTGAAGGTAGTAAAAATGGCCAAAGAATTTAGCCGGGCCCAGCGCATCGGCGACCAGATACAGCGCGAGTTGGCGCAGTTGATCCGCCTGGAAGTCAAAGACCCGCGTCTTGGCGGCCTGGTGACCATCACCGCGGTGGAAGTCAGCCGTGACTCCAGTCACGCCAAGGTGTTCGTCACCGTTATGGGTGGCGAGCCGGAAGAAGGTGTCGATACCGTGGCGCAGAGCATCAAGGTGCTCAACGATGCCAGTGGCTTCCTGCGCATGCAGTTGGGCCGTGCGATGAAGCTGCGCAGCGTGCCGAACCTGCGCTTCCATTACGATGAAAGCGTGATTCGCGGTGCGCAGCTGTCTGCACTGATCGAGCGTGCGGTCAGCGAAGACCGCCAGCACGATGACGAATCGACTGAGGCCAAGGAGTAAGCGCGTGGCCCAGGTGAAACGTATTCGTCGTGCCGTCGATGGCATCATCCTTCTGGATAAGCCTAAAGGCTTTAGCTCCAACGCGGCCCTGCAAAAGGTCCGTTGGTTGCTGAATGCTGAGAAGGCTGGGCACACCGGCAGTCTCGATCCTTTGGCCACTGGCGTATTGCCGTTGTGCTTTGGCGAGGCGACCAAGTTTTCCCAGTACCTACTGGATGCCGACAAAGGCTACGAAACCTTGATGCAGCTGGGGGTGACCACCACCACCGCAGATGCCGAAGGTGACGTGCTGGAGCGTCGTCCAGTGACCGTTGGTCGCGCCGATATCGAAGCGGTATTGCCGCAGTTTCGTGGCGAAATCAGCCAGATACCGCCGATGTACTCAGCGCTCAAGCGTGACGGCCAGCCGCTTTACAAGCTGGCCCGTGCCGGTGAAGTAGTGGAGCGCGAGCCGCGTTCTGTTACTATTGAGCGCCTGGAATTACTGGGCTGTGAGGCGGAGCAGGCGCGTCTGGCGGTCGATTGCAGCAAAGGCACCTATATCCGCACGCTGGTCGAGGACATTGGCCATTTGCTGGGTTGCGGTGCACATGTTGCAGAGCTGCGCAGAACCAAAGCCGGGCCGTTCGACTTGAGCCGTACCGTCACGCTCGAAGAGCTTGAGCGCGTGCATGCTGAAGGCGGTAACGAAGCGGTTGATCAGTTCTTGCTGCCGGCTGACAGCGGTTTGCAGCATTGGCCGCTGTTGCAGTTCTCCGAGCACAGTTCGTTCTACTGGCTGCAAGGGCAGCCGGTACGCGCCCCGGAAGCGCCGAAGTTCGGCATGGTGCGGGTGCAAGATCACAATGGTCGCTTTATCGGTATCGGTGAAGTGAGCGAAGACGGGCGTATTGCGCCGCGTCGATTGATTGCAAACAAGGCCTAGCCTTGGTTGCAGGCCCGGGCCTCAGGCCTGTGGCGTAGGATTCGGTCAGCATGGCCGTAGCGCAAGCAAGGGTTTCGGCTCGGGTCTGCGTGCTTTGAGGGTGGCTGTTAATAGGCGCGGTCATACCTCACTTTAAAACACAGGAAGTAATTCCTGGCCTATTGCGACTGTTTCGGCAGTTGCCTAACTGAGAGGATTGCCCACATGGCACTCAGCGTTGAAGAAAAAGCTCAAATCGTTGCCGACTACAAGCAAGCTGAAGGCGATACTGGTAGCCCAGAAGTGCAAGTTGCACTGCTGACCGCCAACATCAACAAGCTGCAGGGTCACTTCAAAGCCAACGGTAAAGACCACCACTCGCGTCGTGGCCTGATCCGCATGGTAAACCAGCGTCGTAAGCTGCTGGATTACCTCAAAGGTAAGGAAGTTTCTCGTTACACCGCTTTGATCGGTCGCCTGGGTCTGCGTCGCTAAGCAATGCTTATGCGTAGCTGACTGCCGAAGCTGGAAGTGGGGTTTACCCCTGCTTCCAGCTTTTGCGTTTGTGCATTAGTTGTTTTTGGACGCCAACGGGTCCGATTCCCGTCACCGCCCACTCATTCTGCAATACCCGTGTGTGCTTCATTAAGACGCACACTCGGTGGCAAGAACCGCTTTCCCCAAGGGCAATAAAGAGAAGGAAAACACCGTGAACCCGGTAATCAAGAAATTCCAGTTCGGTCAATCGACCGTTACCCTCGAGACTGGTCGTATCGCCCGTCAAGCCTCCGGCGCTGTGCTGGTCACCGTTGACGACGACGTTGCCGTACTGGTTGCCGTAACTGGCGCCAAGACCGCTGACCCGAGCAAAGGCTTTTTCCCGCTGTCCGTGCACTACCAGGAAAAAACCTACGCAGCCGGCAAAATTCCAGGCGGTTTCTTCAAGCGTGAAGCCCGTCCTTCCGAGAAAGAGACCCTGACCTCGCGTCTGATCGACCGTCCGATCCGTCCGCTGTTCCCAGAAGGTTTCCAGAATGAAGTGCAGGTTATCTGCACCGTGATCTCCACCAGCAAAAAGACCGATCCGGACATCGCTGCGATGATCGGTACTTCGGCTGCGTTGGCCATCTCCGGCATCCCGTTCAACGGCCCAATCGGTGCTGCGCGCGTAGCTTTCCACCCGGAAACCGGCTACCTGCTTAACCCGAACTACGAGCAGCTTAAGGCCTCGAGCTTGGACATGGTCGTAGCCGGTACCAAAGACGCCGTACTGATGGTTGAATCGGAAGCTAAAGAGCTGACCGAAGACCAGATGCTGGGCGCTGTACTGTTCGCCCACGACGAATTCCAGGTCGTCATCGACGCCGTTGCCGAGCTGGCCGCCGAAGCCGCCAAGCCGACTTGGGACTGGCAGCCAAAGGCTGAGAATACCGCACTGCTCAACGCGATTCGCGGCGAGTTTGGCGAGGCGATCTCCCAGGCTTACACCATCACCGTCAAGCACGAGCGTTATGCCCGTCTGGGTGAACTGCGCAATGAAATCGTTGCCAAGTTCGCAGGTGTTGAAGGTCAGCCGACTGCCGGTGAAGTTAAAGAAATCTTTGGCGAAATCGAATACCGCACCGTGCGCGAGAACATCGTTAACGGTAAGCCGCGTATCGACGGTCGTGACACCCGCACTGTGCGTGGTCTGAACATCGAAGTGGGTGTTCTGGACAAAACCCACGGTTCGGCACTGTTCACCCGTGGCGAAACCCAGGCTCTGGTGGTTGCCACCCTCGGTACCGCTCGTGACGCACAGCTGCTCGATACCCTCGAAGGCGAGCGTAAAGACCCCTTCATGCTGCACTACAACTTCCCGCCGTACTCGGTCGGTGAGTGTGGTCGCATGGGCGCCACTGGCCGCCGCGAAATCGGTCACGGTCGTCTGGCTCGTCGCTCTATCGCGGCTATGCTGCCGGCTGCTGACGTATTCCCGTACACCATTCGCGTGGTCTCGGAAATCACCGAGTCGAACGGTTCTTCCTCGATGGCTTCCGTCTGCGGCGCTTCCCTGGCCCTGATGGACGCTGGTGTACCGATGAAAGCGCCGGTTGCTGGTATCGCCATGGGTCTGGTTAAGGAAGGCGAGAAGTTCGCCGTTCTGACCGACATCCTCGGTGACGAAGATCACCTGGGCGACATGGACTTCAAGGTTGCCGGTACCGCCAATGGCGTTACTGCACTGCAGATGGACATCAAGATCCAGGGCATCACCGAAGAAATCATGGAAATCGCTCTGGGCCAAGCCCTGGAAGCGCGCCTGAATATCCTCGGCCAGATGAACCAGGTCATTGCCCAGTCGCGTACTGAGCTGTCGGCTAATGCACCGACCATGATCGCGATGAAGATTGACCAAGACAAGATTCGCGACGTGATCGGCAAAGGTGGCGCGACCATCCGTGCCATCTGCGAAGAGACCAAGGCCTCGATCGATATCGAAGACGACGGCTCGATCAAAATCTTCGGCGAAACCAAGGAAGCTGCAGAAGCTGCACGTCAGCGCGTTCTGGGTATCACCGCTGAGGCTGAAATCGGCAAGATCTACATCGGTAAGGTTGAGCGCATCGTCGACTTCGGTGCCTTTGTTAACATCCTGCCGGGTAAAGACGGTCTGGTGCATATCTCCATGCTCAGCGATGCGCGTGTAGAGAAAGTGACCGACATTCTTAAAGAAGGTCAGGAAGTCGAAGTGCTGGTACTGGACGTCGACAACCGCGGCCGCATCAAGCTGTCCATCAAGGACGTTGCTGCTGCCAAGGTGTCGGAGGCTTAATCGCTCCCGCGCTGTTTAAAAAGGACCCTTCGGGGTCCTTTTTTTCGCCTATGAAAAACTTCAGGGCAGGTCATGCACAGTGCATGGGGTCATACGCCTGGGCATGCAAAATGCACGACAAGGGATGGCTTTAACTATATCTAAGCTATTGATATATATAGTTAAAATAATATTTTAAAAGCTGGCATGCCGCCTGCAACAGTACTTATGTAACCGCAACCAATGAAGGTTGCAGGTCTTTTTACTTATGCAGGAGCACTATCCATGAAGCAGCCAATCAAGCACGTCGCCAGCGCCACTATGACCGCCACTGCCCTGAGCCTGTTATTGGCCGGGCCGGTTCTTGCTGACACCCGCACGGCGGTGCAGCCGACCATGCTGGCCGCGAGCGAGGCCATGAACGCCACTGAAGATGCCGTTACCGATACCTGGATCACCAGCAAAGTGAAGTCGACCTTTCTGGCGGACAATGAGCTGAGTGGCATCGATATCAGCGTTGAAACCAACAAAGGTGTGGTCACCCTGTCGGGTGTTGTTGCCAGTGATGCTGAGCGCGACCTTGCCGTGGCCAAGGCTAAAGAAATCAAGGGTGTAACCGCTGTGGCAGCCGAAGCCTTAAAAACGGCCGATTAAACCCCAAGCTTCGCGTGGGCTGGTGCAATAACCCCGTTAAAACCATCGAGGATTGAGCAATGAATTCTGACGTGATTAAAGGTAAGTGGAAGCAACTCAATGGCCGCATGAAGGAGCGTTGGGGCAACCTGACCGATGATGATCTGGATGTAGCCGAAGGTCATAGCGAGTACCTGGCCGGCAAGCTGCAAGAGCGCTACGGCTGGAGCAAGGAAAAGGCTCAGGATGAGCTGCGCGACTTCAGCAGTAAGCTGTAATAAGGCGTAAAAAAGCCCCGCTGGCGCAACCAGCGGGGCTTTTTAGTGGCTGCGTGGCAGGGCTTAGCTGCCGCGTTTGCTCTCCACGCTCTTCAGTCGTCCGCCTTCGAATCGCAGGTAGTAGTTCATGCCGTTACGTGGGCCATAGACCCACTCCTCGACGAGAAACTCGTTATTGCCGTGGGCATCCAGGGTGTAACCCAGCATGTCGCGGGCAATCGGCTCGCCACATTTGCTAGCGACCTCTGTGGTGCGGTCGCCGGTACTGGCGATGCCCTTCTCACAGCGCAGGGTGCTGGCCTGGGCGCCGGTTGCTAGAGCGAGCAGGGTGAGGCTGAGTGCTATCCGTTGCATGGCGCAATGTCCTTATCGTGGGTGTGGGAGGGTAGGGTGTTGCTAGTTACGGCGTTTGCTGTCGATCTTGATCAATCGATTCCCTTGAAAACGCAGAAATTGGTACATGCCGTTGCGTGGCCCGTATGACCACTCTTCGACCGCGACTTCATTGTAGAAACCGTATTCATCCAGCACTTCACGGTAGCCGAGAAAGTCACGGCTCAGTGGTTCGCCGCATTTACTGCTGACTTCGCTGGTGGTGTCATCGAGGCTGACCAGCCCGTTATCGCAACGCAGGGTCGATGAGGCCTGTGCACAGATGGACACAAGTAATAGCAGGGCGCTGATCAGGGGTTTCATCTATTAGCGGCTTCGACGGCGTTCGATGGCGCGCAGGCGCGTGCCCTCGAAAGTAAGAATGCTAAGCATGCCGTTACTCGGGCCGTAGACCCATTCCTCGATCGGGTACTCGCGGCGCTCGTTTGGGCCGAGGGAATAGCCCACTAGGTCACGGAACGCCGGCTCGCCGCATTTCTGCAGCACTTCAAAGCGGCGATCACCCAGGCTCACCAACTGGCTACCGCAGCGCAGGGTTTCGGCCTGGGCCATAAACGCAGCGCCCAGCAGGGCAAGTAACAGCGTTGACGTCAGTGTGCGCATAGACAACAGGCCTATTCGCTGCCGAGGTGCAGAGCGCTGGCCACACTGCCATCGGCATTGGCCTGGGTAATACTGACATCCAGCAGGTAAATGCGTTCAGCGCTCAGGCCGCCACGCTCAACCAGATAGTTTTTTATTTCTGCCGCGCGGGCTTGGGCCAACTGGCGCAGTAGCAGCGAGCTCTGTGCCCAAGATTGCAGTACGCCGGCGCGCATCTGCGCGGTGCGTTCTTCGTCACTCAGCTTGGCCCATTCTGCCGGTGGCTGCTGCTTGAGGCGCGCACGGTAGATGCCTTCGAGCAGCACCGCCTTGTCGTCTTCATCGACTACCAGCTCGCTGGCATCGGCGGGTACATTATCGCCACGGCGCTGCAGTATCTTGTACCAAGTGCTCTGGTATTCGCGCTCCAGGCGTGCAACCGCAAGCGGTGGGCCATCGCTGCTCTGGGCGCTCATGCCTTCGACCTCCAGGCGCAGGGTGGGGCGCTCTTTCAGGGCGCTGGCCAGGGTGTCTAGTGCGTTCTGTGCCGTGCTGTCGAGTTGGCTTTCCCCTGCATTGAAGCGCACGGTGCTGAGGTCGACCTCGCTGCCGCCGCTGACCAGCCCGCCAATAAACTTGAACGGAGCCTGCGCTGCACGCAGCACCAGATTACGCAGTGTTTGCCAGACGATTGGCATCACGCTGAATTCGGGACTGTTGAGGTTGCCTTGAACGGGCAGCTGGATCTCGATATTGCCCTGGGTGTCCTTGAGCAGAGCCACAGCCAGGCGAATCGGTAGGTCCGTGGCGTCCTTGCTGTCGACTTTCTCGCCCAGTTGCAGGTCTTCCAGCAGCAGCTTGTTCTCGGCGTTGAGCTGACCCTTTTCGATCTGGTAGTGCAGGTCAAGGTTAAGACGGCCCTTGCGGATGCGGTAGCCGGCGAATTTACCGGAGTAGGGCGTCAAGGTAGTGAGCTCGACGTTTTTGAAGCTGGTGGCAATATCCAGGCTGTTCAGCGGGTCGAACGGGGTCAGCTTGCCTTTGATGCTGACAGGGGCGTACTTATCGACCTTGCCCTTGATGTCGACGCTGGCGGATTTCGCGCTTTGGTTATCCAGCGTGCCGATCTGGCCGTTAAGTTGGCCAATCGCCGTGGCGAAGTTCGGGCGCAGGCTAAAGTCGGCAAAGTTGGCCGAACCCTCCTTGATGCTGATGCCGCCAATGCGGATAGGCAGCGGCTTTTCCGTCGGGGCTTTGCGCGGTTCGGCGCTGGCGGGTTGGGGCACCATGAGGTCATTAATATTGGTGGTCAGGTCTTCGTTAATGATAAAGCGTACATAGGGCTGCTGCAGTTTGATCTGGCTGATCGCCAAACCTTGGCCATGCTGGTAATCGAGCCCTTCGACCTGTACCTGCTGCCATTTGAGGAAGTCGCGATTTTTCAGGGTGTCGAGGGTGTGCAGTTGTTTGATCTCGGCATGCCCAGTAATGCTGAAGGCCAGTGGCTCGACACTCTGCAGGTCAACGGCCAGTTCGCTGCCTAGTTTGCCGCTACGCAGCTCCAGGTGCACAAAAGGGCTCAGGTAGGTTTGCGCCAGGCGCAGATCAATGTCCTGGGTAAGCACGTTTAGATTGGCAGTGGTCGGGCTCAGTTGCACCTGACCGTTGGCCTTGATCAGCCCGGTTTTGTTCACCCCGGTGTCGAGCTTGAGAGTGAAGGGGGAAGTGCCCAGGTTGTCGAAGTCGTTCAGGTCGAGATTAAGCGGGGCGAGGTCGATTTTGACTTCAGCACCGCCGGCGCGGTCCGCCAGATGCACCTGATAGTCGCGCAATTGCACGTCACGCAGGATCACTTGCCAGGGTTTGCTGGGCTCTTCCGGTTGGCCTGCAGTGGCGGTTTCCAGGTCGGCGGATTGCTCTGCGGTGGTCGGTTCGGTTGGCTCTTTTAGCGGCTCGGCTACTGTTGCCGCAGAGCCGGCGCCACCTTTATTTGGAGCTGGAGCTGGAGCTGGAGCTGGAGCCTGTTTGGCGGGTTGGCTGGCCAGCAGCTTCTGCCAGTCGAGTTGGCCATCGGCCTCGCGTGCGGCCCAGGTTTCCAGCTGTTGGCTACGAATCTTGCCGACGATGACCTGTTGCTTGGCCAGGTCTACGCTGGTTTCGCTGATATCCAGGCTTTGCAGGCGCAGCAACGCTTTGTCTGCCGGGCTTTTGATAGCAAAGCTGTTGACGCTGAGCTGGGTGTTGCTCAACAGCAGTTCGGTGCCTTCAGCCAGGTTCAGGCTGTAGTCGCTGCTCAGGTTGACGGTGCCGTCCTCTAAGACCAGTGGCACCGCATCGCGCACGTAGGGCCAGATGGCTTTCAGCTTGCCGTCAGTCACTTTAAGGCTGCCGCTGGAGCTGATCGGTACCAGGCTGATACGCCCGGTCCAGTCGATCCGTCCGCCGGTAGGGCCCGTGGCGACCAGGCTCATGTCGGCATTGTCGTCAGGCAGGGTACTGAGGTTGTGCAATTCGAAATTGAGATCGTCGTAAATAAACTCGATCTGCTCGCTGGGGCGCAGGTCCTGAAAATGTACGTTGCCGCCGCTCAGCTTGATCCGCGAAATGCGCAGCGGAAACGGCTCGCCAGCGGGCTCCTCGACCGCTGGCTCGGTGCTAGGCGGGACGTTAAACAGTTGCGTCAGGTTAAGCCTGCCATCCTTGCCGAACAGCACTTCACTGTGCGGTTTGTCCAACTCGATGTCGGCCAGGTGCAACACACCGCCCCATAGGCTGTCGAGTTGCAGGTTGGCATACAGGCGTTCGAAGGCGATCTGCTGCTGTTCAGCTTCACCAATTTGCAGCCCCCAGAGGCTGAGCTCCAGGCTGAAGGGGTTGAGCTGCAGACGTTGCAAGGAGGCGGGCACGGTGGCGTATTGGGCCAGTTGTTGATTGGCGATGCGCAGGCCGATGCCGGGCAGAATCAAAAAGCCCAGCAGGCTGTAGAGGGCAACAGCGATAGCAATGGCGCTGGCGGCGCGCTTTATTCCTTTAAGCATAAAAACGTCATCTATCCCGACGAAGAAGTGCCTTGGAGTATGGCACGCGTACACAGTTCCGCAGAGCCGCTGCGGGTGATTCTCTGAACGCTTGGGGGTAAATCAGAACTGCAAGATCAGGGTTTTCAGTGGTGGCTGGCCATCCAGTGAGGGGAAGTCACTCGCTGGAGGCAATACCTGCCACTCACGTACCGGGCGGCCGAGTTTTTCCGCACAGCGCAGTACCTGCTCGCGCCAGTCCGCCAGGCTGACTTTTGCTAGGTTATTGCAGCAGATCAGTACGCCATCATCAGCCGTGGCGAGAATTGCCGGTTTGAGCAGGCTTTGGTAGTCACGCAGCAAGTCGACGGTACCGAAGGCGCTCTTGGCCCATGCTGGCGGGTCGAGCAGCACTAGGTCGAACTGGCGTTGCGCTAAACGCGGATAGTCCGGCAGTTTGTGGCCACGGCGCGCGCTAATCGGCAGGCCCGCCAGTTGGCGAATCGCCGGGAAGTAATCCGACTGCATAAACTGCATGGGCGCCAGCACTGGGTTGAGCGCGCCATTCTCGCGGCCAACTGCCAGGTTGCCTTCGGCAAAGTCGAGGTTGAGCACTTCGCGTGCGCCGCCTGCCGCAGCGCTCAAGCCAACCCCGCAGGTGTAGGCAAACAGATTGAGCACCGATTTGCCGGCGCTGTACTGTTTGACCCAGCCGCGGGCGTTGCGCAGGTCAAGAAATAGCAGCGGGTCTTGCCCGGCATGACGGCCGCGTACGCGGTAGTTGAGGCCCCACTCATGGCCGACCAAGTCTTCCAGTGCGGCGGGCTCGGCCTGGTAGACCGGGTCGCTGCGGTCGATGCGCGAATTGCCTTGGGAGCGGTCGTTGTACACCAGCAGCAGGTCTTCGCCGATTCTGCTCTGGCATTGCTCGGCCAGTTGCAGCAGTTCGTCGCGGCTAAGGCGCTGATGAAAGCTCTGTACCAGTAACTGTGGGCCGTAACGGTCGATGGTCAGACCGCCGGCGCCTTCCTGGCTGCCATGAAACAGGCGATAGCAGTCGGTGCCTTGCTGATGCAGCTCAGCCAGCAGGTCGTGGCGATTATTCAGGGCGGCGCGCAGCGCCTGATCGAGAGCGGGCATGCGCGGCGACTCTAAAAAAGGAGGGCGCGCAGTTTACCAAGAAAAACGCCGGCGCCCGCTAATCCGGGTGCCGGCGTTCAGTTGTGCGGTTGGCCGCGCTGTTATCAGGCGCGCTCAATCGCCAGCGCTACACCTTGACCGCCACCGATGCACAGGGTGGCCAGGCCTTTCTTGGCGTCACGTTTGATCATCTCGTGCAGCAAAGTGACGAGAATCCGGCAACCGGAGCCTCCAATTGGGTGGCCGAGGGCGATGGCGCCGCCGTTGACGTTGACCTTACTGGCGTCCCAGTCGAGTTCTTGACCGACCGCCAGCGCTTGCGCGGCAAAGGCTTCGTTGGCTTCGATCAGGTCCAGGTCCCCCAGCGTCCAGCCGGCTTTAGCCAAGCAGCGCTGGGTGGCGCTGACCGGGCCAATGCCCATGATCGCCGGGTCGACACCGGCATTGGCGTAGCTGGTGATCTTCGCCAGTACTGGCAGGCCCAGGGCTTTGGCTTTTTCAGCACTCATCAGTAGCACCGCCGCGGCGCCGTCGTTGAGGCTGGAGGCGTTGCCGGCGGTGACGCTGCCGTCTTTCTTGAACGCCGGCTTGAGTTTGCCCAGGGATTCGGCGGTGGTGCCGGCGCGCGGTTGTTCATCCGTGGCGAAGGCTACGGGCTCGCCTTTGCGCTGAGGAATCAGGATCGGGGTAATTTCGTCGACAAAACGACCGGCTTCGATGGCGGCCACGGCCTTCTGCTGCGAGGCCGCGGCGAAGGCATCCTGCGCTTCACGGCTGATGCCGTACTTGTCCACCAGGTTCTCGGCGGTGATGCCCATGTGATAGTCGTTGAAGGCGTCCCACAGGCCGTCGGTGATCATCGTGTCGACCAGTTTGGCGTGGCCCATGCGCAGGCCGGTGCGGGCGCCGGGCATGACGTAAGGAGACAGGCTCATGTTCTCCATGCCACCGGCAATCATTACTTCGGCATCGCCGCAGCGAATAGCCTGGGCAGCCAGGTGCAGGGCTTTCAGGCCCGAGCCGCAGACCTTGTTTAAGGTCATTGCCGGTACGGCGTGGGGCAGGCCCGTGAGAATCGCCGCCTGGCGGGCCGGGTTCTGCCCGCTGCCTGCCGTGAGTACCTGGCCGAGGATCACTTCGTCGACCTGCGCGCCGTCCAAACCGGTTTGCGCAAGCAACTGGCGGATCACGGCAGCGCCCAACTCGGGGGCCGGGATATTCGCCAGTGAACCCTGGAAGCTGCCGATGGCAGTGCGGGTGGCGGCAACGATGACGACATCTTGCATAACGCGATCCTCACAAGTGACAGGCGCGGCAGGCCGCGAAAGGTCGCTATGGTGGCACAGCGGCTTTGCTCGCGGCCAGCCTGCGAACTGACCAGTCAGCCGCGCGGCGGTAGCTGTAAGCGCTTGCGCGCGCAGTGAATGGCGCCGCCGCGCACCGCCCAGCGCAGTACCGGTGCCAGGCTGTGGACGCCGGTCTGGATCACGCGGCTGCGTGCTGGACTGATCTGCTGGCCAAGCATCTCTTGCGCCCAGGTGGGCAGTAGATCGATACCGGCCTGCATCAGCAGTTTGGCCGCCGGTGCGGCGAGGGCGCTGGGGGCGGGAGCGTCCAGCAGGATGCGCAGAATCTCCAGCGAGCGCGCATCGCAACACAGCTCGGGGCGAACGGCGGCCAAATAGGCCGCCACTTCGGCGCGCGAACACGGCACCTGGGTAGCGCCCAGGCGTTCGGCGATCAGGGCGATTTCCGCGTAGTAGCGGTCTTGATCGGCCTCACTCAGCTCTGGGTTGCGGTAGCGCAGGTGCGCCTGAAGGAAGCTGTGCACTTCGCCGACATGCACCCAGGTCAGCAGCGCGGGGTCACTGGCGGCGTAGGTGCGGCCATCCGGGGCGGTGCCCGTAACCTTGAGGTGAATGGTTTTGACCTTGTCGATCAGCCAGTCGGCGTCGGCGCGCGAACCGTAGGTGGTGCCGGAGATGAACTGCCCGGTGCGGCGCAGCCGACCAAGCAGGTCCTGACGAAAATTTGAGTGATCCCACACGCCGGCCAGCGCCAGTGGGTGCAAGGCCTGCAGAAGCAGGGCGCTGATGCCGCCGATCAACATGCTGGTGAAGTCGCCATGTACCTGCCAACTCACCGAGTCCGGGCCGAACAGGCCGGGGTCGCCCTTGGGGTTCTCGAAGTCGATCTGGCCGAGGGCGATACCGCTGAGGCTGAGGACTTGGCTTTCGATACGGCGGCGCAGGAATTCCATAGGGTCTCTACAAGACAGCCATGCCGAGGTGTGGCATGGCCGTCCTACATCGGGTTAGCGGTTTAGGCGTTGCTCGATCAGCCCGTCCACCACACTGGGGTCGGCTAGGGTAGAGGTGTCGCCCATGTTGTCCAGCTCGTTACAGGCGATCTTGCGCAGGATGCGCCGCATGATCTTGCCTGAGCGGGTCTTCGGCAGGCCCGGCGCCCACTGGATCAGTTCGGGTTTGGCGAAACCACCTATCTCTTTGCCGACCAGGGCCAGCAGTTCGGTCTTCAGTGCGTCGCTGAGGTCGATGCCGTTCATGGGCGTGACGAAGGCATAAATGCCCTGGCCCTTGAGGTCATGTGGGTAGCCGACCACGGCCGCTTCGGCGACGGCGTCGTGCAGCACCAGGGCGCTTTCCACCTCGGCGGTGCCGATGCGGTGGCCGGAGACGTTGATCACGTCATCCACCCGCCCGGTGATCCAGTAGTAGCCGTCTTCATCGCGGCGCGCGCCGTCACCGCTGAAGTAGTAACCGGGGTAGGGCTTCAGATAGGTGTCGATCATGCGCTGATGGTCGCCGTAAACGCTGCGGATCTGGCTCGGCCAGCTTTCTTTGATCGCCAGTACACCTGAACCCGGGCCGTCGATTTCCTTGCCCTGTTCATCCAGCAGCACCGGTTGTACGCCGAAGAAGGGGCGGGTGGCGGAGCCGGGTTTGAGGTCGGTGGCGCCAGGCAGCGGGGTGATCAAAATGGCGCCGGTTTCGGTCTGCCACCAGGTGTCGACGATCGGGCAGCGGCGTTCGCCGACCACGTTGTAATACCACTCCCAGGCTTCCGGGTTGATCGGTTCGCCGACCGAGCCGAGTAGGCGCAGGCTGGAACGGTCAGTTTTCCTTACCGGGCCTTCGCCTTCACGCATCAGTGCGCGCAGGGCGGTAGGCGCGGTGTAGAAGATGTTCACCTGATGTTTGTCGATAACTTGCCAAAAACGCGAGGCATCCGGGTAGTTCGGCACGCCTTCGAAGATCAGGCTGGTGGCGCCATTGGCCAGCGGCCCGTAAACGATATAGCTGTGCCCGGTGACCCAGCCAACGTCGGCGGTGCACCAGTAAACGTCACCTTCGTGGTAGTCGAATACGTACTTGTGGGTCATCGCGGCCATCAGCAGGTAGCCGCCGGTGCTGTGCAACACCCCCTTGGGCTTACCGGTGGAGCCGGAGGTGTAGAGGATAAACAGCGGGTCTTCGGCGTCCATCGGCTCGGGTGGGCAATCGCCGTCTGCTTCGCTCAGGGCCTTGTGGTACCAAATGTCGCGCCCTTCAACCCAGTCGATTTCACCTTGGGTACGTTCGACCACTACCACCGTGGAGACCGCCGGGCAGCTCTGCAGGGCTTTGTCGACGTTGGCCTTGAGCGCTACGTATTTGCCAGCGCGCACGCCTTCATCGGCCGTGATCACCGCGCGGCAATCGGAGTCAATAATGCGGTCACGCAGCGCATCCGGGGAGAAGCCGCCGAACACCACAGAATGCACCGCACCGATACGCGTGCAGGCGAGCATGGCGTAGGTCGCCTCGGGGATCATCGGCATGTAGATGCACACCCGGTCACCCTTCTTTACGCCACGGCTTTTCAGCACATTGGCCAGACGACTGACATTGTGGTGCAGTTTTTTGTAAGTGATATGTGCCGATTCGCTGGGGTTGTCACCTTCCCAGATCAGTGCGATTTGCTCGCCGCGTGTGGCCAGGTGGCGGTCGATGCAGTTGTAGCTGACGTTTAGCTGGCCGCCCTTGAACCACGAACCCTGGCCGCTGAGTAGGTCGCCCTGCTGCACGCTGTCCCAGGGTTTGGACCAGTCGAGAAACTGCTTGGCCTGCTCGGCCCAGAACGTATCAGGTTGCTCGACCGATTGTTGGTAGAGGCGCAGGTAGTCGTCGTTGTCGATGTGCGCGCGCTGGCGCACCGAGTCGGCAACCGGGTGACGGGTAATTTCGAACATGGCGGGTCCTTGTTGTTGTGTGTCCGCGATCACAACAAGGGTGCACCCAGTGAGGGCAGGGTTCAAGTGCTGGCCCGGTGCAGCTATGCCGGGCCCTGCGTGGTGGGCTGATCAGCCGCGATGGCGCTCGCGGAAATGCTGAATCAGGCCTTGGGTCGAGGCATCACTGGCTGGCGTATCGAGCTGACCGGTCAGGCGCTGATACACGCCCAGGCCGAGCTCTTTGCCCAGTTCAACGCCCCATTGGTCGAAGGCGTTGATGCCCCAGATCGCGCTTTGTACAAAGACTTTGTGCTCATACAACGCGACCAGCGCACCGAGGCCGAACGGGTCGATCCGGTTGAGCGCGAGAATATTGCTTGGGCGGTTACCAGGAACCATCTTGTGCGGCGCAAGGCGTTGCACGTCAGCTTCGTCGAGGCCTTTGCCGCGCAATTCGGCTTCGGCTTCGGCTTGGGTCTTACCGTGCATCAGCGCCTGGCTTTGCGACAGGCAGTTGGCAAACAGCCACTGGTGATGGTCGGCCAGTGGGCTGAAGCTGTTGACTGGCACAATAAAGTCCGCCGGGATCAGCTCAGTGCCCTGGTGCAGTAACTGGTGGTAGGCATGCTGGCCGTTGCAGCCGACACCGCCCCAAATCACTGGCCCGGTACTGAAGTCCACCGGGCTGCCGTCTTGGCGTACGGATTTGCCGTTGGACTCCATGTCCAGCTGCTGCAAGTGCTTGGTGAAGTTACGCAAGTAGTGGTCGTAGGGCAGGATCGCCTGGCTTTTCGCCCCCCAGAAGTTGCCATACCAGATGCCCAGCAAGGCCATCAGTACCGGCATGTTTTCCGCCAGCGGCGCCTGGGTGAAGTGCTGGTCCATGGCGTAAGCGCCGGCTAGCAGCTCCTTGAAGTTGGAGATGCCGATGGCCAAGGCGATGGGTAAGCCGATGGCCGACCAGAGTGAATAACGGCCACCGACCCAATCCCACATCGGAAAGATGTTTTCTGCCTTGATACCGAACTCAATCGCGGCCTTGGTGTTACTGGTGACCGCAATAAAGTGCTTGTGCAGTTCGGCTTCCGGGCCACCCAGGGCCAGGTACCAGTCGCGTGCCGCTAGGGCGTTTTTAAGGGTTTCCAGGGTGCTGAAGGATTTGGAAGAGACGATAAATAGGGTGGTTTCAGGGTTCAGGCGTGCTGTGAGTTCGCGGAACTCGCTGCCGTCGATATTCGCCAGGTAATGGCAGCGCACGCCGCGCTGGGTAAAGGGCCGCAGCGCCTCGGAAACCAGCTGCGGGCCGAGGAACGAACCGCCGATGCCGATATTGACGACCTCGGTGATCGGCTTGTCGCTGTAGCCGCGCCACAGGCCGCTGTGTACGCGGCTGACCAGTTCGGTCATTTGATGCAGTACGCGGTGCACCTGGGGGATCAGGTCGATGCCATCCAGCTTGACGCTGCGCCCAATCGGGCTGCGCAGGGCGGTGTGCAGGGCGGCGCGGCCTTCTGAGGCATTGACCTGATCACCGCAGAACAGTGCCTGGATGGATTCACCAAGCTGGCTTTGCTCGGCCAGTTGTACCAGCAGTGCTAGGGTTTTTTCGTCGATCAGGTTCTTCGAATAGTCCAGCATCAAGCCGCAACTGCTCAGGGAGAAACGCTTGAAGCGCTCCGGGTCACTGGCAAAGGCCTCGCGCATGCTGAAGTCATTCATCTGCTCGCGGTGCTCGCGCAGCGCCTGCCAGGCGGGCAGAGAGGTGACGTCATGCGGCTGTTGGAAATAGGCCATAGGTGCGTGTTCCTTGTGCTGGGTGCGACGAATTATGCAAAAAAGCCCGGAGTGATCCGGGCCTTGAGTGTAACTGGCAGGTACGCGAGCCGGTAACCGGCTAATCAAGCGGGCGCATCGAGGTCGAGCGCCAGGTTATCGATGAGTCGGGTGTTGCCAATGGAGGCGGCCAACAGAATTACCAACTGACGATCATCCTGTGATGCCGGGCGTAAGCTGCTGGATTCGCGCACTTCGAGGTAGTCCGGGCGGAAACCCGCGGCGCTGTGTTGTGCCTGCGCTGCGTTGATCAGCTTGGCGTAATCACGCTCGCCGGCCTTAATCGCCGCAGCCATTTCCTGCAGGCTGCGGTACAACACTGGCGCCACTTCGCGTTGCTCGGCATTCAGGTAACCGTTACGCGAAGACAGCGCCAGGCCATCTTCGGCGCGCACGGTGGGCTCGCCGATGATCTGGATCGGCATATTCAGGTCACGCACCAGGGTGCGGATTACCGCCAGTTGCTGGAAGTCCTTCTGGCCGAAAATGGCCAAGTCAGGCTGCACCATGTTGAACAGCTTGCTGACTACAGTCGCAACGCCGTCGAAGTGCCCCGGCCGGCTGGCGCCGCACAGGCCTTCGGAGACGCCCGTCACGCTGACGCGGGTCTGGCCGTCAGTCCCTTGCGGGTACATCTCGGTAACATCCGGGGCGAACAGCAGGTGGCAGCCGGCTGCGACCAGTTTTTCCTGATCGGCAAGCAGGGTCCGTGGGTAGCTCGCGAGGTCTTCGTTGGGGCCGAACTGCAACGGGTTGACGAAAATGCTGGCAACCACGAAGTCCGCCCGCTGCGCGGCTTTTTCCACCAGCGCGGCGTGGCCGGCATGCAAGTTGCCCATGGTCGGCACCAGGGCGATTTGTTTACCTTCGGAGCGGGCTTGGGCGACAGCGGCGCGTAACTCGCGCCCGCTCTTAACTGTGTTCATGCAGAAAATCCGTGCTCGGCTGCTGGGAAGCTTTGGTCTTTGACCGCTTTGACATAGGCGCTGATGGCATTCTGGATGCTGCTCTGGCCGGCCATAAAGTTCTTCACAAACTTTGGCACACGGCCGCTCAGGGACAGCCCAAGCATGTCGTGCATGACCAATACCTGGCCGTCAGTGGCCGAACCTGCACCGATACCAATCACCGGAATCTTCACCGCCTGGCTAATTTCCGCAGCCAGTCCGCTGGGCACGCACTCAAGCAGCAGCATCGCTGCACCGGCCTGTTCCAAGGCCATGGCGTCAGCGCGCATCTGCCGTGCAGAGGCCTCTTGGCGGCCTTGGACCTTGTAGCCACCGAGGATGTTCACCGCTTGTGGGGTCAACCCTAGGTGCGCGCACACCGGCACACCGCGCTCGGCCAGTTGGCGAATCGGCTCAGCCAGCCAGGCTGCACCTTCCAGCTTGACCATGTGCGCACCGGCTTGCATCAGTGCCGCGCTGTTGTTCAACGCCTGCTCCAGCGTGGCATAGGCCATAAACGGCAGGTCGGCGAGGATCAGCGCGCCCTGGTTGCCGCGTTTGACGCAGGCGGTGTGGTACGCCATATCGGCCACGGTGACGGGCAGTGTGCTGTCATGGCCTTGTAAGACCATGCCGAGGGAATCACCTACCAGCAGCACATCGACACCGGCCTGGCAGGCCGTTTGGGCGAACGTGGCGTCATAGCAGGTCAGCATGGCGATTTTCTCGCCGCTCTGCTTGAGGCTTTGCAGGGTAGTCAGGGTTACATCAGGCATGAAAACTGTCCTCGCTCAGGCGTTCAGTCAGCAGTTGTGCTGCTTCAAGTTGGCCTGCATTGGCCGCAAATTGCACCGGTGCGGGGCAACGGGACGCCTATAGTCCTGATGGGAAGACTCGAAGTCAATTGCAGGTGTTACCGGTTTGTTACTGGCGTTACCACCAATCTTCGTAGCTTTGCTCCGGGCATAGGCACGGGGGCTGCTGTCGCGGGATATCTGCTTCTTAGGTCGACGCGGCTTCGCCCAGTCGCTCCAGCCCTACAAAAGGGCAGGCATCGAGCAGTTCAGACAGTGCGCGACCATCTGGCAGATGCAGCGCTGGGGCGATCTCGGCCAGTGGGTAGAGGACAAACGCGCGGGCATGCATGTGGTAGTGCGGCACGGTTAGGCGGGGCTCATCCAGTTGGCGTTCGCCGAACAGCAGGATGTCCAGATCGAGGGTGCGCGGCCCCCAGCGCTCTGCCTTACGTGTGCGGCCCTGCTCCAGTTCGATGGTTTGCAGCGCATCGAGCAGCGCCAGTGGGCTGAGGTCGGTGTCCAGTGCAGCTACGGCATTGACGTAGCGCGGCTGGTCCGGCGGGCCTAGAGGGTCGCTGGCGTAGAGCGATGATTGTGCAGCTAGATGGGTCTGCGGCAGCGCGGCCAGGGCGGCCAGGGCGCTGCGTAATTGCGCGTGTGGGGTCGCCAGGTTGCTACCCAAGCCGATATACACGCGCTCCATCATTCACCCGCTGGGGCATTGCTGCTATCAGTTGCGGGGCCGCGCTTGCGCTTGTTGTTGCTGCGTTTGCGTTTGCGCGGTGCGCCGGCAGTGTCATCTTTGTTGCTGAGGTCGCGGATCATGTTGCGCCGCTCGCTATCGCTGACTTCCTGATAGCGCGTCCACCAGTCGCCAAGCCCGCCAGTTTCTTCGCCTGCGCTCTCGCGTAGCAGGAGGAAATCGTAACCGGCGCGGAAGCGTGGGTTTTCCAGCAACGTATCGGCGCGTTTGCCGCTGCGACGTGGCAGGCGTTCCTGCATGTCCCAGATTTCGCGGATCGGCATGGTGAAGCGCTTGGGCACAGCAATCCGCTGGCACTGCTCGCTGATCAGTTCATGGGCCGCTTCCTGCATCGCCGGAATCGGCGGCATGCCGCGATTCTGCAGCTTAATGACACGTGCCGGCAGAGCTGGCCAGAGCAGCGCCGCAAGGAGGAAGGCGGGGGTGACCGATTTGCCTTGTTGAATGCGCTGGTCAGTGCTGTCCAGTGCATTGCGGATCAGCTGGTCGGTGTAGTCCGGGTTGAGTTTCAGTGCTTCAGCACTGGCCGGGAACAGTTGGCCGAACAAGCCGTAATCGACCAGTAGCTCATAGGTGTAGACCGCATAACCGGCCAGAAACAGCTTGAGCACTTCATCGAACAGGCGCGCGGCGGGGATTCCACCAAGCAGTGGCGCCAGTTTGTAGATCGGTGCGGCGCTGTGCTTCTCGATGTCGAAATCCAGCTTGGCAGCGAAACGCACCGCACGCAGCATGCGTACCGGGTCTTCCTGGTAGCGCTGGGTCGGATCGCCGATCAGGCGGATCAGATGATTGCGGATGTCGTGCACGCCGTTGGCGTAATCGAGGATGCGCTCGGTGCTCGGGTCGTAATACAGCGCATTGATAGTGAAGTCGCGGCGCTGGGCATCGTCTTCCAGGCTGCCGTACACGTTATCACGCAGAATCCGGCCACTCTCATTGCGTGAAGACAGGTTGCTGTTCTCTTCCTCATCGCCTTCGGGGTGGTTGGCGCGGAAGGTCGCGACTTCGATGATTTCACGGCCGAAATGCACGTGAACCAACTTGAAGCGCCGACCGATTACCCGGGCATTACGGAATTCGGCTCGCACCTGCTCCGGGGTGGCGCTGGTGGCTACGTCGAAATCTTTGGGCTCGATGTCCAGCAACAGGTCGCGTACACAGCCACCGACCAGGTACGCCTGGTAGCCGGCTTGCTGCAGGCGCTCAACCACGCTGATGGCATAGCGGCTGATTTCGCCGCGCTCGATCGGGTGTTGGCTGCTGCCCAGCACTTCAGGCGTGCTGTGCGAATGGTTGCCACGGAGGGCGGGGGTGCGAAAGGACTTGAACAGCTTTTTCAGCATGGGAGGCACTGTTTGACGAAATGACTGGCCAGAGTATATGTCGGCCGCAGGAATGGCGCGGATTTTAGCATTGAGTTGGGGTTTGGTGCAGGAAACGAAGGGAGACTGCAGCAGGCGGGGAGTTTGAAGCTACTGGGGGAGCCGAAGCTCCCCCCCAAATTGGTGCGTGCTCTATTTTTATTATTATGGCGGGCTTGTTGTTTTTGTTTATTTACCCGTTCCATCCAGTCAGGGACTTTTGGAAAATTTCCCAAGTTGGGAATCAAGAGCAAACGTATTGCTTTGGATACTGACGCTGCCATGATCACACAGTGATCCAACCAGTTCAGGCACTGCCTTGGAGCAGTTTTATTGTTCTCGGCCTGGTTTTGGGGCGAACCCCAAAGGCAAATCCTTTCCAAAAGAATCAGTTAGCTGCGCCTCCGCGTCGTTATTTTTATTGTGCTGGAGTCGGTACGTCTTATTTTTATTAGGTTTGGAGCATGCTTGTTATTGTTCTTGTGCCAGTAATAAAGCAGGACCCGTGCCATCTTTTACAATCCCTTTATATTCAAGGCTTTGAGTGCTGTTGAGGGTGGCCGGATGGCATAAAAAAGCCGGGCCTTCGTTACCATAAGACCCGGCCTTTGTTACTAAGTGTTGAATGGGTAACAGATGGTGGAACCTCTGGCCCACGCATCTGTCACCGCGGGTGCCTTAGTCTGCGGTAGCACCCGATGATTTGCGGCGTGGGATGCCCAGACGCTGGCGGCGTTCCCACAGGCATTTGCGGCTGATGCCGAGTTTGCGTGCCAGTTCGGTCTCGGTCATGTGGTCTTGATGCTCTAAGACGAAGTGCTGGAAGTAGTCTTCCAGTGACAGATCTTCGGTTGGCTCGCTGGGTTCATGTCCCGGGCCGCCATTTTGGCTGGGCAGGGTGAAGTCGTCCTCAAGGTCATCCAGTTCGATATCAATACCCAGCAGCTCGGCGGAGATGCTGTTGCCCTCGCAGAGAATCACCGCACGCTCGATGGCGTTCTCCAGCTCGCGCACGTTACCCGGCCAGGGGTAATGACTGATGGCCTGTTCGGCGTCCGCCGCAAAACTCAGGTCTAGGCGACCCTGGCGAGTGCACTGACGTAACAGGAAGGCGCGGGCGATCTCGCTCACGTCAGCCCCGCGCTCGCGTAGCGGGGGAAGCTTGAGGGCGATTACGTGCAGGCGGTAATACAGGTCTTCGCGGAACTGGCCGATTTTCGACAGGGTTTTCAGGTCGCGGTGGGTCGCGGCGATCAAGCGCACGTCGACCTTCTGCGACTGCACCGAGCCCACTCGGCGGATTTCGCCTTCCTGCAGCACTCGCAGCAGGCGTGCCTGGGCCTCTAAAGGCAGCTCGCCAATTTCATCGAGAAACAGGGTGCCACCATCGGCGGCTTCGACCAGGCCGGCACGGCCAGCGCTGGCGCCGGTAAAGGCGCCTTTCTCGTGGCCGAACAGTTCGGACTCGATCAGTGATTCCGGGATGGCCGCGCAGTTGACTGAAATCAGCGGCGCTTTGGCACGGCGTGAAAGGTTGTGCAGGGCGCGAGCCACCAGTTCTTTACCGGTGCCTGATTCGCCCTGGATCAGCACATTGGAGTCGGTGGGCGCCACTTTGCGGATCTTGCTGTACATCTCCTGCATCGCGGCGCAGGAGCCAATGATGCCGATTTCGCCGTTGCTGTTATCCACCACCTTGTCGGTGCCGGCTTTTGCGTTGGCCGCAGCGGCTGCAGGCGCGCTTTTAGTCTGTTGGAAATCACGCAGGATGCGCGCTACCGCTTGGAGCATTTCGTCGTGGTCGAAGGGTTTGGCGATGTAGTCCACCGCCCCCATTTTCATCGAGTCGACGGCCGAGCGCAGGCTGGCGTAGCTGGTCATGATCAGCACCGGGGTGCCCTGGCCGAGCTTGATCATTTCGGTACCGGGTGCGCCCGGCAGGCGCAGGTCGCTGACGATCAGGTCGAAGCTGGGGATGCTGAAACGCTCTTGAGCTTCCTGTACCGAGCCGGCTTCGCTGACTTCATATTGGTTGCGCTCCAGCAGGCGGCGCAGGGCAGAGCGGATAATGGTTTCGTCTTCGACGATCAAAATATGAGGCATTAATTTGGTCTCTCGACGGTCTCGGGGCATGCCGCGGGGCGAAAAGCCTTGCAGGCATGCTCTCAATTAGCTGGTTTGAGTCGCTAGGGACGTCGCCTCGACATGCCTCGGCAAGCTGACCCGAATGCGGGTGCCACGCTGCAGTTCTAGATCGGCCGGGCTGTCGATTGTTATTTGTCCATAATGCTCTTCCACGATCGAATAGACCAGAGCGAGGCCCAGTCCGGTGCCTTTGCCCACCTCCTTGGTGGTGAAAAAGGGCTCGAACAAACGGTCGATGATGGCCTTGGGAATACCTGTGCCTTCGTCTTCGACGATCAGGTCGATGGTGTGTTCGAAGGTTTCACTCTTGACCCGAATCGCGCTGCCTGGCGGTGAGGCGTCACGGGCGTTGGACAGCAGGTTGATCAGCACCTGGGCCAAACGCTGCGGGTCGCCCACCACCCGCTGGTCAGCTTCGCAGAGGTTGAAGAACTGCACGTCGACACTCTGTCGATTGAGCGCCAGCAGGGCAATTGCGTCTTGCGCGACCTGGGCCAGGCACACCGGCTCTTCACTGTTCTGGTGGCTGCCGGAATGGGCAAAGCTCATCAGCGATTGGACGATGCGCGACACGCGTTTGGTCTGCTCGATGATCTGCTCACTGATCTCAGTCAGCTCGCTATCACCTTCGCGCTCTTCACGCAGGTTCTGCGCCAGGCAAGCGATGCCGGTGATCGGGTTGCCGATTTCGTGGGCCACTCCGGCGGCCAGGCGGCCGATGCTGGCTAGGCGTTCGGAGTGCACCAGCTTGTCTTCGAGCATCTGGGTTTCGGTAAGGTCTTCAACCAGCAGCACCAGGCCGCTGTTACCGGGTGCCAGCGGTTCGTCGATGGCCGCTTTGTGCAGGTTGAGCCAGCGGGTCTGGCCGTCGAGGGCCAGGCTTTGTTTGTGCAGGTGTTCGTCGGGCAGCTCGATAAAGTTCTGCAGCAGGCTACGCCACGGCTCACCCAGGGTGCTCAGGCGCGAACCGACAACGCGCTGCGCCGGTATTTCAGTGAGTTCTTCCATGGCCTTGTTCCACATCAGGATTTCTTGATCCTTGGCCAGCGAGCAGACGCCCATGGGCAGTTCCTGCAGAGTCTGGCGGTGGTAGCGGCGCAGGGTGTCGAGTTCCGCCGCCAGCCCGGTGAGGCGTGAGTGGTAGTCCTCGAGGCGGTTCTCGATAAAGTGAATGTCTTCGCTGACGTAGGTTTCGCTGCCGGCTTTATACGGCAGGAACGTCTCGACGATATCCTGGGCCACGCTGGGGCCCATCAATCCGGAGAGGTTGGCCTCGATGCGATCACGCAGGCGGCGCAGGGCGTAGGGGCGGCCTTCATCGAACGGCAGATGGAGGTCGCGCAGCGCTTGTTCGACCTCGTGCTGAGCCGTTTTTGCGCCCAGGGGTTTGGCCAGTTGCGCGGCGAACTCCTGCGGTGAATTGGCCAGCAGCTCACGCCGTTGTGGGCGGCGGACGTTATCCACGGCGCAGGCTTCTGCGGCACTTTTCTCCTCCGCGCTGGCTTCGGTGAACAGCGACACCAGGGTGAACACCAGCACGTTAGCGGCCAGCGAAGCGATCGCCGCCATGTGCCAACTGCTGTCATCCAGCACATAGATGACGTTGAACCAGGGCAGGTATAAACCCTGCAGGTTGCCGAGCATTGGTAACAGCATGCTCACCACCCACACGCCGATACCTGCTAGCAGCCCAGCGATAAAACCTTTGCGGTTAGCCGCCGGCCAGTACAGCACCGAGAGTACGCCGGGGAGGAACTGCAGGGTGGCGACGAAGGCGACGATGCCGAGGTTGGCCAGGTCTTGCTCAGCCCCCAGTAATAGATAGAAGCCGTAGCCGGCCATGATCACCAGCAGGATCAGCGCGCGGCGTGTCCACTTCAGCCAACGGTAGATATTGCCTTCCGACGGTGGCTGGTACAGCGGCAGCACCACATGGTTAAGTACCATGCCCGACAGCGCCAGGGTGGTGACGATGATCAGCCCGCTGGAGGCCGACAGCCCGCCGACATAGGCAATCAATGCCAGGGTCTGGCTGTTGACCGCAATGCCGACGCCGAGGGTGAAGTATTCCGGGTTGGTAGTTGCGCCCAGTTTCAGCCCGGCCCAGAGAATCAGTGGTACGGCTAGGCTCATCAGCAGCAGGAACAGCGGCAGGCCCCAGCTGGCGCTGACCATAGCGCGCGGGTTGAGGTTCTCGGTAAAGGTCATGTGATACATGTGCGGCATGACGATGGCCGAGGCAAAGAACACCAGCAACAGCGTGCGCCAGGGGCCTTCTTGCAGAGGGGTGTGCAGGTTCGACAGCGACGCTTGATTCTGTACCAGCCAGGATTGCAGGTCCTGCGGGCCGTCGAACACGCCATACAAGGCATACAGGCCGATGATGCTGATCGCTACCAGCTTGACCACTGACTCAAAAGCGATGGCGAACACCAGGCCTTCATGTTTCTCGCGGGTGGCGATATGCCGTGCGCCGAACAGGATGGTGAACAGAATGATCAGCCCGCAATAGGCCAGGGCGACGCGCTCCTGCACCGGCTCGCGGGTGAGGATGCCGATGGAGTCCGCCACCGCCTGAATCTGCAGGGCCAGCAACGGCAGTACGCCGACCAGCATAAATACCGTGGTAAGGGCGCCGGCCCAGGTGCTGCGGAAACGGAAGGCGAAGAGGTCAGCCAGGGATGACAGTTGGTAGGTGCGGGTTATCTTCAGGATCGGGTAAAGCAGCACCGGTGCCAGTAGAAATGCCCCGGATACGCCGAGGTAACTGGCCAAAAAGCCATAACCGTATTGGTAGGCCAGGCCCACCGTGCCATAAAACGCCCAGGCGCTGGCATACACGCCAAGCGACAGGATGTAGGTCAGCGGGTGACGGATCACCCAGCGCGGAATCAGGCCGTGTTCACTGATCCAGGCCACGCCGAACAAAATAAGAAGGTAGGCCGCACTGATCAGGATCAGCTGGCTCAGGCTAAAGCTTGTCAGCATCAGGTTGGCTCGGCGAATAGAGGGAGGGCGGCGCGGCGTAGAGGGTCAGAGTTCATCGGCATCTTGCTGGCTCTGCAGAATAAAGGTCACCACGATCAGAATCAGCCACAGCAGGTAGGGGCGGTACCAGGCCCCGTTGGGGTCGATCCACCAGTCCATGATGGCGGGGGAAAACAGATAGATCCCCACTACCAGGATCAGCACCAGTCGATAGATATACATGCTGCATCTCTTCACTTAATTGCTGGCGATGGTAACGGATGCGTGGCGCTCTGCGTAGGCTGGCTATTGGGTGGGGGGAGGCTGTCGCCGCTAAAGCCCTGCCGCCGGCATTCAGCGCCGTACATCCGCAGCACGGCCTCTGTTGTTGGCTAGCGTTGTGCTTAAGCCTGAACAGCGGTTGCGGTTTATGCCGAGGGTTTAGCCGGTTTCAGCTTGTGCCACAGGCGCGTTGCCAGGCTTACCAGCAGCAGCGCGACGGCCCCGGCAATGACCCCTATCCCAGCATTCAGCAGGGTGGGCAGCAGCGCTGCCAGTAGGCCGCTGCTAGCGGCCACGCTCTGCGCCAACTGCTCGATCCACACCTGCGCGGCATGTACGCCGTGGGTAAGGATGCCGCCGCCGACCATAAACATTGCCGCTGTACCCACGACTGACAGCCCTTTCATCAAGTACGGCGCTGTCAGTAGCAGGCCTCTGCCCAGGCTGCGTTGCAGGCGCGCGCCCAAGCCTTCGCCGCTGCGCTGGCTGAGAAACAGCCCGGCATCATCGAGTTTGACGATGCCTGCCACCAGGCCATACACCCCAGCCGTCATCAAAATGGCGATACCGGACAGCACCACAACTTGCTTGCCGAAGCTGGCCATGGCCACGGTGCCAAGGGTGATGGCGATAATTTCCGCCGAGAGAATAAAATCGGTGCGGATTGCACCTTTGATCTTGTCTTGCTCGAACGCCACCAAATCCACTGCTGGGTCAGCCACGGCCGTGCGCCGTTCGTCATGCTTGCTCTGGCTCTCAGCCTGGCTGTGCAGAACCTTGTGCGCGAGCTTCTCAAAGCCCTCGTAGCAGAGGAATGCGCCACCGAGCATCAACAGCGGTGTGACCGCCCACGGTGCAAAGGCGCTGATCAATAAGGCGGCCGGTACCAGGATCAGTTTGTTGCGAAAGGAGCCTTTGGCCACTGCCCACACCACCGGCAGTTCACGCTCGGCGCGCACGCCGGTGACTTGTTGGGCATTTAGTGCCAAATCGTCACCCAGTACGCCTGCGGTTTTCTTCGCCGCGACTTTGGTCATCAGGGCGACGTCGTCGAGCACGCTGGCGATGTCATCGAGCAGGGTTAACAGGCTGGCGCCGGCCATAGGGCGGATTCCTTTCTACGGTTTCTGAGAGGCCAATCGCCTGACAGCGCGGTCGACGACAATCCGCAGATTTATACGTGAGTCAGCCCGCATCAGCCAGCGCTGGCCAGCCGAGGTTTGCCGCTGCGCAGTGAGATGGCTGAGTGGTTTACTCGCCGCTGCTGCCACTGGCCCCGCTGGCGTAGGTGGCGAGCAGGCTGCGTAACAGGTCATTAAATCGCATGGGAAAGCTCCTTGATGGGGAGCATTTACCTTACGCCTGAGCCCCGGCGTGGGGCTGTTGATTGTCTCGATAAGGTCCATAGGTAAAAGCCGATGCGCTTTTATACACAGCACTGCTGCCACGTGCGGGTAGTTGTGCACAAAGACTGTGGGTCGAGTTGTGGATAAGGTGGGCGTATACGCGTGAAGGCTTAGTGGTGTGGCTGTTAGCGGCTTCTGTGTGTTTTTTGATCAATCGATAATTTGCTGCATAAACAACAGCTTGGCTGGGTTGTACAGGCGAATTTCAGGGCGCGGCGCTAAAGTTGTCCACGACTACTGTGGGTAGAGTTGTTTATAACTCTGGTATGCCTGCTTGTAAGCCTTGTTGTGCGTGGCTTTGCGCGAGTTGTATGTTTTTTGATCAGCGTGCGGATTATCGTCTAAAGCACAAATTAGTCTGGTTATTCAGGTTGTGATGGGGTAGCGCTGAAGTTGTCCACGGCTACTGTGGGTAGAGCTGTTGATAACTCTGGTATGTCTGTCTGTAGGCCATGTAAGGCGAGGCTTTACGAAGGTTGTTTGTTTTTTGATCAGTCTGTTGTGGTGTTGAAAAGCGTCATTTTAAGCCTGCTGCGTCAAGCAATAATCGCGTTATTTGCAGGCTTTTCCACACGCTTAAGGGGTGCGGTGGATAACTTATCCCAAGTTACTGTGGAGCGATCTGTGGATAAGCTGCGCACGCTTGCGTCCAGGCCACAGCGGGCGGGCGCTGGACGCTGTAGGTTGTTTTTTGTACAGCTTGGGTGTGGTGGTATTAGCCGCGCAGGGCTGATGCGTCGCCGCTTATCAGGCGGCGCTTAGTTTTCCAGGGCGCTGATCCGGGTCGAGCGCCCCAGTACCTGCAGGGCGCGGTCCGGGTAATCAGTGATTAGGGCGCGTGCGCCTTGGTCGAGCAGGCGGCGCATATCCGGCTGTTCGTTGATGGTCCACAGCTGCACGTTCAGCCCGCGCTGTGCGGCGGTCCGTAACAGGCTGGTGCTGGCCACAACAAGGTCGCCATGGGCCTCAGGAATTTGCAGTGCCTGGTAGGAGGGTGACAGCAAGCGGCCCAGGCCCAGCCAGTTGAGCGCCACCAGTAAGCGCACTGAACCAGGGCCGGCGGAGGTGGCAACGCCGGGGCAGTGTTCGCGGAACAACTGCAGGCTGCGGTCATAAAAACTGCCGACGATGACCTGATCACGTTGCTTGTGCGCCTCAAGGGCCTCACACAGCTGCGCTTCCATACCGACGTCCGGCACCTTGATCTCAATCACTTTGGGCGTACCCGGAAGGCTGTCGAGCACTTCGGTAAAGCTTGGGATGCGGATGCCTTGGCCGCGATAGGGGTAGCTCTGGCCACCATCGGCGCTCCAGTTGTAGCCAGCGTCCAGCGCTTGTAACTGCTCCAGGCTGAGCGCGGCAACCGGGCCTTCGCCGTCGGTGGTGCGCTCTAGGGTGTGGTCATGAATCACCACCAGCTCGCCGTCACTGGACAGGTGCAGGTCCATCTCCAGCATGTCCACGCCCAGGGCGCTGGCACGCTGGAAGGCAAACAGGCTGTTCTCCGGCCACAGACCTTTGCCGCCACGGTGAGCGATGACCAGCGGTTGCTCGGCAAAGCGACTGAGTACTGCCATCGATTGGGCCGGCTTGCTGGTCAGGGCCAGTACACCGAGGGCGACGGCCAGCAGCAGGAGCGGGGCAACTAGAAAGCGAGCGACGCGCAGCATGAGGAGAGTCCGTAGCAATCGAATAAGGGATTGTGGATACGCCTCGACTATGACAAAGACACGGCGCCTGAGCGAGAGGCGAAATACGCCAGCCTAGCGACCTTTGCGGTCAGGGCCGGCTGGCGAGGAGTGGGTGGGCGCCAGCAGCACCCACCCAGTCAATCTGATTAGCCGGCCAACAACCATGCGCCGGTCAGTGCCGATGCCGCGCCAAGCACTCGCACTATAGGCGCAGCCGCGTGTGGTAACAGGCGCACCAGGGCGTAGCCGCTGGCATGCAGGGCAGCGGTGGCGACGACAAAACCTGCGGCATAGCCCCATGGGCTGGCCAGTGCGGGCAGCTCAAGGCCGTGGGCGACACCGTGGGTCAGGGCAAATACGGCGGTCAGGGCGACGGCAATCAGCATCGGTAGGCGGATGGCCACGGCCACCAGCAGGCCGAAAGCCAATACGGAGGCAGCGATACCGGTTTCCATCAGCGGAATCTGCAGGCCGTTAAAACCGAGCAGACCGCCGATCAGCATGCTGCCAACAAAAGTCAGCGGTAACGCCCAGCGCGCCGCGCCGGATTGCTGCGCGGCCCACAGGCCTACGGCGAGCATCGCCAGCAGGTGGTCGAGGCCGAATACCGGGTGGGCTAGACCGGCCGTGAGCCCTGAGTGGTCGTGGCCGGCATGGGCGAACGCCACTGCTGGGCTGAGAAACAGGGCAATGGCGAACATGGTTTTGCGCAGGTTCATGGGGTGTCTCCTTGACTGAGTGTTGGGCGTAATCAGGCTGCGGTGAGCATGCCGTGTCGTTCTATAAAGGCGATGATCTGATCGAGTCCCTGGCCGATTTTCTGGTTGCTGAACACAAACGGCTTGTCGCCGCGCATCTTCAGGGTGTCGCGCTCCATCACTTCAAGCGAGGCGCCGACCAGCGGGGCCAGGTCGACCTTGTTGATCACCAGCAGGTCGGACTTGCAGATGCCCGGGCCGCCCTTGCGCGGCAGCTTGTCGCCGGCAGATACGTCGATCACATAGATGGTCAGGTCCGACAGTTCCGGGCTGAAGGTGGCCGAGAGGTTGTCACCGCCGGATTCGACGATGATCAGGTCAAGGCCTGGGAAACGCCGATTGAGTTGATCGACCGCTTCCAGGTTGATCGAGGCGTCCTCGCGAATCGCCGTATGCGGGCAGCCGCCGGTTTCCACGCCGATAATCCGTTCTGGGGCCAGGGCCTCGTTGCGCACTAGAAACTGCGCGTCCTCCTGTGTGTAGATGTCATTGGTCACCACCGCCAGGTTGTAACGCTCGCGCAGGGCCAGGCACAGGGCCAGGGTCAGGGCCGTCTTGCCGGAACCGACCGGGCCACCGATGCCGATACGCAGGGGTTGGCTGTTCATCTTTAAGGCTTCCTTATCATCAAGAACGGAATAAACGGCTGTACTGGCGCTCGTGCGCCATGCTCGCCAGGGCCAGGCCGAAGGCGGCGCTGCCCCAGTGTTGCGGTTGCAGCTCACTGGCTTGGCGCTGCGCCTGATCGAGCAGCGGCAGCAGTTGCGAGGTCAGACGCTGGGCGGCTTGCTGGCCCAGCGGCAGGGTTTTCATCAGCACCGCCAGCTGGTTTTCCAGCCAGCCCCACAGCCAGGCGGCGAGGGCATCCTCAGGACTGATCTGCCAGGCGCGGGCGGCCAGGGCCCAGCCCACGGCCAGGCCCGGTTCGTCCAAATCACTGAATAGCTGCTGCGCCGGCTCGTCGAGTTCCGGCAGGCCGCTCAGCAGTTGTTGTAGGGAGTAACCCATCTGCCGGCTTTCCAGGCGCAGTTCGCGGGTTTCGCGGCTGGCGCGTTGTTGTTCGGCCAGGTTGCGCAGTTGCGCCCAGTCTTCGCTGGCGGCGGCTTGGCAATGGGCGAGCAGCAAGGGCGCCTCAAAGCGCGCGAGATTCAGTAGCAGTTGATCGGCAATCCAGCGCTGGGCGCTTTCCGAGTCGCTGACCAAGCCTTGTTCGACCGCCATTTCCAGGCCTTGGGAATAGCTGTACCCGCCAATCGGCAACTGCGGGCTGGCGAGCCGGAGCAGCTGCCAGGCTTTATTCACTTGCGCGCACCGAACTGATGCAAGCGCGGTGCGTAGCTGAATTCGGCATCGCCGGCATGCGAGTGGTGGTGACCGCCGCCATAGGCACCTTGTTCGGGTTGGTAGGGCGCCTCGACGTTTTCCACTGTGGCGCCAAGCTGTTCGAGCATGGCCTTGAGCACGTAGTCATCCGGCAGGCGCAGCCAGCCATCACCGAGTTGCAGGGCGACGTGGCGGTTGCCCAGGTGATAGGCGGCGCGCATCAGTTCGAAAGGGTTGGCGCAGGTCACGTGCAGCAACGGCTCGGCCCGGGCAATGACGCGCACGATGCGGCCATCTTCGGCCTGTAGGCATTCGCCGTCATGCAGGGCGGGTTGGCCGCGTTCGAGGAACAGACCGACGTCTTCACCGGTGCGGCTGAAGCAGCGCAGGCGGCTTTTGCTGCGGGCCTCGAAGCTCAGTTCGAGTTCGGCGTCCCAGCGCGGCTGGGCGGCAATACGGCGGTGGATCACCAACATGGGGCAGCTTCCGGCAGGTCAATGCCGGTTACAGAGCAAGGGGCTTGCCAATCCGTGTTGAGCCCAGGCGCAACGAGGCTTTGCGGGCACTGCGTGCCAGTTTACCGTGCACTGCTTGGGGCTGCTTTGGTGCGCTGCGGGTGCGGGTGAGTCGTTTTGGTGCGTGTTAGCGGGTCGACTGGCCCAGCCCTTGCCAGTGTTTGGCGCCGATAAAGATAAAGCGCAGCTGCTCGATCATCTTGACCTCGGGCGAGGCGTGCGTCGGCAGGGGCGCTGCGGGTGGGTCGATCAGCTCGGGCAGGGTGGCGAACACGGTTTTCACCACCAGGTCGGCGATTACATTCTGCGCGGGGGCATCGAAGTGCTGCAGTTTCGGCATGGCGGCTAGATCTGCCACCAAGTCGGCTGTAATGCGTTCGCGCAGTGCGCCAACGGCCTGGCGGACTAGTAGCGAGCCACCGTACTGCTCGCGGGCGAGAAACAGGAACTGCGAACGGTTGGCCGCCACCGCGTCGAGGAAGATGCGCACCGAGGCGTCGATCACGCCGCCCACTTCAAATTCGTGGTGGCGAACCTGGCGGATGGTTTCGCGAAAGGTTTCGCCCACTTCGGCCACGAGCGCCAAGCCCAGAGCGTCCATGTCCTCGAAGTGCCGGTAGAAGCCGGTCGGCACGATGCCGGCGCAGCGCGCCACCTCGCGCAGGCTCAGGCTGCCAAAGCCGCGGCCGCTGTCCATCAGGCTCCGCGCTGCGTCCATCAGGGCGTGGCGGGTTTGCAGTTTTTGTTCGGCGCGCGGTTGGAGTGGTTTCAAGCTGCCTGGCTCTGCATGGCGAAATCAGCGCAGCACTCTAGGGGCTGTTGCCGTTTCAGTGCAAGCCGTGTTGCTGCACAAAATGGGGGCAGGCGGGGTGTAGCTGCGATCAAACGCTAACCGGTGCTGATGAATAGTCATTGGTTGCGTCGAGTCGGCGTTGGGTTCTGTGTGTTGAGTGCACAAGTGTTGACTGAATAAAGTGGCTCTGCCAGCCTAGTGCACAATTGTTCACTGGAGTATTGGCATGGCCCTTTTTCCTTTTGCCTGGGTGCGTGGGCTCGCCAGCCTGTTGTATCCGCTGCGCTTGTTGGTTGCCCGTGGCTGGTTACGTGAGAGCGATGTTGACGCTGGGCTGGCGCTGCTGCACCCGGCGCTGCGTCTGAATCGCGTATTTGCACGCGTTACGCAACGCCAATGGGTGGCCGACGACATGCTCGAACTGACCCTGCGCGCCAATGGCAACTGGCGCGGCGCGCAGCCGGGGCAGCATTTGCAGCTTTATCTTGAACGTGACGGTGTACGCCTGAGCCGCAGTTACAGCCTGACGGCAGTGCAAGCGGACTGCAGCGTGCAGGTCGCCATCAAGCATCAGGCCGGTGGTCGGGTATCGCCCTTTCTACTTGAGCGTTTGGCGGTGGGCGATGTGCTGGAGCTGGGGCAGGCTTATGGCGAACTGAGCTGGCCCGCTGCGCAACAAGGTGTGTTGCTGCTGGCCGCCGGCAGTGGCATCACGCCGCTGCTGGGTCTGTTGCGCACCGCTCTGGCGCAAGGCTTCAGTGCGCCAATCACCTTGCTGCATTACGTGCGTGAGCAGGGTCAGCGCGGTTTTGTTGCCGAGTTGCAGGCCTTGCAGGCGCAACACAGCAATCTGCAGGTGCGCTGGTCGCTAACGGCTGCCAGAGCTGAAGCGGGCGACTTGGCAGGACGATTCACCTCAGCGCATCTGGCCGCCGTAACGGAGCTGGAGCAACGCCGTGTACTGGCCTGTGGCCCGGCGGGGTTTGTTGCCCAGGTGCAGCAGTGGTGGCAGGCCGCCGGGTTACCCGGTGCGCTGCAGGTCGAAGCCTTCACGCCGCCCGCGCTTAGCCGCGACATCAGTGAGCGCCAGGTGCGCCTGGGTTTTGCCCGCAGCCACCAGCAGGCGCTTGCCAATAACCAGCGCAGTTTGCTGGAACACGCGGAGGCGCAGGGGTTGAAGCCGGCGTATGGCTGTCGTCAGGGCATCTGCGCCAGCTGCACCTGCACCTTGGTCAGTGGCACGGTGCGCGATTTGCGCAGTGACGCGTTATTCAGTGAGCCGGGACAACCCATTCGCCTGTGTGTCAGCGCAGCGCATAGCGATGTTGAAATTGATCTTTAAAGGAGAGGCCCATGCGTGGTGATCGCGAGCTTTCTGTGGATGAAATGAATGCGTTCGGCCAGGAGCTGGACGCCTTGCGTCAACGCACCCTGGCTGATCTGGGCGAGGTGGATGCGCGTTATATCCGGCGGATTCGTGCTGCGGTGCGCTTCTGTTGCTGGAGTGGGCGCGGCCTGCTGATGCTGGGCTGGTTTCCGCCAACCTGGCTGCTGGGTACGGCCTTGCTGGGACTGGGCAAGATTCTGGAGAACATGGAACTGGGCCATAACGTCATGCACGGTCAGTACGACTGGATGAATGACCCCGATCTCTCAGGGCGCAGCTATGAGTGGGATATCGCCGGGCCCAGTGATTTCTGGCGGCACACCCACAACCATGTGCACCACACCTGGACCAATGTGTTGGGCATGGATGATGACGTGGGCTATGGCGTGGTGCGGCTGTTTCCCGAGCAACGCTGGAAGCCGTTCTACCGCTGGCAGCCGCTGTGGGTGACGATTCAGGCCGTGCTGTTTCAGTACTCGGTGGCGATCCAGCATTTGCGCTTGGACAAGGTCTATAAAGGCAAGATGAGCAAGGAGGAGGTGCGCCCGCTGATCAAGCAATTCAACGCCAAGGTATTGCGGCAGTGGGGCAAGGATTACCTGTTCTTCCCGCTGCTGGCGCTGCTGCTCGGGGCCAATGCCCTGGCGGTATTGGCCGGTAACGTTGTGGCCAACCTGATTCGTAATTTGTGGACCTTTACGGTGATCTTCTGCGGTCACTTTACCGAGCAGGCGGCGGTATTCAGCAAGGAGTCGGTAGTCGGCGAGAGCCGTGGCCACTGGTACCTGCGCCAATTACGCGGCTCCAGCAACCTCAACGGCGGGCCGCTGTTTCATATCCTCACCGGCAATCTCAGCCACCAGATCGAGCACCACCTATTCCCCGACTTGCCGGCGCGGCGCTATGCGGCGTTGGCCGTGGAGGTCCGCGAGATTGCCGAGCGTTATGGCCAGGTCTACAACAACGGCAGCTTGTGGCGGCAGTTCGCCACGGTGCTCAAGCGGATCTGGGTGTACCGCTGTCCGCCAGCTAAGGCCCTGTCTGCACAGGTTTAAACCGTGACCACAGTGCTGTGAAATTGAGCGGTTGTTACCGCTCAATTTCCATGCGCTGGCTATTTGTAGCCTGGTTAGTGGATGCTCAAGGCTTCAATTACCAGGAAGGTTAGCCATGACGTCATCATCCGCTCCCCGTTACCCGCTGGTGTTGGTGCCCGGCTTGCTTGGTTTTGTCAGCCTGCTCGGCTACCCCTACTGGTACGGCATCGTCTCGGCGTTGCGCCGGCTTGGCGCGCAGGTGTTCCCGGTGCTGGTGTCTTCGGTGCATTCCACCGAGGTGCGCGGTGAGCAATTGCTGCTGCGCATTGCCGATGTCTTGCAGCAGACCGGCGCCGAAAAGGTCCATCTGATCGGCCACAGCCAGGGCGCGCTGACGGCGCGTTATGCCGCCGCGGTGAAGCCTGAGTGGGTGGCTTCTGTCACATCGGTAGCTGGCCCCAACCATGGCTCGGAACTGGCGGATTTTCTTACGCGCAAAGCGCCACATGGCAGCCTGCGTGAGCGTGTGTTGAGTGCCGTGTTACGTGGCGTAGCGCGTTGCATGGCCTGGCTGGAACGCGGCTATAAGGGCGAGCCGCTGCCGATGGATGTCAGCGCGGCGCAGCAGTCGTTAACTCAGGAAGGTGTGGCCGCTTTCAACGTGCAGTACCCGCAAGGCCTGCCTGACACCTGGGGCGGTGAGGGCGCAGCCGAGGTCAATGGCGTGCGCTACTACTCCTGGTCCGGTACGTTGCAGCCAGGCATCACCAATAAAGCGGGCAACCGCTTCGATGGGCCGAACATTGTCTGCCGGCTTTTTGCGCGCACCTTTAAGCGTGAGGTGGGGCAGTGTGATGGCATGGTCGGGCGCTACAGCTCGCACCTGGGCACGGTGATCGGTGATCAGTACCCGCTGGATCACTTCGACATTATCAATCAAACCTTCGGCCTGGTCGGCAAAGGTGCCGAGCCGGTCAAACTGTTTGTCGAGCATGCACAGCGTTTGCACGCTGCCGGGCTCTAGCTTATCTGCACACCAGTAGGGTGAAACGACCACTCGTAGGATGGGTTGAGCTTGCGATACCCATGCAGCCGGTCTGCTGCAGCGGCTGGTTGATGGGCAGCGCTGCGCTCAACCTGCGCGGCCTTCCGCTCCCAACAACTGCTTATGCAGGCAGATCGACCCAGATGCCCTGATCATCCTCGCGGATGGCCAGTGCTTTCAGTGCTTGCCCGGCGCAGGGGCCAGCGACGCATTCGCCGGATTCGATCAGAAATAGCGCGCCATGGGTGGCGCACTGAATCAGGCTGGCGCTGGCGTCGAGAAACTGGTCGGGCAGCCATTCCAGGGAGATGCCACGGTGCGGGCAGCGATTGCGATAGGCATACAACTGACCGTCCTTGCGCACGGCAAGCAGCTTCTCTTCAGCTAACTCGAAGCCCCGGCTCTGGCCTTCGGCCAACTCATCCGGTGCACATAAACGCAACATAGGAACCTCCCCGACAGGCCGGCATTATGCCGCCCTGGCGCGGAAGTGAAAGAGCAGGGCGCATCCATGCGCCAAATGGAACGCTTTATCGCGGCGGGTTAATCGCGCACTAGAGGTGTTGCGGCTCAGATTTCCCAGACCAGATTGACCGCGGCGTGGCGGCCCGGCTGGGTGTAGCGGCCCAGGCTGGCGCTGTTTTCGGTGAGGCTGCGGACATCGCCCCACTGCCAGTATTGCTTGTCGCCCAGGTTGTATAGGCCGGCGTTGACTGAGAACTGCTCAGTCGCCTGCCAATAACCTGTCAGGTCGAGCAGGCCGTAACCCGATGGCTCGTACTGATTGGCGATCTGGGTTTCGTCGACACGCTCCTTGGCGGCCACCAGGGTCCAGGCCAACTCGCCGCCGAACTTGCGGCTGGGGGCGTCATAGCCGAGACCGAATACCGCTTTCAAAGGGTCGATGCTGTTGAGCGGCTGGCCGCTGGCTTCGTCCTTGCCGCGCGCGTACGCAATTGAGCCGCGCAGACGGCTGCCGTCTGGCAGGCCAACGCTGTTAAGGAACAACTCGCCCTTGGCTTCAGCGCCGCGGATGGTGACGCGATCCAGGTTCTGGTACTGGAAGGTCATGCGGCCGTTGCCGGTCGGGTCATTGGCCAGGGTGACCTGTTCAATAAAGTCGTCGTAGCGGTTGTAGAACAGCGCCAGGCCAAAGCTGCCGGCGTTGTATTTACCGCGCAGGCCGAGCTCGTAGCTGTCACTGGTTTCGGCTTTGAGGTCGGGGTTGGCGATGGTCTGGTAGCCGCGGGCAAAGTTGATGAACTCACCGAAGATATCCACCGCATTGGGTGCGCGGAAGCCAGCGGCGTACTGGCCGTAAACGCTGTGGGCGTCATCGAGCTGGTAGGTCACGCCAAACTTGGGCGAGAGGGCGTCGTCTTTGTAATCAGCGGGATTGCTGTTGACTGGCTTGCTGTTGAGGTATTCCTGAGTCACGTCCGGCTTCATTTCGTAATGGTCGTAGCGCAAGCCCGGCAACAGGGTCCAGCGACCAATCTCGATATTGTCCTGGGCAAACAGCGCGTACTCGGTGGACGTCGGGTCGGGGAAGTCGCTCAGTGGAAAGGTTTCATCGCCTGGGATGGCAGGCACCGGCAAACCATTGCTGGCGAAGACTTCGCGGCCGCGACGCAGGTCGCTGCTGTCCAGGCGTTTGACGTCGAAGCCGTAGATCAGCTGGTGCTTGGCGATGCCGGTTTCGAACAACTTGTCGAACTTGGCATTGAATGCCCACAGCTTCTCCTCATAAGTGGAATCGCGGCTACGTTCACGCAGGGTACCGCCGCTGAAACGGGTTTGCTCGGTACGCTGGCGAATCTGGCTGTCCTGATAACTCAGCTGCCATTCGGCGCGATCGGCGATCACGCTGCCCATCTCGAACTGGTGTTGCAGGCTGACGCGCTGGCGGTCGGTGTCATCCGTGGCGTCGGAGGTACGCACGGTAGCGGTCGTGCTGTACTCGTTGAGCACGTTGGTGTTGGCGCTGTCTTCTAACGTCTCATAGGTCAGCTGCAGACGGTCGCTGTCGTTGTAGCTCCAACCGAGCTTGGCCAGCAGGTTGTCCGCACGGTAGTCCTGCGGGTTGGCTTGCTCACGCGTCGCGCCGATGCCGCCACGCCCACCAAAGGTCTCTTGAGTCTGGCCGTCGCGACGGCCGAGGTGCAGCAGGCCATCGAACTGACCTTTGCGGGCCGCTAGGGTTGTGCTGCGCATCCAGCTGTCATCAGCGCCGTTGTAGCCGGTCTTGAGGCGCGCGTAGACGTCGTCCCCTTCCTCCAGGTAGTCGCCGGCATCCTTGGTCAGGAAACTCACGGCACCGCCAATCGCGTCGCTGCCATACAGCGAACTTGCCGGGCCGCGGATGATTTCCACCTGCTTCACGGTGTCCGGGTCGACGTAATTGCGCCGCGCATCGAGGAAGGGACCGAAGGTGAAGGCATCCGGGGTTGGTACGCCGTCCACTTGGGTCAGCACGCGGTTACCGCCAATACCACGGATGGTGAAGCCCGCCAGGCCGAAGCGGCTGCCAGCACCGCTCACGGACACGCCAGGCTCATAGCGCACCAGGTCCTGGATGTTCTTCACGTTCTGCTGGTCGATATCGCGTTCGGTCTGTACCGATACGGTGCTCGGCACTTGGTCGAGGGTCTGTTCGGTGCGGGTGGCTGTGACGGTCACCGTATCGAACTGGTTCGGCGCTTTCTCGGCGCCAAGGGCCAGCGATGGGCTGAGTAACAGCAGAGCAAGCCAGGGGCGGCGGGCGAATGGAGGACTTCTGTGCATGGGGGCTCCAGGATCGTACGGGTGGCTTCTCTGACCACCGGGTTGGCATCGGCGGCAAACCTAAACGACATTGACATGCTAATGCAAATAATTATCAAATAGATTTGATTCGAGCTAACCGAGTGTCCGCATGCTGCGTTTGTCGTTGTTTTTGTTGCTGTCATTGGCGCTGCATAGCGCCGGTTGGCTGCTGCATGGCGATATGCAGCAGCCAGCCTTGAGTGCGGCGCAATCCCTTGATGCGCCTGAGGTGTTACGCCTGGCAGCCGTGTTGCAACAGGCCACGCCGGCAGCGACCAAACCGCCGCAACCGCAACCGCAACCGCAACCGCAACCGCAACCGCAACGCCAGGCGGTCGTGCCTAGAAAGGCGCCGCCGCCTAAGCCTGTAGTGCCGGCGCCAGCAGCCAAGCCAAAGGCAGCTCTAGTGGCACAGCCAACTCAAAACCAGCCCGTGCAGGCGCAGCCAACCGAGGCAACCAGTCAGTCGGCTGCGGTGGTTGCAGCGGCTCAAACTGCGCCCGCCAAGTCAGTTGCTGCGCAAGCGACCGCTGAAGTGCTCAGCACTAAACCGAGTTTCCGCGAGCCGCCCCGCCAGCCGAGTTATCCGTCCCAGGCGCGGCGGCGTAACCAGCAGGGGGTGGTGCTGGTCGAGGTGTGTCTGGATGAGCGCGGCCAGCAACGCAGCCTGAATGTACTGCGCTCTTCGGGCGTAGACAGCCTTGATCGCGCCGCCCTGGAGGCTGTCGCCAAGTGGCGCTTTCGCCCTGAAACCAGCAACGGCCAGGCCGTGCCTAGCCGCGTACAGATCCCTATCCAGTTCGCTTTGACGGCGAGCCGTTGATAAATCAGTGAGGAGTTTTCCATGAGTACACACGTCCAGCCTGTCGCGCCCACCAATGATCTGTATCTAGCCTGGCAGGTGCTGCGCAGCGAGCAGCCACGCCTGCGTGCCCGCGATGCCGCCGAACGTCTGGCCGTCAGCGAGGCCGAACTGGTGGCCAGTCGTCTCGATGTCGATGCGGTGCGTCTGCAGCCGGATTGGGCGCAGTTGCTGCCGGCACTGGGCGAGCTGGGTTATGTGATGGCGCTGACCCGTAACGAGCATTGCGTGCATGAGCGCAAAGGTTATTACCGTGAAGTAACGGTTACCGCTAATGGCCAGATGGGCCTGGTGGTGTCGGCCGATATCGACCTGCGCCTGTTCCTCGGTGGCTGGGCCAGTGTGTTTGCCATCGAGGAGCAAACCGGCAAAGGCACCCAGCGCAGCATTCAGGTGTTCGACCGTCAGGGCACTGCGGTGCATAAGGTCTTTCTCACCGAGGACAGTCAGCTAAGTGCCTGGGGGCCGCTGCTGGAGCGTTTGCGTATGGCTGAGCAGAGCGCCGAACTGGAGCTGATGCCTTTGCCCCAGGCGCAGCCGGCGCAAGCCGATGCCCAGGTGGATGTGAATGCATTGCGCGTGGGCTGGTCGACCCTCAAAGACACTCACCACTTCTTTGCCCTGCTGAAAAAACACGGCACCACACGCACCCAGGCCCTGCGCCTGGCGGGGCGCGAATGGGCCGAGCCAGTGGATGTGCGCGAGCTGCCGAAACTGCTGGAGCAGGCTGGTGCGCGTGAAGTGCCGATTATGGTGTTTGTCGGCAATCGCCACTGCATCCAGATTCACTCCGGCCCGGTGCGCAACCTGCGTTGGATGGATACCTGGTTCAACGTGCTCGACCCCGAGTTCAATCTGCACCTGCAAACCACTGGCGTGACCGAGCTATGGCGGGTGCGTAAGCCGAGCAGCGATGGCGTGATCACCAGCTGGGAAGCCTTCGATGCCCATGGCGAGCTGGTGGTGCAGCTGTTTGGCGCGCGCAAACCGGGCATCCCTGAGCGCGAAGACTGGCGCGCCCTGGCCGAAAGCGCGCCAGCGCTGGAGTGCTGAGATGAGCCAGTGGTGGAGTGCGATGGGGCCGCTGGGCTGGCCGCTGGCGCTGTGTTCGCTGCTGGCGCTGGCACTGATTCTGGAGCGCCTTAGCGTGTTTCTGCGTTTACAGCCGCTGAGCACTGCCGCCGGGCGTGCAGCAGTCAGCGCCTGTCGCACCTGTGAGCGCGAGCACTGCAAAGGCCGTGCGCGCGGTTGGCGCTATGGCCTGGCGTTGCTGCTCAAACACAGCGCTCTGCCGGCCGTGCAGCGTGAAGAGCTATTAGGCTGCTGGCTGCTGGAGGAGCGTCAGCGCCTCAATCGCCAGCTGCGCTTGCTGCAGCTGATCGGCATGCTGGCGCCGATGCTGGGTTTGCTCGGCACGGTGCTGGGCATGCTGGAGATGTTTGCCAACATCGCCGGGCAGAACAGCCCGGTCACCCCGGCGTTGCTCGCTGATGGTTTGTGGCAGGCGCTGTACACCACGGTCTGGGGTTTGCTGATCGCAATCCCCGCGCTGGCGGCGGGGCAGGGCTTTGCCTTGTGGGCCGAGCGCTACCTGGAAGGCGTGCAGGCGCTGCTTAATCGCTGCCAACTGGCGTTAGACGGACTGGAGCTGGAACTGACCGGTAGCCCACTGGCTAACCAGTGGGTGTTGCCGTGATTCGTCTGCCCGCCGCCAGCAGCTCCCAGAGCAATCTGCTGCCCGATCTGACGCCGCTGCTCGATGTGATTTTTATCGTGCTGGTGTTCTTTCTGCTGACTTCGCAAACGCCACTGCTGGAGCTGCCCTTGCAGTTGCCGCAGAGCCGCGAAGCACTGCCGGCGGCGAGCGGCGGCAGTGGCGAACGCATGCAAATACAGCTCTCAGCCGAAGGTACTTGGCGCTTTAACGGCGCGCAGCAGGCGGATTTCAGCGCACTGCGCACTGAACTGACCGCCGCCTTTACCGCCGACAACGCAGCAGGACTGGACCTAGCGCTGGATCGTCAGGCGCCGTTGTCTGCATTTCTCGACCTGATGGCGCTGCTGCAACAGCAGGGCATTCAGGACAGTCGCATTCTGCTAGAGGCCAACCATGAAACGCCTTAATACTCTGCTCGCCCTTTGCGCGGGCCTGTTGTCCTGTGCCTCGCTGATGGCCGCCGAGCCGTTGCCGCAACGCTGGATCAGTTCCGGCGGCTCGCTCAGTGAGTGGGTGGTGGCGCTGGGCGGTGAAAACCGGCTGGTGGGAGTGGACAGCACCAGTCAGCACCCGCAGTCGCTGCGCGCCTTGCCGAGCATCGGTTATCAGCGCCAGCTGGCCGCCGAGGGCATGTTGACGCTGCGCCCGGATATGTTGATCGGCAGTGAGGAGATGGGCCCGCCGCCGGTGCTGGCGCAATTGCGCGGCGCCGGTGTGCGGGTGGAAATGCTTTCGTCCAAGGCGGATCTGAGCAGTTTACAAAGTAGCTTGCAGCGCATAGGCACCCTGTTGGGTGAGCCGCAACGCGCCGATCAGGCTTTTGCGGTCTATCAGCAGCGCTTGCAACAGCAGGCTGACTGGTTGGTGACTGCGCAGCGTCAGCAGGCGCCGCCGGGGGTGTTGCTGTTGCTCGGTCATGCTGGCGCAAGCCCGATGGCGGGCGGCAAGGACACCTCGGCCGACTGGCTGATCGAGCGTGCCGGCGGGCGCAATCTGGCCAGCCATAGCGGCTTCAAGGCGCTGTCTACCGAAGCCTTGCTGGCGCTTGATCCCGAGGTGGTGATCATTGCCGATCGCAGCCTGTCCGGTGCTGCCGCGCGTGAGGCGCTGCTGCAGCAGAACCCGGCGCTGGCGGCGACCCGGGCGGCGCGTAATCAACGTTTGTTGATGCTCGACCCGACGCTACTGGTCGGCGGTCTCGGCCCGCGTTTGCCGGATGGGCTGGCGGCCTTGTCCGCAGCCTTTTATCCTGCCAGCCAACCTCTGATCGCCGAAGCTAAGCCCACGCCATGAATCCTGTTATTCGACCGCGCTCACTGTTTATCGCACTGAGCCTACTGTTGGCGCTCGCGCTCTGGTTATCGCTGGCGTTGGGGGCGGTCAGTCTGCCGCTGCTGGACACCCTCAAGGCGGCGCTGGGTCTGCTCGGTCTAGCGCAACCGGGTGATGATTTGGCCCAGGCCGAGCTGATCCTCGGGCAGATCCGCCTGCCGCGCACGCTGCTGGGGTTGTTGGTCGGCGCGGTGCTGGCGCTGTGCGGGGTAGCAATGCAGGGGCTGTTTCGCAACCCGCTGGCTGACCCCGGCTTGATCGGCGTATCCAGCGGCGCAGCCCTGGGTGCGGCGATTGCTATTGTTGGCGGTGCTGCGCTCGGTGGTTTGCCGGACGCCTTTGCACCTTATCTATTGTCGTTGTTCGCCTTTATCGGTGGGTTGGGCGTGACGGCGCTGGTCTATCGTCTGGGCCGGCGTGATGGCGAAACCAATGTGGCGACCATGCTCCTGGCCGGTATTGCGCTGACGGCACTGGCTGGCGCGGCCATCGGCCTGTTTACCTACCTGGCCGATGACGCCACCTTGCGTACCCTGACGTTCTGGAACCTGGGCAGTCTCAATGGCGCCAGTTACGCGCGCTTGTGGCCGTTGCTGCTGGTCACGGCCGCGGTGGCGCTATGGTTGCCACGCCGGGCCAAGGCACTGAATGCCTTGCTGCTGGGCGAGTCCGAGGCGCGTCACCTGGGTTTTGCCGTCGAGCGGGTCAAGGCCGAGCTGGTGTTTTGCACCGCCCTTGGCGTTGGCGCAGCAGTGGCGGCGGCGGGAATGATCGGCTTTATCGGCTTGGTGGTGCCGCATCTGGTGCGTCTGCTGGTGGGGCCGGATCATCGTGTGCTGTTGCCGGCCTCCGCTCTGGCGGGTGCCAGTTTGTTGCTGCTGGCGGACCTGGCGGCGCGGCTGGTGCTTGCACCTGCCGAATTGCCGATCGGTATTGTCACGGCGCTGATTGGCGCGCCGTTCTTCCTCTATCTGTTATTGCGAGGGCGTACCTGATGCTGCGCGCGGAAAATCTGGCGGTACAGCGCGGCCCGTGCACGGTGTTGGCGGATATCAACCTGGAGTTGCGTCCGGGCGAAGTGCTCGGCGTGCTGGGCCCCAATGGCGCCGGCAAGAGCACCTTGCTCGGTGCTTTGTGTGGTGAACTGCAACCGAGCCACGGCGATGTCTGGCTGGATCAGCGACGCTTGCAGGACTGGCCGGGTAGCGAGCGTGCGCAGCGCCTGGCAGTGTTACCGCAAACCTCGACGTTGAACTTTGCCTTTCGTGTGGAGGAAGTGGTGGCCATGGGCCGTTTGCCCCATGCCAGCGGCCAGCTAAAAGATGCGCAGATCATCAACCAGGCGCTGGAGGCGGCCGATGCGTTGCACCTGGCCGGGCGCAGTTACCTGGCGTTATCTGGCGGCGAGCGTCAGCGCGTACACCTGGCGCGGGTGCTGGCGCAGCTCTGGCCGGGCGGTGAGGGGCAAGTGCTGCTGCTCGATGAGCCGACCTCAATGCTCGATCCGCTGCATCAGCACACCACGCTGCAGGCCACGCGCGCCTTTGTTGAACAAGGGGCGGCAGTGCTGGTAATCCTGCATGATCTGAATCTAGCTGCGCGGTATTGCGACCGTCTGTTGCTGCTGGAGCGCGGCCGCCCTCATGCGCTGGGCAGCCCCGAGCAGGTGCTGCGCACTGAACCGCTGCAGGCCGTGTTCGGGCTGGAGGTGCTGGTGCAGCAGCATCCAGAGCGCGGTCATCCATTAATCATTGCCCGCTAAGGTCATCGTTATGCGCATTGTTTTATTGCTGGTTGCCGCGCTGTTGAGTGCTTGTCAGGCTTCGTTACCTGCGTTACCCGCCTGGCAAAGCCCGGAAGGTTTGCAGCATGCTGAGCTGGGGCGGATTGTCGAGTTGCGTACTGGCGCGCAGCTGACACCGGCGCAGTTGCTGGAGCGCCTGGCCGCTGCGCCCAAGGTGTTGGTGGGCGAACGGCATGACAATCCCGATCACCACGCGCTGCAACTCTGGCTGTTGCGGGCGCTGGCAGCGCAGCGGCCGCAGGGTAGCCTACTGTTGGAAATGCTGACGCCGGATCAGCAGATCAAGGTCGATCAGGCGCGCGCTGCCATCGCTGCCGGGCAGGCGCCGCAGGACATGCTCGATGCTCTGGCCTGGCAGCCGGGCTGGCCCTGGTCGTTGTACGGGCCGCTGGTGCAGCATGCGCTGCGTCAGCCTTATCCGCTGCTGGCGGCCAACCTCGAACGGCGCGAGATCATGCAGATTTATACCCAGGTGCCGCAGCTGCAAGGCCAGGCTTCCACCGCTCAACCGGTGCGCGAGGCGTTGCTCAAGCAGATTCGCCAGTCGCACTGCAACCTGCTGCCGGAAAGCCAGCTACCTGCCATGCTCGCCGTGCAGCAGCAACGTGACCGACGCATGGCCGAAGCGCTGATCGCTGCACCTGCGCCGAGCCTGCTGTTTGCCGGCGCATTCCATGCACGTCGCGACCTTGGCGTGCCACTGCATCTGCAGGATTTAGGCGCTGGCAAGGGTGTGCAGGTGTTGATTCTGGCGGAAGTCGGTAGCCAGCTTAGCGCTGAATCGGCTGATTTCGTCTGGTACACCCCGGCGCAACTTGAGCAGGACCACTGTGCCCAACTGCGTCGTTAGCCCGGTGTGTTAATAGCAGGCGTGGTGCGACGCCTGCGTCCCCTCGACCTGATACTTCTGCGTGACTGGCCTAGAGCGAGGTTCTAGGTCGTCACGTGTTGCGTGCTACTTTTCTGTCGGCAAAAAAAGACCCGGCAAGAGCCGGGTCAATAACCGTGATTAGCCTGATGAGGAGATAATCTGAAGAGGCCGACTGAAGGTCTCTTAAGCTTATCGGCTGATCTCGCGACCAGTTGTGATAATAATAACAATTCTCATTTTCAAGTCAACACCTTCACGCCAACTTTCTTTTCGGCTTCGGCATGCGTGCTCGCCCCATAACAAACAACCCGACACGAGGTCGGGTTGTTTGTTATGGGGGCAAGTATTAAGGCGTATCGGCCGGTAAGCGCAGCTGGGTGACTTCCTTGTTGAGCAGGTCGATACGCTTGGCCATGCTCTCGATCAGGCTGTGGGCAATCCTCGGGTTGCTCTGCATGAGGCTGAGGAACTGCTCCTTGGGAATCACCATGACCGTGCAGGGCTCGCTGGCCAAGACGGTGGCGCTGCGCCTTTCGCGGGTGAACACCGCCATGGCGCCGAAGATTTCATCTTTCTGCACATCACCGACCCTATGCCCGTCGACATAGGCTTCGGCATGGCCCTCGATAATGATAAATACGTTATCCGCGATATCGCCCTGATGGATCAGCTCTTCCCCGGCGGCAAAGTGCTGGAAGCCAGTGGAGGGGCGGATTTCAGGTTGCTTCAGGCGCGCCAACGCATCAGACAGCAATGCGGTATGGCCGATCAGGTACTGAAGAAACAGTTCCTGGCGTTGTTCGTCGGCATAAATGTGTTTGAACACCTCACTGCGCGAGTAAGGAATCAGGCTCAGTTGTTCTTCGCTGCTGTAACGGCAGCTTGGCATATCCAGCCCCTGGCGCAGACCAACCAAGTCACCTTCTTGCAGGTAAAACAATGGGCGTTCATCGACGACCGCATGTAACAGGCCATTTTCGATGATAAAAAGTTGATTGCCAGGCAGGGCCTTGGCGAGGTCTTCCGCTTGTTCCAGTCGCAAAGGCGGCCCAGCAGGTGCAAGCCCATCGAGCAATTGAGTGGGGATGCTTTGTAGTCGGTTGATCAGCTGATCGGCGTAGGCCGGTTGCTCCCCGAGTAAGTACATGAGCGAATTTCCTTGAACTGGCTGGGCATACTAAACCGCACGAACGTCCCTAAAACAATAGTGCCCAGCGCGCCTCAGGTAAATCAAAAGCCTGAGAGGTTGTGAGCTAGCTCTTGTTGTTATGTGCAGTTTTATCGAGCTGGTCATTTAGTTCGGCCTTGTGGCCAGGCGGCAGCTCGTTCCAGTGTACATCCAACAGTGCGCCTTCAATTGCGTAGAGCAGCACTTTGGAGGCCCTGAACCCCCGTGCACGTACGGCTCGATAGGCGCTGACTGCGCCCAGCCGGCGCAGGTCGTTGGCGTTGTGAATGCCAACTGCGTGTAGCCACTGGGCAGACGTTTTGCCTAGATTTTTCAAATGTTGCAGTTCATCGTTCATCAAGCCTCCTTGCGCTGCTAGGCAGTTGTGCGGATGGCGTCAGAGTGGAATGCCTGCCAGAAAGTGTAGCGGTCAGCCGGTAAAGTGTGGCCGTTTGGCATTAGCTGAGGCTATTCCGGATTGCCCGCGCGACTCAGCGGGTGTTGTAGCGCAGGCGAGTGCCAAAATTGACCGACATAAGAATCTCGTCAGCCGTCAGTGTGGCGGGGAAGTAAGCGCCGGAGATCTGCGCATGAGCCAGGCTGGCCCCCTCAAGTTGCGCCTCACGCAAGTCTAGGCCGCGTAAGTCGGTGCCGCGGAAGTAGGCATTGGTAAAGTTGATACCGTGTGCATCCAGCGCACGTAGGTCGAGCCCGCGAAAATCACCGTCGCTCAGATCAACGACCGTGTCTTTGGGCTTCTGAGCATTAAAGGCAGAGATATTTTCATTGTGGATCAGGGCATACAGCGGGTTGTCCAATTGCCTGGGCTGACTCATGGGGCGTCTCCATGTCGGGTATCCCCAGTATAGAAGCCACGGCGCGCTCTGCTCGCGCCGCAACTAAATCGCCCCGGCAGATCTTTACAGGTTTGGCAGGCGCTGGCGGATACGCGCAATCAGGGTGTCCAAACTGGCGCTTTGGTGGGTGTCGACACGCTTGCTCTGTAGTAGCTCTTCTGCGCTGAGTGGTTCGCGACTGGCTTGCTGGGCCCGTACGACCTCCATGCTGGCATCGGACGGGTCAGTGCCCGCAGCCTTGCGTTGCACCAGCCAGCTGGCGATTGTTTCGTCGGGTGCACAGCATTCCAGAATCACGAAAGGCGCACCGCACGCTTCGGCAACCTGGCTGGCAGCCTCACGTTGAGCTTGTTTGAGGTAGGTGGCGTCAATCACAACGGGGAAGCCAGCATGCAGCGCCGCTTCGGCCAGTTGGTGCAGGCGTTGATAGGTGGCGGCACTGGCGTCCTGGGTGTAGATGCCGGCACTGAGCTTGCCGAGGTCGGCATCCTGTTGTTCGCCGAACAGGCGTTTACGTTCCACATCCGAGCGCAGGCGAATAGCCCCGAGCGCTTCGACCAGGCGCATGGCCACATGGCTTTTGCCAACCGCTGAAACCCCGTGGGTGATGGCCAGGAAGCTGGACGGGATGGCGCTGTAGCTTTCCGCCAGGTTGGCATAGTTGCGGTATTGGCGCAGGGTGACGGCCCTTTGTACGGCGTCGGTCTGGTGGGCCAGGCTGAACAGTGCAACCTTGGCGCGCACCAGCGCACGGTAAGCTTTGTAGAAATTCAGCAGTTCCAGCGCTTGGTAGTCACCGGTGTGCTCCAGCCAGGCATTGATAAAGCGCCAGGCATGGGCCTTGAGGCCGCGGTCTTCAAGGTCCATCGCCAGGAAGGCGGCGTCCAGGGCGATATCAATCAGGCGGAACGGCTCATTGAATTCGATGCAGTCGAACAGCACCACCTGATCATCCAGCAGGGTGGCGTTGCCCAGGTGGATATCGCCATGGCATTCGCGGATCGAACCGTTTGCCGCACGTGTGGCCAGCAGCGGCTCAAGGCGCGCGTAATTAGCTTCGGTCCAGGCCTCCAAGGCTTCGAGTTGCTGCAGGTCGGCTGCATCCTTGAGCATGGGGCGGATTTGTTCAAAGTTCTGCCGCATCGGCGCGACAATCGCCTCAGGCGCACACAGCGCATGATCGGCTGCTACCGCAGGCGTTGCCGCATGGAACTCGGCAATCTGTTTGGCCAGCGCGTCGATATGTGCTTCGCTCAGTTCGCCACGCGCCTGAACATCGCTGAGCAACTGGCTTTGCGGGAATTGACGCATTTTCAGGGCGTACTCGATGGCCGGGCCGCTGCCGCCGAGTTGCGGTGCTTCGGCGCTGCCGCTGATCGGCAGCACCTCCAGATAAAGGCCTTGGGTCAGGCGTTGGTTGAGGCGCAGCTCTTCCTTGCAGAAATGCTCACGGGAGCTGAGGTCGGTGAAGTCGAGAAAGCCGAAATTCATCGGTTTTTTGATTTTGTAGGCAAAGGGGCCGGTAAGCACCACCCAGGAAATATGGGTTTCGATGACCTGGAACTGCTCTACAGGGTGAGGGTAGAGGGCCGGGTTCTGCAGTGCGGCGATCAGAGCTTGGCTCACGGGCGATCCTTGGCGTTGTACTGAATAAGAGGCGGCCATTATGGACGCTCAACGTCCGTCTGCAAACCGCTGCGCTGGCCTGCTGGCAAGTGGGCAAAGTGCGTATAATGCCGCGCCATGACTCGTACCCGATCTTCCCGTCCCCGTTCTAAACGCCGTTCTAGCGGTATGCGCCCTTGGTTGGGCTGGGCTATCAAGCTCAGTCTGGTTGGCCTGGTGGTGCTCGCCGTGTTTGCGGTTTATCTCGATGCTGTGGTGCAGGAGAAATTCTCCGGCAAGCGCTGGACTGTGCCCGCCAAAGTCTATGCCAGGCCCCTGGAGTTGTTCGTTGGGCAGAAGTTGGCCAAGACTGACTTTCTCAAAGAGCTGGATGCCTTGGGGTATCGCCGTGAAGGCGCGGTAAGTGGCCCTGGTGGCGTTTCTGTGGCGGGCAACAACATTGAGCTGTTTTCGCGTGGCTTCCAGTTTTATGAAAGCAATGAACCCTCGCAGCGTGTCCGGGTGCGTTTTTCGGGTGACTACGTCGCCGGCTTGACTCAAGCAGGCGGCGGTAACCTGGCGGTGGCGCGTCTCGAACCACTGTTAATTGGTGGTCTTTATCCCGCGCACCAGGAAGACCGTGTGCTGATCAAGATCGATCAGGTGCCGCCTTATCTAGTTGAAACCCTGGTGGCGATTGAAGACCGTGAGTTCTTCAACCACTTTGGCGTGTCGCCCAAGGGCATTGCGCGCGCCGTGTGGATCAACGCGACCGCCGGGCAACTGCGTCAGGGCGGCAGTACCCTGACCCAGCAGTTGGTGAAAAACTTCTACCTGACCAACGAACGCAGCCTGTCGCGCAAGGCGACTGAAGCCATGATGGCGGTGTTGCTGGAGCTGCATTACGACAAGAAGGACATTCTCGAGGCCTACCTTAATGAGGTGTTCTTGGGGCAAGACGGCCAGCGTGCCGTGCACGGCTTTGGCCTGGCCAGCCAGTACTTCTTCAGTCAGCCGCTTTCTGAGTTGAAGCTTGATCAGGTGGCGCTGCTGGTGGGTATGGTCAAAGGGCCGACGTATTACAACCCGCGGCGCAACCCTGAGCGCGCATTGGAGCGGCGTAATCTGGTGCTCGATGTGCTGGCCGAGCAGGGCGTAGCGAGCGCGGCCGAGGTGGCTGCGGCGAAGCAGAAGCCATTGGGTATAACCCAGCGCGGCACTCTGGCGGACAGTTCGTTCCCGGCCTTCCTTGATCTGGTCAAGCGCCAGCTGCGTGAGGATTATCAGGAGCAGGATCTGACCGAAGAGGGTCTGCGTATCTTCACCAGTTTCGACCCGATCATGCAGCTCAAGGCCGAAAGCGCCTTGGCCGACACCTTAAAGCGCCTGTCCGGGCGTAAGGGTGTGGACCAGGTCGAGGCCGGAATGGTGGTGACCAGCCCGGAAAGTGGTGAGGTGCAGGCCATTATTGGCAGTCGTCAGCCGCGCTTTGCCGGGTTCAACCGGGCGCTGGATGCGGTGCGGCCGATTGGTTCGTTGATCAAACCGGCGATTTACCTGACGGCATTGGAGCGGCCCAGCCAGTACACCTTGACCAGCCTGATCGAAGATCAGCCGTTCTCTATCAAGGGGCAGGATGGTCAGGTCTGGAAACCGCAGAACTACGACCGTAAGGCCCATGGCACGATTTACCTGTATCAGGGATTGGTTAACTCTTACAACCTATCGACCGCCAAACTTGGCCTGGAACTCGGTGTGCCGGAGGTCTTGAAGACGCTGGACCGTTTGGGCGTTGAACAGAAGTGGCCCGCCTATCCGTCGATGCTGCTGGGGGCGGGTGGCCTGAGCCCGTTGAGCGTGGCGAACATGTACCAGACGTTGGCCAATGGTGGCTTCAATACGCCATTGCGCGGTATTCGTAACGTATTAACGGCCGAGGGTGAGCCGCTCAAGCGTTACCCGTTTCAGATACAGCAACGTTTTGACAGCGGCGCGATTTATCTGCTGCAGAACGCCATGCAGCGCACGATGTCTGAGGGTACAGGGCGCTCGGTGTATAACCAGCTGCCGCGCTCTCTGGCATTGGCAGGCAAGACCGGGACCAGTAACGACTCGCGTGATAGCTGGTTTGCCGGATTCAGTCAGGATGTCTTGGCTGTAGTCTGGTTGGGGCGTGATGACAATGGCCCGACTCCGCTGACCGGTGCTACGGGTGCGCTGCAGGTGTGGGCAGACTTTATGCGCAAGGCTGACCCGCTACCGCTGGACATGCCAGTACCGGATAACGTGGTGCTCGCTTGGGTCGATGCCAGTAGCGGGCAGGGCACTGATCCGAGTTGCCCGAATGCAGTACAGATGCCGTATATTCGCGGCAGCCAGCCCGTCGCGGGTCCGGCCTGCGGTATTCAGGCCCCGGTCAACGAAGTGATGGATTGGGTGCGCGGCTGGTTGGATTAAGTGAGAGGGTTTGACGTGAATAAGTGGTTGATTCCAGCTGTAACGGCTTCGCTGATGCTGGCAGGTTGCAGCACTGTGCCACGCGGCTCGATTCCAGTTGTCGATGGCGGTTCGTCGATCGGTAGTGCGCAGTCAGGCACGCCCGGTGGTTATGGCAATCAGAACGCTCAGCCACAGGCGCTGCCTGAAGATTCCGGTGTGGTGGTGATGGTGCCGGGCGGTGGTGGCAGCTCTATGCCGATTCAGTCGTTCCCTGCCGGCAACGCTCCGTTGGAGACGACTATTAGCACCCAGCCATGGAGTGCCACCCCACCTGCGGCCCCGCAAAGCGGCTATGTGGAACCGACACCGAGTGGTATTCCAAGCGGTGGGTTGGCAATGGATGAGCAGCTGGATGGACCGGTACTGGCCTTGTTGACGACAGCTCAGCAGCAACAGGGGGGGGGGGATCTGAATGGCGCCGCTTCTAGCCTGGAGCGTGCTCAGCGGATTGCGCCGCGTGAGCCTCAGGTGCTCTATCGCCTGGCGGAAGTGCGGCTGGCTCAGGGGGATGCGTCACAGGCCGAGCAGTTCGCCCGGCGTGGTTTGAGTTACGCCAGTGGCCGTCCTGCACTGCAGGCCAGTCTATGGAACCTCATCGCCCAGGCCCGTGAGCGTCAAGGTGATGCAGCGGGTGCCGCGCAGGCCCGTGAGCAGGCGCGAGTGAGCCTCTGATGGATGCGCGTACGCCTGTGGTGGCGGAACAGTTACTGCTGATTGAGCGTGAGTTGCGACTGCAGGGCTGGTGGGATGCGCAAGCGCCTGATGCGCAGGCGTTGTCCAGCCAGCTGCCGTTCAGTGTCGATACGCTGGCGTTCGAACAGTGGCTGCAATGGATGTTTTTACCGCGGATGAAGCAGCTGCTGGAGGCTGGAGCGCAGTTGCCCAGTGTTTCTGGTATTCAGTCGATGGCGGAGCAGGTTTACGACGGGCAGCCTGATAAGGCCAGAGGGTTGATCAAACTATTGGGTGAGTTTGATCAACTGATCGTTGGCGCGACCTAAGTCGCGCCACTTTGCTTACTTGCAGTTATCCGTAATCGATTTTTGCGTTTCGCTGATGCGTGCCTGGCGTTCTTCTTCGTTTAGGCGCCGCAACTCGCCGTCGACTTCCACGCGAACACGCGGATTGTTTTGCAGCTGAGCCAAATTAGTACGCATATCTGTGCAGTACTTCTTTCGCTCGGCTTCTTTGGCGGCTATTTCCTGTTTGACCTTCTTGTCAATCGCGGCTTGCTCAGGGTCGGCGATGCTCTCGAAGGTCGGCGCGGCCTTTTTCTCTTCGCTTACCACCGGCTTTGGCTGGGGTGTCGCGGTGTTGATGCTGGTGGCTTCTTGGCCTTGCGGCGGCTGTGCACCGAAATGCGTCACGCCTTGGGCGTCGACCCACTTATAAACCTGGCTGGCCATGGCGGTAGCGCTCATGGCGAGCAGCAAGCTGCTGGTGATAATCATGCGGCGCATGCGGTTTCCTTATGTTGAGCTGCGGTGCCTGCTGAGTACTATAACCAAAATGATCGCGTCTTCATCCTGCGTTGCGTCACAGCAGAAGATTGCAGATTGAATAACTGATTGCTTGACTTGGCTGCGCCGAATCCCAACAATTCCACGCTCGCTGTAGTGGAGTTTGCCGCAAGCAGGCTTTAGCTTAGTAGACATGAGGCGCACACCCGCGCCGACCTGTTACACCCGCAACGCGTTACCTCGCGCTGGGTGGGAGGACCCCGCAACACCTTGGGGCTTTCCCAATGCTTGCTCAGTAGTAGCTGACGTAGTCGGCGACCACCGTCGCTCATGCTCTGCTGGCAGTAAACCTATCTTAGGCCGTCCTCCTTGTTGGGCGGTTTTCTGGCGTTTTAGAGGTGAACAACGTGGAGCTTTTATCCGGCGCTGAAATGGTCGTCCGCTTTTTGCGTGACGAAGGCGTTAAGAACATTTATGGGTACCCCGGCGGTGCTCTTCTGCATATCTACGATGCCTTGTTCAAAGAGCCGGAAGTGAATCACATCCTGGTTCGTCACGAGCAAGCTGCAACCCATATGGCTGACGGTTATGCCCGTGCCACCGGTAAAGCCGGTGTAGTGCTGGTAACCTCTGGTCCTGGCGCAACCAATGCTATTACCGGTATTGCGACGGCCTACATGGACTCCATTCCGATGGTGGTGTTGTCTGGCCAGGTGCCTAGCAACATGGTCGGCACTGATGCGTTCCAAGAAACCGATATGATCGGTATCTCCCGGCCGATCGTGAAGCACAGCTTTATGATCAAGCACGCCTCGGAAATCCCGGAAGTTATGAAGAAAGCCTTCTATCTGGCGGAGTCCGGTCGTCCTGGTCCAGTGGTTGTGGATATCCCGAAGGATATGACCAACCCGGCTGAGAAGTTCGAGTACGTCTATCCGAAGAAGGTCAAGCTGCGCTCCTACAGCCCCGCATTGCGTGGCCACTCTGGGCAGATTCGCAAGGCAGCTGAATTGCTGCTGACGGCCAAGCGTCCGATCATCTATTCCGGTGGTGGCGTGATCATGGGTGGTGCTGCAGCGCCGCTGACTGAGCTCGCGCAAATGCTCAATCTGCCTGTTACCAACACCCTGATGGGCTTGGGCGGCTATCCAGGAACCGATCGCCAGTTCCTTGGCATGCTCGGTATGCACGGTAGCTACACCGCCAACCTGGCCATGCACCACGCTGATGTTATTGTCGCTGTGGGCGCGCGCTTCGATGACCGCGTGATTAATGGCGCGAGCAAATTCTGCCCGCATGCCAAGATCATTCACGTCGATATCGATCCGGCCTCAATCTCCAAAACCATCAAGGCCGATATCCCAATTGTGGGGCCGGTTGATAGCGTGATGACCGAAATGGTCGCCATCCTCAAAGAGATCGGCGAGCAGCTGAACAAAGATGCGTTGTCGAGCTGGTGGAAGCAGATTGAAGAGTGGCGCTGCGGCCGCATCATGTTCCCTTACGACAAGGGTGACGGCAGCATCATTAAGCCGCAAACCGTGATCGAAACCCTGTCCGAAGTTACCGGTGGCGACGCGTTTGTCACCTCCGACGTGGGTCAGCACCAAATGTTTGCGGCGCAGTACTACCGCTTCAACAAGCCGAACCGTTGGATCAACTCGGGCGGCCTGGGCACCATGGGCTTTGGTTTCCCTGCAGCCATGGGTGTGAAGCTGAGCTTTCCGGATGATGACGTTGCCTGTGTCACGGGCGAGGGCAGCATCCAGATGAATATCCAAGAGCTCTCGACCTGCCTGCAGTACGGTTTGCCGGTGAAAATCGTCAACCTGAACAACGGCGCGCTGGGAATGGTGCGTCAATGGCAGGACATGAACTACAACAGCCGTCACTCGCATTCCTATATGGAGTCGTTGCCGGACTTCGTCAAACTGGCTGAGGCCTATGGCCATGTCGGTATGCGTATCACTGATCTGAAAGATCTTAAGCCGATGATGGAAGAGGCCTTCGCGATGAAAGATCGCCTGGTGTTCCTCGATATTCAGGTTGATACCAGTGAGCACGTCTACCCGATGCAAATCAAAGACGGTGCAATGCGCGACATGTGGCTGAGCAAGACGGAGCGGACCTAATCATGCGACACATTATTTCTCTGCTGCTGGAAAACGAGCCCGGCGCACTGTCACGTGTTGTGGGTCTCTTCTCGCAGCGCAACTACAACATCGAAAGTCTGACTGTGGCGCCGACTGAAGACCCGACCCTGTCGCGTCTGACGTTGACCACTGTGGGGCACGATGAAGTCATTGAGCAGATCACCAAGAACCTCAACAAGCTGGTTGAAGTGGTCAAGCTGGTCGACTTGTCGGAGAGCGCTCACGTTGAGCGCGAGCTGATGTTGGTTAAGGTTAAGGCCACTGGCGCTCAGCGTGCCGAGGTCAAGCGCACCACCGATATCTTCCGCGGACAGATCGTTGATGTAACCAGTAGCGTGTACACCATTCAGTTGGCTGGCACGAGTGACAAGCTGGACAGCTTTATTCAGGCCGTCGGTACCGCGTCGATCCTGGAAACCGTTCGCAGTGGTGTAACGGGCATTGCGCGTGGCGATAAAGTGCTGAGCATCTGATCCTTGTTGTACGAAAAAGCCCTGCATATGCAGGGCTTTTTCGTTTCTGATTGCTAAGTCTGTCTGTTCCAGAAGGCGTTGATAAGTGGTTCTTTGAGGCGCTTCTCCAGCGCAAACAGGCCAATGTCGTAGGCAGTCAGCGGTGGCTGAATGTCATAAGTGCGGATGCGAGCGGTCAATGGGCTATTGTCGAGCACGATTTGCGGAACCACGCCAATGCCAAAGCCCAGGCTGACCATGCTGACAATGGCTTCGTTACCGCTGACCTGTGCATAAATTCGCGGTTTGATGCGGTGGTTTTTCAGCCAGCGGTCTGTGCGTGTTCGGGCCAGGCCTTCCTCTGAAAGAATCATCGGCACTTCCCGCCAGTTTGCGGCGTTAGGGTTTTTCAGTTGCTCATCAGTTAATAGCTGGGGTGACAGTGGGCCGATAAAGCACAGCGCTGAGCGTGCAATTGGCTGGAACTCAATACCGGCCGGCAGGCTGTCGGGGCGAGCGCCGATGGCGAGGTCTTCAAGGCCTTCTTGTACGCGTTGCACCGCTTTGGCGGCGTCGCCTGTGTGCAGCTTCATCTCAATGCGTGGGTAGTCCTGGCGAAAGCTACTCAGGATGTCGTACAGAAAGCTGTAGCTGGCCGTTACCGAGCAATACAGCGAGAGCTCTCCATGCAAGATCAGTTGATCCTGTTTGAAGGTCTGGCGCATGGCCTGTAAACCGCTTATGACCTCTTTGGCGTATTCACGAAATTGGTTGCCCTCGCGAGTCAGGCTGACTGAGCGGTTGTCTCTCAGAAACAGCGGCGCACCAAGTTCATCCTCAAGCTGCTTGATGCTGCGGCTGAGGGCGGAAGGGCTGACATGCTGTTCGCGGCTCGTTTTGCCGAAATGCAGGTTGTCGGCCAGGGAGAGGAACAGTCTTAGGGCGTGGCTATCCATGGTCGTTTCAATTTTCGGTATGTTGTATTGCGAATATATCATTTTACGCAATGGGGCTGATCACTTAAGGTGGCTCTGTCGCGGTGCTTGCACCCATCCCTTTCGATTAGAAGAGCTAAGAACATGAAAGTTTATTACGACAAAGACTGTGACCTTTCGATCATCCAGGGCAAGAAAGTTGCCATCATCGGTTACGGTTCCCAGGGCCATGCTCAAGCGTGCAACCTGAAAGATTCCGGCGTTGACGTGACTGTTGGTCTGCGTAAAGGCTCGGCCACTGTTGCCAAGGCTGAGGCCCACGGCCTGAAAGTGACCGACGTAGCCAGCGCTGTTGCTGCAGCTGACCTAGTCATGATCCTGACCCCTGACGAGTTTCAGTCGCAGCTGTACAAGAACGAAGTTGAGCCGAACATCAAGAAAGGCGCTACCTTGGCCTTCTCCCACGGTTTTGCGATCCACTACAACCAGGTTGTGCCACGTGCAGACCTCGACGTAATCATGATCGCGCCGAAAGCACCAGGTCACACTGTGCGTACCGAGTTTGTCAAAGGCGGCGGTATCCCTGACCTGATCGCTGTTTACCAGGATGCTTCCGGCAACGCTAAAAACGTTGCGCTGTCCTACGCCTCGGGTGTTGGCGGTGGTCGTACCGGTATCATCGAAACCACTTTCAAAGACGAGACTGAAACCGACCTGTTCGGTGAGCAAGCCGTACTGTGTGGCGGTACCGTTGAGCTGGTTAAAGCTGGTTTCGAAACCTTGGTTGAAGCCGGCTATGCACCTGAGATGGCTTACTTCGAGTGCTTGCATGAACTGAAGCTGATCGTGGATCTCATGTACGAAGGCGGTATCGCCAACATGAACTACTCAATCTCCAACAACGCTGAGTACGGTGAGTACGTAACTGGTCCTGAGGTTATCAACGCCGAATCTCGCCAGGCTATGCGCAACGCGCTGAAGCGTATTCAGGACGGCGAATACGCGAAGATGTTCATCAGTGAAGGTGCGACTAACTATCCTTCGATGACTGCCAAGCGTCGTAACAACGCTGCCCACGGTATCGAGATCATCGGTGAGCAACTGCGCTCCATGATGCCGTGGATCGGTGCCAACAAAATCGTCGACAAAGCTAAGAACTAAGCACTGTTGATGTGAGAAAAAACGCGGCCAAGGCCGCGTTTTTTCATTGTGCGGCAAGGCTTCTGGTATAAAGCCTGGGTGTTGATGGGCGCTGCGATGAATTCTTAACGGTAGTGCTTGTCGAAATTCTCCAAATACGTTGCAAGGTGTTGTTCATGAATGAGCGTCCAGATGAGCCCCAATCTTCCGGCGATGCAGAAAGTCTGCTGCCAATCGATGAGCATATAGAGGAGGGGCATGACGCTGAGGGGCGTAAGGTCCGTCACCGCGGCATTTATCTACTGCCTAACCTTTTTACCACGGCTAATTTGTTTGCCGGCTTCTACGCCATCATCAATGCCATGAACGGTAACTTTTATGTTGCGGCCGCTGCAGTGTTTGTCGCCATGGTGCTCGACGGGCTTGATGGGCGAGTGGCGCGCCTGACCAATACTCAGAGTGCTTTTGGTGCTGAGTATGATTCACTGTCCGACATGGTTGCCTTCGGTGTTGCTCCGGCGTTACTCGCGTTTGAATGGGCGCTGGGGAGTATGGGTAAGGTTGGCTGGATGGTCGCCTTCATTTATGTGGCCGGCGCCGCCTTGCGTCTAGCGCGTTTCAATACGCAGATTGGTAGTACCGATAAGCGTTACTTTATTGGCTTGGCCAGCCCGGCTGCTGCGGGTGTTGTGGCAGGGACCGTGTGGGCGTTCAGTGATTTCGGCATTAAAGGCTCGAATATGGCCTTTGCTGTTGCGATTCTAGTGGCTGCTGCAGGCATGCTGATGGTCAGCAATATCAAGTACAACAGCTTTAAAGATCTCGATCTGAAAGGTCGCGTGCCTTTTGTGGCTATCTTGGCTGTAGTGTTGCTGTTTGCCGTTGTGTTCAGTGATCCGCCGCGAATTCTGCTGATCATCTTCCTGGCTTACGCGGCTTCTGGGCCTATCCAGTACCTGCTTCGCTTGCGTCGCGTTAAAAGCGCTTAGCAACTGCTGGGTAAGTTCGACAAGGCCGTTGAAGCGTCAGCTTCAACGGCTTTGTCGTTTCTGCGGGCGGCGCACATTGGTCGTTGGGTCGGGAGCTTGTGGCGGGTGTTGAGGCAAAGGCTTAGCAATCGCCTCGCCTTTATCGTGCTCTCCTTACTATGCAGCGCTGCTCCTTGGGTATATGCGGTTCCTTAAACTTCTTATAAAACAATAGGTTGGTTTATAAGAAGGGGTTGCAAAGCGGCGAAAGCTGCGTAGAATGCGCCGTGCTGGCAGGGTGGTGGTTTGATTCTGTTGGTGGTTCGGTCGAGGTGATCGAAAGCGGTAAAAGAGGCGGTTGACAGTGGTTTGAAACGCTGTAGAATTCGCCTCCCGCTGACGAGAAGCTAGATGTTGATCGAAGGCGCAAGTGGTTGAGATTGAAAAGAAATTTTCGAAATCGCTTGACGGAGAATGAGGCTGCTGTAGAATGCGCGCCTCGGTTGAGACGAAAGACTTAACCACCCGCTCTTTAACAACTGAATCAAGCAATTCGTGTGGGTGCTTGTGAGGTAAGACTGCTAGTCGCAAGATTATCAGCA